>JANOBW010000341.1:0-1705 GCA_031411855.1 Opitutia bacterium
GGAGGATGAAGTGGGAGGCCTCGCGTTCCGAGAAGAGGAAGGTGTTGTGGGGGACGGTTTCCTGGAGGGAGCCGCCCACGATCATGCCGTTTTCAAAACGCCAGTATTTCGGGTCGCCCTTCCAACCGGCGAGGGACTTGCCGTCGAAGAGGGAAACCACCTGGCTCTGCGGGAGCGGGACGGTCTCGGGGGTCGCGAAAAGGAGGGGCAGCGGCAGGCAGGAAAACGTGAGGCACAGGAGCAGGGGGCGAAGCATGAGGTGAGTTGTCCCTGTTTAAACCGTGTGGCCAACACTTTGTGCCTGGCGGGAACGCCCGGCGGAGGCGGGACGGGCTGGTCCGAAAGGGGGAACGCGGGCGGGGAGACCAGGCGGCGGGTGGGACGGCGGGGGTTGCAAACCCAAGGAAAGGAGCGAGTTGGGCGTGGCCGTGGCGGTCCTCTCCGGAAGGGAAAACAGTGCTACGGACGCCTTCCATGCCGCCTGCAAGGTGGCGGCCGGCCAAGAAGATGTGGAAAAAAGCGGATGGGGTTTCCGTGTGGGAAACGACCTTCAGCCGAGCCCGTAGAAACGCGCGGCGTTGGCCGAGGTGATCCGGGCGAGCTCCTCCAGGCTGACCCCGAAAAACGTGGCGGCGTAGTCGGCGGTGTGGCGGAGGAAGGCCGGCTCGTTGGGTTTCCCCCGGACCGGTTCGGGGGTGAGGAAGGGGCAGTCCGTCTCGAGCATGAGGCGGTCCAGGCCCTGGCAGCGGATGGCTTCGCGGATGTTGCCGGCCTTCTTGTAGGTGAGGATGCCGGTGAAGCTGCCGAAGCCGCCGCGTTTGACGAGTTCGGCCATCTCGGCCCCGCCCTCGGAGAAGCAGTGGAAGACGACCTTGCGCCAGTCCACGCCGGACTTGTCTATCATCGAGACGCAGTCGGCAAAGGCGTTGCGGGAGTGGATCACGACGGGGCAGTCGAACTGGTAGGCGAGCTCCAGCTGGCGGCGGAAGGCCTTGACCTGGCGGGAGCGGATTTCGGCGGCCTCGTCGGGGTGTTTGGGCAGGTGGAAGTAATCGAGCCCGATCTCGCCGAGGGCGACGGGGGCGGGCCTCTCCCCGAAACAGCTGGGCAGGAGGGCGAGTTGCTCCTCCCAATCCTCCTCCACATCGCAGGGATGGAGGCCGGCGGTGTGCCAGACGCGGCCGGGGAAACGGGCGGCGATGCGGCGGTAGAGGTCCCAGTCCTGCTGGTCGGTCCCGATGGTGACCATGCGGGTGACTCCGGCGTCCACCGCAGCCTGGAGGGTGGCGTCGAGGCGGTTTTCGCGTTCAAAAACAGAAAGGTGGCAGTGGGTGTCGGTCAGCATGCGTGGGAGGAACGTTGAACTTTGAACGTCCAACGTCGAACGTGGAATGCGGCGGTGGGTAATTTTTGGGGATCGGTTTTTATGACATCTTCCTTATTAAATTCTCCATCGGCGTGTAGTTGAGCAAATAGTTCTGTTTTATTATTTAGGGAGTGTGGGCAAATCATCAATTTTTTGTAGCTCCGCATAAAGTGATCTAAACTTTTGAGCAGAAGCATTATTTGAAATCCAAAGTTGACGAAATGAAGAAATAATAAGGTCGTTTCTTATTTGAACTTCTGGAGGGAGATTTAACGCCCATTTTACGCAGGATTCGGGATCATTTCCTTTATAGGAGTTAACAAACTCGGCTGCCATAGG
>JANOBW010000342.1:0-8346 GCA_031411855.1 Opitutia bacterium
GCGCCGCCTTCGCGGCCGAGTTCGGCCTGGCCCAGGACTCCGCCCAGAACTTCACTCGCACCGTTGTGGTGGAAGGAGTTACGGTGACTCAGCGCATCTCCGTCCACGAAATCTACGAGGCCAAGGAAATGGCGAAAATCCTCCGCGAGGTCGCCGTCCTTGGTCTTTCCGAAACGACCTGGACGCGTTCCGCCGACGCCCGCTACCGCCTGGTCGAAAACACCTCCAAAGCCAAGACCGAGGCTGCTGAAACGGACCCGAACAGCGCCGAGGTTTCCGCCGCCGCCCGCGCCGAGGCCAAGGCGGCCGGCCTGAACAGCCCCCTCGACATCGTCGCCAAGGTCCGCGAAAACGGCCGCCGCGGCCTCTCGATCCAGCGATACAAGGGACTGGGGGAAATGAACCCCAAGCAGCTTTTCGAAACCACCATGGACCCGGCTGTGCGCCGCCTCCTCCGTGTCAGCATCACCGACGCCGCCATGGCCGAAAACACCTTCACCATGCTCATGGGCGAGGACGTTCCTTCTCGCCGCGCCTTCATCGAGAACAACGCTCTCAACGTCGCCTTCCTCGACGTGTGAGCCCGACGCGGTCAACGTAAGTCATTCACAAGCAATTTTTTAGAACATGTCCGAACACCTTACCGAATCCGGCATCTCCGACGTCATGGAGCGCGCCTACATTGATTATTCGATGTCGGTCATCGTTTCCCGCGCCCTTCCCGATGTCCGCGACGGCTGCAAACCGGTTCACCGCCGCGTCCTCTACGCCATGTTGCGCGAGGGTCTCCTGCACAACCGCGCCTTCGACAAGTGCGCCGGCGTCGTCGGCGAAGTTCTCAAAAACTACCACCCTCACGGCGACACCTCTGTTTACGACACCCTCGTCCGCATGGCCCAGCCCTGGGTGATGCGTTACCCGCTCGTCATCCCGCAGGGCAATTTCGGTTCGGTGGACGGCGACCCGCCCGCCGCCTATCGTTACACCGAGTGCAAACTTTCCGCCATCGCCGAGGACCTGCTCCGCGATCTCGACGAGGACACGGTGGACTTCGTCCCCAACTACAAGGAGTCCACCACCGAGCCCTCCGTCCTGCCCTCCGCCGTTCCGAATCTTTTGATGAATGGCTCCACCGGCATCGCCGTCGGCATGGCCACCAACATCCCGCCGCACAATCTGGGCGAACTCATTGATGGTCTGTGTCTTCTGATTGACAAGCCGGAGTCCACTCTGGACGACATCATCGAGATCATCCCCGGTCCCGACTTTCCCACCGGTGGTCTCATCATGGGCCGCGCGGGTTGCGAATCCTATCTCCGCACCGGTCGTGGCATCGTCAAAACCCGCGGTATCGTGGAGTTTGAAACCACCCCCGCCGGCCGTGATGTCATCATCATCAAGGAGTTACCTTACAACACCAACCGCGCCACCCTCGTCACCCACATCGCCGACCTCATCCAGGGCAAGGCCATCGAGGGCATCTCCGACCTGCGCGACGAGTCCGACGAGCGCACCCGCATCGTCATCGAGTTGAAACGCGGCGAGATCCCGCGCGTCATTGTCAACCAGCTCTACAAACAGACCCAGCTTGGCTCCTCCTTCGGCGTCATCCTGCTCTCCCTCGACAAACGCCGTCCCAAGGAGATGAACATCAAGGAGATGCTTCAGCTGTATCTGGAGCACCGCCGCGACGTCATCACCCGCCGCACCCAGTTCCGCCTGCGCAAGGCCGAGGACCGCGCCCACATCCTGGAGGGTTACCTCATCGCCCTCGATAACCTTGACGACTTCGTCAAGATCATCCGCGCCTCCGCCTCCCGTCTGGAAGCCAAGGATCGTTTGATGGCGAAGTATCCCATCACCGAGCGCCAGACCGACGCCATCCTCGATCTCCGTCTCTATCAACTCACTGGTCTGGAACGGGATAAGATCGAAAAGGAATACGCCGAGCTCAAGATCGTCATCGCCGACCTCCGCGACATTCTGGCCAACGAGAAGCGCCTCCTGTCCGTCATCCGCGAGGAACTCGTCGAGATGCGCGACAAATACGCCGACGAACGCCGCTCCCGCATCGTCCCTGACGAAAGCGAACTCCGCATGGAGGACCTCGTCAAAAACGAGGGCGTCGTCATCACCGTGACCGAAAACGGCCAGATCAAGCGCACCCCCGTCAACGCCTACAAGTCGCAGAAACGCGGCGGCAAGGGTGTCATCGGCGCGGGTTCGCACGACGACGATGCCGTCCGCCTGCTCTTCACCGCGCAGAACCACGACAACATCATGGCCTTCACCCAGGACGGCCGGGTTTATGTCGAAAAAGTTTACGAAATCCCGGAAGGTCTCCGCACGTCCAAGGGCCGTTCCGTCGCCAATCTCTTCGCGTTCCAGGAAAACGAGTCCATCGCCGCTTTCCTCACCGTTCCCAACTTTGACACCGGACAGTCGCTCGTCCTTTGCACGCGCAAGGGCGTCATCAAGAAGTCCGCGCTGACCGACTACCGCAACCACCGCGCCGCCGGCCTCAACGCCATCAACGTGGACGAGGGCGACGAGGTCATCCGCGCCGTGCTCACTTCCGGCAAGGACGACCTCATGATCATCACCCGCGACGCCGCCAGCGTCCGTTTCAACGAGGAATCCGAACTCCGCGAACTCGGCCGCAACTCCCGCGGTGTCCGTGGCATCGCGCTCCGTGAGGGTGATGTCGTGGTCTCGCTTGAAGTGGTGGACCCCGAGGGCACGCTCCTCATCGCCGCCGCCGACGGCTACGGCAAGCGCACCCACTTCGCCGAATGGTTGGCCAAGGGCCGCGCCACCATGGGCGTCACCGCCATGAAGACGGAGTCGCCCATCATCGCCGCCATCACCGTCAAGGAGGACGACCAGATCATGATCCTGACGAAACAGGGCCAGGCCGTCCGCACGCCGGTTTCCACCATCCGCATCATTGGCCGCAGCACCCAGGGCGTCCGCCTCGTCAACCTCGACAAGAAGGATGAACTCCTCGCCGTTTCGAAGGTGGTCATCGGTGAGATCGCCGAGGAAACTCCCGCCGAAGCTGTTGTTGCCGAGGGGGATGCCGTTCCCACGGAATCAGCCGGCGAGGCTGGACCAGACGCAGGAGTCTCAGGCGACATCACGGATTCCTCGGACGAGGGCGATTCTGAGGAATCCTAAACGACCTCTTGAAAATTAAATTCGGCCCCGTCACTTTACCTTGGTAAGGGGCGGGGCTTTTTTTGTCCACCGCTCTCATCTTACCTGGAGCTGAGCTTGTCCTTGCCGTGTTGAGCCTGAATGGGGCAATCAGCGTTTCTATTGAGCCGCAACTTTGGGAAACTCGTTTTCAGCGTGCCTGGGTCAGGCGTTCGAGGGCGGTCCAGTAGCGGTCGCGGGTGCCTTCTGCCACTTCCCTGGGGAGGCGGGGAGCTGGTGGTTTTTTGTCCCAGGGCTGCGTTTCCAGCCAGTCGCGGGTGAACTGTTTGTCGAAGGAAGGCTGGCTGCGGCCGGGCGCGTAACCGTCGAGCGGCCAGTAGCGCGAGGAGTCGGGCGTGAGGGCCTCGTCAATGAGGTGGAGACGGCCGGTGGCATCGGTGCCGAACTCGAACTTGGTGTCGGCCAGGATGATGCCAGCCTTCGCGGCCAGTTCGGAACCGCGGCGGTAGAGGGCGAGGGCGGCGGAGCGGACCTCCTCAAAACGCGGCCCGAGCAGCTCGGCGGCCTGGGCCTCGGTCAGGGGTTCGTCGTGTGCGCCGAGGGCGGCCTTGGTGGAAGGTGTGAAGAGAGGCTGGGGGAGACGTTCGCTTTCGCGCAGACCGGCGGGCAGGGTGTGCCCAGCGAGTTGACCGGTGGCGCGGTAGTCCTTCCAGCCGGAACCGGCGAGGTAACCGCGGACGACCGCCTCAATCGGAAGCGGTTTGAGTTTGCGCACGAGCATGGAGCGGGCGGCCAGACCGGGCTGGTGGGGCAACAGTTCGGCGAGGCGGCGGTCGTGGTCGGGCACGAGGTGGTTCGGCAGGATATCGCCCGTGCGTTCAAACCAGAAACGGCTGAGCTGGGTGAGGATCACGCCTTTGCCGGGAATGCCGTCGGGGAGGACGACATCGAAGGCGGAGAGGCGGTCGGTCGCGACCATGAGGAGCTCGTCCCCGAGGTCGAACAGTTCGCGGACCTTGCCGGAACCGGCGCGGCGGTAGGGCAGGCCCTCGACGGTGGTGAGGGCGGGGCCGGAGAGAAGGCTCCTGATGTGCTCAAGCGGAAGCATGGGAGCGATTGCCTGCAACGGCGGGGCGTCCGCAAGGGTTTTTCAGAGAAAACTCCGCCGCAAAACTCACTCGGACTTCTTCTTCGCGCCACCGCCACCGGCCAGCATCGCATCGAGGGAGAACATGCCGGGGCCGGTGAAAAACAAGGTGAGGGCGGGGATGAGGTAGAGCAGGGCGGGTTCTTTCGCGCCACCGGTGCCGGTCATGAAGATGGGGTCCGCGGCGTGGGCCGTCATCATGGCCACAATCATGGTGATGGCAAAGGGGACGGCGGCGAGGCGGGTGCCCAGGCCGATGACGAGAAGGGCGCCGCAGCCGAGCTCGCCGAGGATGGCAAGGGAGAGGCTGAGCTTCGGGCCGAGGCCGGCGAAATCCACGAACTCATTGGAGTGGGCGGCGAAGTTCTGCACTTTGACCCAGCCATGGCCGACGGCCATCATGCCGCCGAAACCGACGCGGAGAAGAAGCAGGCCACCAGAGGAAAGGGTGGTATGGGCACCGGGGTCGCAGAATCGTTTGAGCATGGTGGGAGTGAAAATCGGAGCACGGGGCAGGCCAACCGAAAAGTTCTGAAGGCTTCACACCTCCGCCAGCCGCTTCAGGTGGCTCCGAATCTCGGCCAGCTTCTTTACCGGATCGGTCTTTTCCAGCCGGGGAAACTTCGGGCCGAGTTTCACGTAGTCATCGCGCACCCCGCTGGCCTTCAGCATTTTAAGAATGGGGCCTTCCGTCTCGACGGAGAGCAGGCCACGGGCTTCCGCGAGGCAGCGCAGGGCCGTCATCACGAGCAGGATTTCCACCGCCTTGGGCCTGGGGCCGAAGCGGTCTTCCAGAGCGGCTCCGATCTCCTTCACCTCGGCCTCGTTGGCGGCGAGGGCGAGGCGGCGGTAGAAGTCCACGCGGAGGCGGGTCTCGCCGATGTAGTCGGCCGGAAGCGAGGCCTCCACCACCGGCGAAAAGCGGCCCTCCAGTTCTTCGGCCTTGAGCGTGGCGTAACCCATTCTCGGACCTTCCTTCTCCGCCGGATCGGGTGCGGCCCCGCCGAGTGTGACGAAGTCCAGGCGGATCTGCGCCCGGTGCGACTTGGCCGACTTCTCGCCCTTCAGCCGCGACACACTTTGCCGCAACAGGTCGCAATACAGCTCGAAACCCACGCCCGCGATCTGGCCCGACTGCTGCGGCCCGAGGAGGTTTCCCGCGCCGCGCAACTCCAAGTCCCTCATGGCGATGCGGAAACCGGCGCCGAGCTGGTTAAACTGTTTCAGGGTGGCCAGGCGTTCCCGCGACAGCCCCGCCACGCTGCCCCGACGGTGGAGGAACAGGTAGCACCAAGCTTGGCGAGGCGAGCGCCCCACCCGGCCGCGCAACTGGTAGAGTTGCGACAGTCCGAAACGGTCCGCGCCCTCAATGATGATGGTGTTGCAGTTCGGGATATCGAGGCCGGTCTCGATGATCGTGGTGCAGACCAGCACGTCGAACTCGCCGGCCACGAAGCGCGTCATCATGTGCTCCAGATCATGTTCGTCCATCTGGCCGTGGCCGATGGCGATGCGAAGTTCCGGCAGGGCGTCGCGGAGTTTCGCCGCGCAGGCGTGGATGGTCTGCACGCGGTTGTGCAGGTAGAAAACCTGGCCGCCGCGGCTGATCTCAAAACGGATGGAGGAAATCACCGTGGCCTCATCGTAGGGGCGCACCACGGTTTCGATCGGCAGGCGGTTGACCGGCGCGGTTTCGATCACGCTCAGGCTGCGCGCGCCGGTCAGGGCCATGTGGAGGGTGCGCGGGATCGGCGTCGCGCTCATGGCAAGGACGTCCACGTCCTGCTTGAGGCTTTTGATCTGCTCTTTCTGGCGGACCCCAAAGCGGTGCTCTTCGTCAATGACGAGCAGTCCCAGGCGGGGAAACTTCACGTCCTTGCCGAGCAGGCGGTGCGTGCCGACGAGCACGTCCACGCGGCCGTCGGTGACCTGTTTCAGAATCTCGTCCTGCTCCTTCGGACTCCGGAAACGGCTGAGCATTTCGACCGCGATGGGATATTCCGCAAACCGGTCGCGGAAGGTCAGAAAGTGCTGCTGGGCCAGGATGGTGGTGGGAACGAGAACGGCCACCTGGCGTCCCGAGGCGACCGCCTTAAATGCCGCGCGCAGAGCGACTTCCGTCTTGCCGAAGCCGACGTCGCCGCAGAGCAGGCGGTCCATCGGCGAGGGGGCCTCCAAGTCGGCCTTGGCCTCGCTGATGGCGCGGTGCTGGTCGGGGGTTTCCGTGTAGGGAAAGGCGTTTTCCAACTCGGTCTGCCAGGCGGTGTCGGGACCGCAGGGCGGACGCTGCCGGGCCTGGCGGGTGGCCTGGGTGCGAAGAAGTTCCGCCGCCAGATCCAGCGTGGCCTGCTCGGCCTTGCGGCGGGTTTTCTCCCACTGGCCGGAACCGAGTTTCGCCAGTTTCGGCAGGATCTTGGTCAGGCCCACGTAGCGGGTCAGCAGGTGGCTTTCGTGGAGGGGAAGGTGGAGGGTGACGGAGTCCGCGAACTCCAGCGACACGACTTCCTCGGGCCGCTGGTTGAGGGTGAGCCGTGTCAGGCCCCGGTAGCGGCAGATGCCGTGCTGCAAGTGGACGACGTGGTCGCCCTCGGTCAGCTCGGAGAAGTCCAGCAACTGGTCCACTTGTGAGCGGTGCGGCGCGGCCCGGCGGCGGCGTGGTGACGGCCGGACCCGCATCCGCCCAAACACCTCGCTGTCAGTGACTAAAACCATGCCCTTGGCGGACCCTGGTGCCAGCCAGGCCAGGGGGGCGGCGGGGTGGGGAACGTCCCAATCGAGCCGGAAACCCTGCCGCAGCAGCCCGCGCGTGAAGACGGGACGGAAACCGTCGAGGCGTGTTTCCGCAGCCAGGACTTCGCGCAGCCGCTGCTCCTCGCCGTCGTTGGCACAGGCCAGTTCGATGCGGTGGCCGTCCTGTTGCCAGCGTTGCAACGTGACGAGAAAATCGGCCCGCGCGGTCTGTTCGGCGGCAAGGCGGTCGGCCCCGAAAGCCTCCACGGGGATGATGGGCCGCCAGGGTTCGAGACTGCGCAGAAGCACCTCTTGGCGAGGGGTTTCCGGCGGAAACAAGGAAACCTCCTGGTCGTGTTCGGAGAGGCCGAGAAAGATGTCGTCGGCCCCGTCGCGGTCACGCAGGTCGGCCAGGGTGGGGGAGGGCGAGGCGTAGCGTTCCGGGATCTCGCAGCGTTCCGGGTGTTTCTCGCAGAGTGCGGCGGGTTCGATCAGCAGCCAGTTGACCCTAGATGGCAGGTAGCGAAGAAGGTTGCGGGCATCGTGGGCCATATCGCCCTGCCGGGCTGCCGCGATGACCACTCCGGCCAGGGCCGGACCGCCGGAGAGCTGGGTAGCGGGGTCGAACTCGCGGATGTCGGTCAGCGTGTCGCCGAAAAAATCGAGCCGCACCGGGGCCTGGGCGTTGAGCGGGTAAACGTCGAGCAGGCCGCCGCGGACCGCGTATTGTCCGGGCGCCTCGCAGACGGCCTCGCAGTCGTAACCCAATTCATGGCCAAGACGTTGCGCCAGTTCCTGGAAGTTGTGGTCGGCATCCTTGAACAGGCGGATCTCGCGTCCGCCGAGGGCGTCGGGGTGTGGGGCCGGACGGAAAAACGCCGCCGGGGTCGTGATAAGCAGAAGCGGCGGAGAGGCGGTTTCCCCGGAGCGGCGTTCGCGCAGGGCGGTCAGGACGGCGACACGTTCGCATTCGGACTCAAACGCCTTGGCCGCGAGGTCACGGTCGCCCGGCTCCTCGGCCAGGATGTGAACCTGCGGGATAGTTTGCCCGGGGAAACGACGGGGGAGCAGGGCGGCGAGTTCGTCCAGCAGCGACTCCGCCCTTGCCAAGTCGGGAGCCAGCGCCACGCAGACCGGCGCGGTCCGGGCAAAGGCCAGCTCGGCGATGCCCGCCGCCAGGGCACAGGGAAGCACGCCGGTAAGCCGGCGGGAGAGGGAGGCGGGAAGGACGACCGGGACCACGGAGGGGTGAAACTGAACGGCTTTTCGCTGAGGGCAAGCGCCTCACACCATCAGCATGGCGTCGCCGTAGC
>JANOBW010000343.1:0-9673 GCA_031411855.1 Opitutia bacterium
AGTCCGATCCAGCCGGTCAGGTCCTTGCCGTTGAAAAGCGGCTGATAGGAGGGCGTGGAGGCGTTTTGGGCGGTGCTGACGCAGGCGGCGAGCAGAAGACCGGCGGAAGGAAGCAGACGGAGGGCTGGTTTCATGGAGTGAACGGAAGGAAGAGTTGAAATTATCTAACAGGTTCCCTGGCAAGGAACATTAACCGAGAAAAATTGGACCTGAATACCCAACACCGTTTCACACTCGTTCCCCCAAGTGAATTCATCCGCTTCATCCGATCCTAAAACCTTTTTTCAAGACAAGTTTAAACCACAGAGACACAGAGGCACAGAGAGTATCAGATAACTTGTAAGTCACTTAAATAAAATGGTTTATAAAACAACTGGGGCAAAGGCACGCCAACACAACAGTTCCAAGATCACTACGAATCTCTGTGCCTCCGTGTCTCTGTGGTTAATTTTGCCTTGGCTGTCTTGAATCGTCTCAGTGAAACATGATTCGGTCGGAAGCAGCCGTTGCTCAGGTCGCGGGGAGAAACTGCTGGGAGACCCGGGCCACGGCAAAAAAGGCCAGGGCGAGGAGCGCGGTGGGAAGGTCCACCGAGGCGGAGATGGCGGCATCGTAGAGGGCCAGGCCGGCGAGGAGGGAGGAGACGCTGCGGGCGATGCGGGCCGGGTGGTCGGCCCGGAGGTGGGAAACGGAGCGGAACGTCCAGAAGAGGGCGGCGACGGAAAAGCCGATGGAGGGGACGGCGGCGAAGACGGAGTCCTGCGAGGTCAGGTCGAACAGTTTGAAAAACGCCCCGAGGAACACCAGGGCGGCCGGGGCGAACAGAAGCACCCGGGACCAGACCGGGACCTTCCCCCCGGTGGCCTCGCGGCGGGCCATGGCGCTCAGGCCGACGATGTGGACGCCCACGGCCGCGCCCCAGGCCAGGGCGTGCCAGGGAAGGGGACCGGCGGCATTTCGGTAACGAAAGAAAACCGAGGCGGCGGCGGCGCCCAGGAGGGTCCGGCACAGGCCCATGAGGATGACCCCGCCCGACCATTTCTTGTGCAGGGCGGTGTAGAGCAGGACGGCGGCGAGCAGGGCGGCCACCAGGGGCCCGGAGGCTCCGGCCCACAGCATGAGGCCGGCCCCGGCGGCGCCGGCGGAGCCGCCCAGCAGGCCCACCAGCGGCCGGCTGAGCAGACCGGCGGGAATGGGGCGCCCCGGGCGGTGGGCGCGGTCGAAGTCCACATCGGCCACGTCGTTGAGCCAGGTGCCGCAGAGGTAAACCAGGGTGGCCCCGGCCAGGAGGAGGGCGTCGTCCGCGCCGAAAAGCGGGAGCGCGCCGAAGGCCAGGACCGGCCCCAGCGTCAGGGCCTTGGCGGCCAGGCAGTTGCTCCAGACGGTGGGCAGGTTCGAAACCCGGCCGATGACCAGCAGGGCGGTGAGGCGCGAGCCGAAGGCCGGGGCCTCTTGTTTTATTTCCATGGCGAATGATTCAGAAGTTCCAGGCCGAGCATGAGCCAGAAGGGAAGGGTGAAGAGACCGACCAGAGAGGTGGCGACGATGACCTGAAGCGCGACACCTGGCTCGCCGCCGTGGTGGCGGGCCAGGACGACGGGGAAGATGGCGGCGGGCATGCCGGCCTGGGTGATGATGACCTTGCGCAGCTCGTCATAGGAGGGGGGCAGCAGCCAGGCCACGCCGAGGAAGAAAACCGGCAGCAGCCCGAGGCGCAGGATCAGGCCGGCCAGGGGGGCGCGGGGGTTGCGTTCGACGGCGACGCCGCGGGCGGCATCGGCCAGCGTCGCCCCCGAGACAAGCACGCCAAACGGGATCGCGCACTGGCCCAAAAGCTCGAGGGTTTTGTGGGTCCAGGCGGGGACGTAGGGAGCCAGGCCCACCTGGTTCACCACCACGGCCGCGATGATGGCGATGACCGGGGCGCTCAGGCCGTTTTTAAGGGAAGTCCGCCAGTTTCCACTACCTGACTGAAGAAGGGCCAGGCCGACGGTCCAGACGGAGAGTTCGACCCCCAGGTTGAAAACCATCAGAAGGCTGGTGACGCCGCCGCCGGGGAAAATCGCCAGGGTCACGGGGATGGCGAGATAGCCGTAGTTGAAGAGGCCGGTGGTCAGGGCGAAGGTCCGAAGCCCGGCCTCGCGGGTGAAACCCAGGCGTTTTCCCACCACCCAGGCGACGGCGTAGCCAAACACCACCAGGCCGAAACCAAAGGCGGGGGCGAGGGCGAGGTTGCCCCAATCCTGCGCGGCGGGGTTGCCCAGGATTTTCTCCACCAGCAGGCAGGGGAAAAAGAGATTCACCAACAGCCGCACCAGGCTGCGGTCCGCCTCCGGGCCAAGCCACCCCTTGACCCGCACGCCCCAGCCGGCGGCCAGCACGAGGAAGACCGGCAGGGCCGAGGCGAGAATTTCGAAATACGTGGAGAGCAAAGTCTGAAAGAGGGAAGGAATCAGAGCATCCGGGCCAGCACTTCCGGAGCAAGCTCACGGCAGGCGCGGAAGGGCTGGTGGCTGCTGGCGAGAAAGGCGCGGAAGGCGGTCCGTCCGGCCTCGTCGGGGAAATCGAACCCGAGCAGGGCCCGGCCGACCCGTTCCCCCGAGTAGGTGTAATTGAAGTAGGCCACGGTGGCGAGGGCACGGACCCGTTCGAGGAAGTCATGAAGGGCGCCGGGACGCTCGGGGAACTCCAGCTTGAGGAAGAGGGGGAACTTCAGCAGGGAGGCGTCGTAGCGGATGACGCGGAAGTCCACATCGTCCGAGTCGGTCACGTCCTCATGTTCCACCCCGGCGGCGCGGAGACGTTCGCGCAGGGCCTCCCACTGCGCGGCGGAGGCCCCCACGCCGATGACAGGCCAGGCGGTGTCCTCCGAACATTTGCCGTATTGGAACTCCGTGATGTTCAGGCCGTTGAGATGTTTCTCCAACAGATCCAGCAATGAGCCGGCCCGCTCACCGATGGTGAAACGCAGGAGCCGGCGCGTAGCGCCTCCGGCGGCCGCGTGGCGGGCGATGGAGGCCAGCTGGCTGAAATCCATGTTGGCCCCGCAGACGATGAGGAGGACCTTTTGGCCCGCCAGCGAGGGCAGGTCCCGGAGCATGGCCGCCACCCCCATGGCCCCGGCGGGTTCCGGAACGCAGCGGCGCTGTTCCCACAACCATTGGATGCCGCTGGAAACCTCGCTGTTGGTCACCGTCACGAGATCATCGAGCAGTTCGCGGCAGAGCAGGAACGTGGTGTCTCCGGCGCGTTTGACCGCCGTGCCGTCGCAAAAGACGTCCACATAATCGAGGGTCACGGGTTTTCCGGCCGCCAGGGCGGCCTTCATGCTGGCCTGCTCGACTCCTTCCACGCCCACGACCCGGATCCCGGGATAATAATACTTGAGCCAGCAGGCCACCCCGGCCGCCATCCCGCCCCCGCCGATCTGGAGGTAAACCACGTCAAAGGGGCCGTGCCCCGACATGACAATTTCGTCCGCCAACGTCCCCTGGCCTCCCATGACCCGGAGGTCATCGTAGGGGTGGATGTAGGGTTTTCCCGTCCGTGCCACCTCGGCCCGGGCGGCTTCGGCGGCGGCGTCAAAGGTGTCGCCCGTGAGGATAATGTCCACCGCGTCCCCGCCATGGCGGCGGACCGCCTCCTGCTTCATGCGGGGGGTGGAGACGGGCATGTAGATGGTGGCCCGGAGCCCGAGCTGCCGGGCGGCGCGGGCCACCCCCTGGGCATGGTTGCCAGCCGAGGCGGTGATAACCCCCTGGAGTTTTTCCTCCTCGGTCAGCGAGGCGATGCGGTTAAAGGCACCCCGCCACTTGTAGGCATGGATCGGACTGAGGTCCTCCCGCTTGAGAAAGATCCTGGTCCCGTCCGGACCGGCGACCTCCTCCAGCGGGGTCGGCCCGGCGGCCGCGTAAATGCGGCTGCGGGCGGCGAGGATCTCATGCTGCAATTGTTCGAGAAGGGAACCCATGTGGGCAAAAGTGTTGAGAAGCCCGCAGCGCGCCAGTTTGGCAAGCCTTCGCCGTTCCGGCTTTTTTATCTGACATTATTGCTGGATTTCCGTCAGGTTCCTGTTAGATGTTTAACAAGTTGTGAATAACCTCATCTTCGAAGTGATGCAATTAAAGGCGGGTGGCTTTTCAGCCATCTGCCTGAACGCGCCCATCTCTCCTGGATTCGCCACTGATCTTCAGGGTTTGCACGACAGCATCACGGCGGCGGTGGATCGTCATTTTGTGGGGGCCATTTCCCCCATCGCATCTGACATACATCTTGTGGTCATGTCGGAGTGAGCCGTTTCGCGTCGGCTTCGTTTACGTTTGCCAAACCCGGCAGGTCGGAGTGCTTTCGGTCCTTTTTCCATGTCCGAGGCCCAACCCATCGAAAACACCAGCGACCTCTTCGCCATCCGCCAGCAAAAGCTGGAGGCGATGCGCGCCAACGGTTTTGATCCCTTCCGCGCCAACTGGGAGCAGTCCCACACCTCCGCCCAGGCGCGCGGGCTGTATAACGAGGACGAGACCCAGAGCCCCGTCGTCTCCGTGGCCGGACGCATCATGTTCCGCAACCTCATGGGCAAGGCCTCTTTCCTGCGCATCCAGGACCGCGACGGCGTCATCCAGCTCTACCTCAAACTCGATGTGGTCGGGGCCGAGCGCTATGAGTTTTTCAAACACTCGGTGGACATCGGCGACATCATCGGGGCCGAGGGCACGCTGTTCAAGACCAAGACCGGTGAGATCACCCTCCGGGCGACACGTTTCGCGTTGGTTTCCAAGGCCTTGCGCCCCCTGCCGGAAAAGTGGTCGGGGTTGACCGATCCCGAGCAGATCGCCCGCCAGCGCTACCTCGACCTCATTTCCAACGAGGCCTCCCGCAAACGCTTTCAACTTCGCAGCCGCATCATTTCCCGCATCCGCCGCTTCCTGGAGGACCGCGGGTTCATGGAGTATGAGACACCCGTCCTCCAAGGCCAGGAAGGCGGCGCGGCGGCCCGCCCGTTCCGCACCCACTTCAACGCCCTCAACTGCGAGTTTGTCCTCCGCATCGCCCTGGAACTTCATCTGAAGCGCTTGCTCGTCGGCGGTTTGGACCGCGTGTTTGAGCTCGGCCGCGTCTTCCGCAACGAGGGTGTCTCCCGCCGGCACAACCCGGAGTTCACCATGCTGGAACTTTACCAGGCCTACTCCGACTACCGGGGCATGATGGCACTGGTGACCGAACTGATCCAGACGCTGGCCCGCGAGGTCGTGGGCACCACCTCCATCACCATGCCCTCCGGCGCGGTCATCGAGCTTGGCGGCACCTGGCGCGAGGCCCGCTACAAGGACCTCGTCATTGAGGCCGTGGGCGACGCCGACTGGTTCTCCCGTTCCAAGGAGCACAAAATCGCCAAGGCCCACGAGCTGGGTGTCGAGGCGACCGCCGTCTTCGAGGACTACGAGGTGACCAACGCCATCTTTGGCAAACTCGTGGAGCCCAAGCTCTTGCAACCCACCTTTGTCACGCATCTGCCCAAGGAGCTCTGCCCGCTGGCCAAGATCACCGAGGGTGATTCCACCACCATTGACGTCTTCGAGCTCTGCATCAACGGCCAGGAGATCGCCCCGGCCTACTCGGAGCAGAACGACCCCGCCGTGCAGCGCCAGATGTTCATGGCCCAGGTGGGCGAGGAGGTCCAGAAACTCGACGAGGATTTCCTCACCGCCCTCGAGCACGGCATGCCTCCCGCCGGCGGCATGGGCATCGGCATTGACCGCCTCTGCATCCTCCTGACCGGGGCCGAAAGCATCCGCGACACCATCCTCTTCCCCGCCCTGCGTCCGGAAAACCAGGCCTGAGGCCCGCCCCGCTCCGATGCCCTGGCCCCTCTACCTCGCGTTCAAGCAGATCTTCCCCACGGGGCGGAAGTTCACGCTTCAGACGCTCTTCTACACGTTCTCCATCCTGGGTGTCGCCATGGGTGTGTTCCTCCTCGTGGTCTCCCAGAGCATCATGAGCGGCTTCGGACGGATGTGGCAGGACAAGATCGTGATGACCGGCGGGGACCTCAGCATCTACTCCGGCGATTTCAACGATCCCCTGATCCGCGACCCGAAAAAGGTCGCCGCCGTCATCCGGCAGCAGCCCGGGGTCAAAGGGGTCACCGCCTTCGCCGGGGGCAAGGGCCTGCTTCAGCGGGGCAACCTGCCCTCCTACCCCGACATCCTGGCCCTCGACGCCGCCACCGCCTCGGAAGTCATTCCCCTTAAGACGTTTCTGATCGAAGGCACGCTCGACGGCAACCTGCACGACCAGGCCGTCATCCTCAGCACCGGCCTGGCCCAGAAACTGGGCGCGCACCTCGGGGACAAGGTCCGCTTCACCTCCCCGACCATCATCCAGAAGGTGAACAACGGCGAGATGCCCGTGCCCCGCGAGCTGGAGGTCACCGGCATCTTCAGCACCGGTTTCCCCGATCTCGACCGGGAGACCATGATCATCAGCCTGGAGCTGATGCAGGACTTCTACGAACTCGGCGGCGCGGCCCACGGGCTCTCCGTCCGCCTGGCCGACCGCGACTCCTATCTCGCTCTCCAAAAGAACCTTAAAAAAGTGCTGGGGGACCGCCTCGATGTCCTCACCTGGAAGGAGAAAGAAAACAACCTCCTCTTCGTGCTCGGGATGGAACGGACCATGATCCTGCTCCTGACCATCCCGATCTACATCGTCAGCGGCTTCGTCATCATCTGCACCCAGCTGGTGGTGGTCTTTTCCAAAACCCGTGAGATCGGCCTGCTCGGCGCCCTCGGGGCCCGCCCCTCCCAGCTCGCCCTCGGCTACTGCCTCCAGGGTGGCGCCATCGGCCTGCTCGGGGCCGTGGTCGGCCTGGGCGGCTCCCTCTCCTTCCTCGCCGGGAAGGATTCGATTGTGCGCTTCATCGCGGGGCTGAGCGGCAACAAGGACATCCTGACCGACTTCTACTCCTTCTACGATCTCCCGGTTCATTTCGAGCCCATGAACATCTTTCTCATGATGGTGAGCGCCGTCACCCTTTCGACCCTCGCCAGCGTCATCCCGGCCATCGCGGCCGCCCTCAAGAAACCCGCCGAAGCCCTTCGCAGTGAGTGAATTGCCCGTCATCCTTCGCGCCGAGAACCTGGCCAAGTCGTTCCGCCTGGCCGACCAGTCCATCGTCGTCCTGCGCGGCCTCAACCTCGAGCTCCGGCCCGGCGACTTTTCCAGCATCCGGGGCGAAAGCGGCAGCGGCAAATCCACCCTGCTCAACCTCCTGTCCGGCCTGGAGCAGCCCGACACGGGCGGCATCTGGTGGAACGGCGAGGAGGTCACGCACCTCTCCCCCTCCGCCCTCGCCACCCGCCGCGCCCGGCATCTGGGACTGGTGTTCCAAAGCTACCACCTGGTGCCGGAGCTGAACGTCTTGGAAAACATCCACCTCGCCTCCCGCATCGCCGGCAAATTTGACGCCGCCGCCCGCGCCCGCGCCCTGGAGCTGCTGCGCCGCGTGGGTCTGGAACACCGCCTCCAGGGCCTGCCCAGCCGCCTCAGCGGCGGCGAGCGCCAGCGTGTGGCCGTGGCCCGCGCCCTCATCAACCAGCCCGCCGTGGTCCTGGCCGACGAACCCACGGGCAACCTGGACGAGGCCACCGCCGAGTCCGTCCTCCACCTCATTGTCGAGGTCTGCGCCGAACAGGGCGCCGCCCTGCTCCTGGTGACGCACAACCCGGAATTCGCCTCCCGCGCCCGCCTTCAGCTCCGCCTGCGCGGTGGCATGCTCGAACCGGCCTGAGCGGACTTGGGAGACAGGAAACATCTCCCGCCAATTCATTCGTTCTCGTCAGCTTGGGCTTGCTCGATGTTTTTCAAGCATTGATCGAGACTCGCCTGATCCTTCGAAGACAGCTCAGCTCGCCGTAAGGTCAAAAGAGCCTCCCTGGCTTCGGTGAACCGCCTCAGCTCAAACAAAACCGAGACCTTGCAAAACGCGGCAAGAGAACTACCGGTCCCGTCCTTTTGTTTCTGAAAAAGCTGTTCCGCCTTGAGATAGTCGGCCAGCGCCAACGACTTGGTCCAGAACAATTTCTGATGAAGCTTTCCCTTTTGCAGAAGATACGCCGCCTTTTTCGGAGCCGCATCATCCATTTCCGAAACAGCCGCAAAAAGCGATGCCTCATACCCGCTTTTTTCAAGCATCAGGAACGGATTCAGGACGGGAGTGAGCGATCCGCACAGGTCGTCCGATTCAAGAACCCTTCGGAAAAAAAGAACCTCGTTTTCCTCATGTTTTTTTTCGGCCCCATAAGAGAAGATGCTCCAACCCAAGTTGGTGATGATCCGCTCAAAAGCGTAAACCTCGGGTTTGGCAGCCAGTTCGTCCTTCAATTTTTGGGGCAGTCCCTTCAGTAACTCCACATAATCCCCCACCCTGCCGGCCTGGACGTGCGCGAGGAGGCAGAGAAAAAGAATGCGGCCTTGCTCGGCCTCATCCAGAGGGGCTTCGGCCGACATTCGGACCAAGTCGGCCATAAACGGACAGGCTTTGAGAGCTTGCGTGTTATCCCCATGCAAAACCTGCCCACAGATATCGGCCAGGAGTTGGTGGCTGAGAATCCATGTGGGATAATCACGTTTCGCAACCCGGCCTCTTTGCGCCAGCGGGACCTGGCTGAGGTTGAGTCGAAACAGGCGGAGAAGGCTACGGTAGTCACCCAGTCCAGAATCAGCACTTACCACCGCTTCAAACAACTGGTTCCGCATCCCCTCCAGCGTGGGTCGGTATCGCGGGTAAAGCGCGGCAAACTTTGGATCCACCTCCGGACTCCCCGCCTCTCTCCGTCCTGATTCGGCGTTCCGCCATTCGGCTTCAATTTCAGCGTTGAGGAGGCTGCGGACCTCCTGAAAGCGGACCAGATGTTTCAGACACTCCAGCCGGGCCAGGGGCTCCGCCGGGGCTTCAATCGCGAACCTTTCCGCCAGATCCCGCATCCTATCATCCCGTTTGACGCGAGGCGGGTGGTCACGTCCATCCGGCCAGATCTGGCATAGGGCCATGACATGAAACACTTCCGGGCTGCCCGCCCGTGGAACGGCCCAGGAGGCTAGGTTTTGCTCCAGCTCACGATCATAAACATAACCGAGCGGCAGAGAGTCATAGGACGAAAACACAAACCACCCTCCCTTCGGGGGAAGCAGGGAGGAAGCCTCGGCATAATAACCCAAACGGATGAGGGTAATCAGGTCATAGTAGGAGCCTACATGGGTGCTATCGCTGAGGGCCCTGACCTTGTCCTCCTGCACTCTTCTGGTATCTGCCCCAAAGGGTTGATATTCGGTGAGTTTCGACAAGTTTGACCTGTGCATGGCAACGCTTGACTCCCGTTCGTGAGGTCGCGCCGGGATCACCTTATCCAAACGATGGGAAAGCAAAGCCAGGGCCTTGGGTGCCACCCCACGGGCGAGGGATTTCCAAACCATTACATGACGCAGCAGATTGGCAAGATTCGGTTCGACCACCTCCCCTTCCAGGTGGGTGTATTCCTCCAAGGCACTTCCGAGGGCCACCCCCACCGCCTCCTTGTCGAAGGCCCTTTTTCCCTGGTATTCACCGGTGGATTTCAAACGGAAAATGGGGCTGCTCAGTCTGTTGCTGAAAAGCGCCAGGCGGTGCTGGACC
>JANOBW010000344.1:0-2042 GCA_031411855.1 Opitutia bacterium
GCCGCTCCAGCCGCCACGGCGGGGGATGCCGCCGCCCCCGTCACTGACAACACCGGCCAGCTCAGGCGCATCATGGTGGTGGATGACGATCCCATTCTGAACAAGCTGATGCAGCATTTGCTCAAGCCCATCAGCACTGAAGTCCAATACTTTACCGATCTGCCCGAGGCCCTCATGGCGGTCCAGTCCCAGGATTTTGAGCTCATCATCTCCGACTTTCAGCTGCCTTCGGGCGAATGCCTGGATTTTCTCAAAAAATACCGCCGGCTCCGTCCCCGCACCCCCATCCTCATCATCTCCGGTTTCCTCAGTTTTGAGAAGGTGCTGGAGATTTCCAAGCTCGGCGTCTCCGGCGTTTATACCAAGCCCCTCAACGTCAAGGACTTCCTTACCAAAATCAAGGACCTCCTCAACGAGAACGCCCCCCGCCAGGCACCGTCCCCCTCCGCCTCTCCGGCCAAGGCCGCCAGCGAGGAGCACCATGCCAACGCCGAGGCCGTTTACAACGCCCAGGGCGGCTACCTCCATGGCATTTCCGAGCCCCATGCCGAGCTTATCCGCCAGATCGAACGCTACAAGGATTTCTCCGGCACCATGCAGTTCAACGGCCCGCCCGGCTCCGAGTTTGATCTGGCCGCCCGGGAACTCGTCCGCCTGTCCAAATTTTCGGACGCCCCCCCGATCTTCCTGAGACCGAGCGACCTCAAGCACACCTTCTTTCTCAACGCCCTCAAGGCCGCCGAACTCCAGAAGCGCGAAATGACCACCTTTGTCCTGCTCGAGGGGCATTCGCTTGACAAGGCCGGCCAGGCCAACCTGGAGCAACTCCTTAAGCGCGAAGGTGTTTACCGTGATTACGCCCGCCGTTTCCGCCTCATCTTCTGTTCCGAGGAGGACATCAGCGAGAAGGTGGACCGCGGCGAGTTCAGCGAGTTTCTTTACTTCAGCATCGGTTTGGTGGGGCTCAACATCCCGTCCCTGACCGAGCGCAAGGAGGACATCCCCTTCCTCGTCAAAAAGATCTTCACCGAAATCCGCAACCGCCAGCCCTCCCTGGAAGCCAAGATCATCCAGCCGGATGTCGTCGGCTGGTTTCAAAGCCGGGTCTGGAGCGGCAACTATTCCGAGATGCGTGAGAAACTTGAATGGATCATCCTCAATTGCCCTGTCTCCTCCATTGACATGGAGCAGGTGAAGAAGGCAACCTTGCCGGGAGTCAGGTCCTCGGGTAACACCGGCGGCGTGACGGTGAAGTCCTCCGAACCGGATAAGAACTCCGGCAATCTGGACAACATCTTTGGCGGCAACCGCTGAGGCACTTTTAACGGAAGGTTGGCAGAGTGGTCTATCGCGACGGTCTTGAAAACCGTTGGGCCCGAAAGGGTTCCGGGGGTTCGAATCCCTCACCTTCCGCCATTTTCATGAAGGTTCTTTTTGTCTGCCTGGGCAATATCTGCCGCTCCCCGGCCGCCGAGGGTTTTTGCCGCGCAGCCTTCGCCCGGGCCGGTCTTACGGGCCATGAGGTGGCTTCCCGCGGCATCGGGGGATGGCACGCCGGAGATCTGCCCGACCACCGGATGCGCCA
The DNA here is from genome assembly GCA_031411855.1 of Opitutia bacterium. Lineage (GTDB taxonomy): Bacteria > Verrucomicrobiota > Verrucomicrobiia > Opitutales > JANOBW01 > JANOBW01. The sequence goes on from JANOBW010000344.1 coordinate 1,586, forward strand.
GGCCGCCCTGCGCCGGGGTGTCACGCTTGCCAGCAGGGCCCAAAAGCTGACAGTCGGCGATGTGGAGTGTTTTGACGCCGTTTACTGCATGGACGGCTCCAATCTGGCCGACGCCCTCCGCCTGGCCGGCGGATCCCCGCCCTTGCGGGCCAAAATTCGTTCGTTTGCGAAAGAACTGCTGGCCCGCTCGCCCGCTGTCGGCGAAATTCCCGATCCCTACGAACAGGGGCCCGAATGTTTCGAGCTGGTGCTGGATCTGGTGGAGGAAGGCTGCGACCGGCTCGTCCAAAAGGTTCAGGCGGGCGATTTGTGAAAGGTCCCGGGCCTCGTTCGGACCCTCGGAAAACTCAGGCAGAGGGCGGGGGGAGGTCCCCATGGCAAACCTTTACCATTGGCTTACAATTTTGACACGCTCCTCGGACAACTTGCCGCCGTTTTTGTGGTTGAGTCCAAGGCC
>JANOBW010000345.1:0-7779 GCA_031411855.1 Opitutia bacterium
GGCCCAGTCCGGCATTGACGAAATCATTCTGGCCGAACGCCTTAACTCCATGGGGCAGCTTGAGGCCGTGGGAGGCCACGCCGAGATCAACCGGCTGACCAACCGGATCGAGACCACCGCCCACGCCCGCTACTGGCTGGAGATTGTCCGCGAGAAGGCCCTACTCCGGAAACTCATCAGCACGGCCACCAGCATCGTGGAGCGCTGTTACTCCTCGCAGGAGGATCTCGACAACCTCCTGGAGTCCGCCGAGCAGTCCATCTTCCGCATTTCCCAGGACCGCGTGACGGAGTCCGCCCGGCACATCAAGGAGAACATTGATAGCGCCGTCACGTTGATCAACAACATGTTGCTGCGCAAGGGGGAGATCACCGGCGTGGCCAGCGGCTTCACCGACCTCGACAAGATGACCTTCGGTTTCCACCCCACGGAAATGATCGTTCTGGCGGCCCGTCCGTCGGTCGGAAAAACCTCGTTTGCCATGAACATCGCGGAAAACGTCCTCTTTCCGCCGGCCCCGCGCAAAGCCATCGGCGTCCTCGTGTTCTCGCTTGAAATGGGCGCCGACCAGCTCGCCATGCGCCTCCTTTGCTGCCACGCCAAGGTCAACATGAAGCGCCTCAAGGAGGGCTTCACCAGCAAGGAGGAGCAGGGCAACCTGGTGAAGTCGGCCCAGGCCCTCAAGGCCGCCCCGCTCTGGATTGATGACGCCTCGCAGGTCACGATCATGGAGATCCGCGCCAAGGCCCGCCGCCTCCACACCAAGAACCCGCTGGGGCTCATCGTGATAGATTATCTTCAGCTCCTCTCCGGAACCGATCCCAAGATGCCGCGCGAGCAGCAGATCTCGGAAATTTCCCGGGGCGTGAAGGCCATGGCCAAGGAGTTGAAAATCCCCGTCATCGTGCTCTCCCAGCTCAACCGCGAATCGGAAAAGGAAAAACGCGCCCCGCGCCTCTCCGACCTCCGCGAATCCGGCGCGATCGAGCAGGACGCCGATGTCGTCATGATCCTGGCCCGCACCATCCAAAAGGAGGGCGAGGAGGGGAAGGCCATGCAGGAGGACAACCGCCGCTCCCTCATCATCGCCAAGCAGCGTAACGGACCGATCGGGGACGTGACCCTCACCTTCATCGCCGACCTGACCCGTTTTGAAAACTACACGCCGCCCGAACGCGGCGGGGACATGGACGGCTGAGCGGGCTTTGTCTCAAACGCGCACGGCGCTTTGGACTGCGGCCGCGCCGCTGCCGCTTTGCCGCGGAAGCAACGCTTCCCGGCTCTGGGACGTAGAACATCAAGCCAGGTCGGAAGCCCCCCTGTGTTTCCGGCGAAGGTCACGCGGGGGCGGCAGCGTTGCGGCCTGCCTCAAAGCGGTGGCGTTGCAACCGCACTCCAAGGTGCTTCGCACTTCCCGGACACAAAAAAGCCGTCCCGGCGAGGGGACGGCTTGAAGTTTGTTACCGAAGTATCGGTCCGGGGCTCAATACTTGTAGTGGGAGGACTTGTAAGGGCCTTCGACCGGCACGCCGATGTAGTCGGCCTGGGCCTGCGTGAGCTTGGTCAGCTTCACGCCGATCTTCTCGAGGTGGAGGCGGGCCACTTCCTCGTCCAGATGCTTGGGCAGCATGTAAACGCCGGGAGTGTATTTGTCCCTGTTCTTCCAGAGGTCGAGCTGGGCCAGGGTCTGGTTGGCGAAGCTGTTGGACATCACGAAGCTGGGGTGGCCGGTGGCGCAGCCCAGGTTGACGAGGCGGCCTTCGGCCAGGAGGTAGATCTGGTTGCCGTTCGGCAGGGTGTAGCGGTCCACCTGCGGCTTGATGTTCAGACGTTTCACCCCGGGATGCTTGTTGAGGCGGTCCACCTGGATTTCGTTGTCGAAGTGACCGATGTTGCAGATGACGGCCTGATCCTTCATCTTCAGCATGTCTTCCAGCGTGATGATGTCGGCGTTGCCGGTGGCGGTCACATAGATATCAATCTTGCCGAGGGTGTCCTTGAGCGTGTTGACCTCGTAGCCGTCCATCGCGGCCTGGAGGGCGCAGATGGGGTCCACTTCGGTGATCTTGACGATGGCACCCATGGAGCGGAGGGACTGGGCGGAGCCCTTGCCGACGTCGCCGAAGCCGCAGACGAGGGCGGACTTGCCCGAGATCATGAGGTCGAGGGCGCGCTTGATGCCGTCCACCAGGGATTCGCGGCAGCCGTAGAGGTTGTCGAACTTGGACTTGGTGACGGAGTCGTTGACGTTGATGGCGGGGACGAGGAGCTTGCCCTTTTCCATCATCTGGTAGATGCGGTGGACACCGGTGGTGGTTTCCTCGGAGACGCCCTTCCAGTCGGCGACGACCTTGTGCCAGTGGTTGGGGAACTTGGCGTGGACATCCTTGAGGAGGTTCTTGATGACGGACTCCTCGTGGCTGCCGGAGGGCTCGTTGACCCAGTTGGAGCCGTTTTCGAGTTCGTAACCCTTGTGGATCAGGAGGGTGGCGTCACCGCCGTCATCCACGATCATCTGGGGACCGGAGCCATTGGGCCAGGTCAGGGTCTGCCAGGTGCACCACCAGTATTCCTCGAGGGATTCGCCCTTCCAGGCGAAGACCGGGATGCCGGCTTTCGCGATGGCGGCGGCGGCGTGGTCCTGGGTGGAGAAGATGTTGCAGGAGGCCCAGCGGACGTCGGCGCCGAGTTCCTTGAGGGTCTCGATGAGGACGGCGGTCTGGATCGTCATGTGCAGCGAGCCGGCGATGCGCACGCCCTTGAGGGGCTTGGACTTGGCGTGTTTGCGGCGGATCGAGACGAGGCCGGGCATCTCGTGCTCGGCGATGTCCAGTTCCTTGCGGCCAAACTCGGCCAGCGACAGGTCGCGGACCTTGTAGTCGGGTTTAACGGGGGTGAGGTCAAAGCTGGCCTTGTGGGCGGGGGCTTTGGCGGCCTTGACGGGAGCCTTGGCGGCGGTGGCGGCGGGTTTCGCGGCCTTGGGTTTGGTTGCCATGTGTGTGGTAAACTTTGCTGGTAATTACTTGAGGCCGAGGGACTTCTTGAGCGCGGCAACCTTGTCGGCCTTTTCCCAGGGCAGATCGGAGTTGATCTTGCCGAAGTGGCCGTAGTTGGTGGTCTTCGAGTAGATCGGGCGGAGCAGGTTGAGCTGCTTGACGATGTCGGCGGGTTTGAAGCTGAAGACTTTCTGGACGGCGTCGGTGATCTGCTGGTCGGTCAGGCCCTTGGCGGCGGTGCCGAAGGTGTTGACGAAAACAGAAACAGGCTTCGGGTGGCCGATCGCGTAGGCAAACTGGATCTCGGCGTGGGTGGCCAGGCCGGCGGCGACGATGTTCTTGGCGACCCAGCGGCCCATGTAGGCGGCGCTGCGGTCCACTTTGGACGGGTCCTTGCCGGAGAAGGCTCCGCCACCGTGGCGGCCCCATCCGCCGTAGCTGTCCACAATGATTTTCCGTCCGGTCAGGCCGGTGTCGCCTTGCGGGCCCCCGATGACAAACTTGCCGGTCGGGTTGATGAGATACTCGGTGTCCTTGGTCAGCAGGTTCTTCGGGAGGACCTTCTTGATGATTTGTTCGATGCAGAACTTTTCGATCTCGGCGTGCTCGACGCTGGCGGCGTGCTGGGTGGAGATGACCACGTTGGCGATGGCGACGGGTTTGTCGTCCTCATAGACGACGGAAACCTGGGACTTGGCGTCGGGGCGGAGCCACTTGGCGAGTTTGCCGGCCTTGCGGACGCGGGTCAGCTCGGCGCCGAGGCGGTGGGCGAACATGATTGGCGCGGGCATGAGCTCGTCGGTTTCGTTGCAGGCGTAACCGAACATAAGGCCTTGATCACCAGCGCCTTGCTCCTTGGTCTTCTTGCCTTCGGCACCTTTGGCGTCCACGCCCTGGGCGATGTCGGAGGACTGGGCGGTCAGGACGCTGTTGATGAAGACCTTGTCGGCGTGGAAGACATCGTCGTCATTGACGTAGCCGATCTCGCGGATGGCGTCGCGGACGATTTCGCCGAGGTTGAAGGCGTAATCAATCGCCTTGGACTGCCCGGTCTTTTTGTCCTGAAGCTTCGGGATGGTGATTTCGCCGCCGACGACGACCACGTTGGATTTCACGTAGGTTTCGCAGGCGACACGGCTGGTCTTGTCAACTTTGAGGCAGGCGTCCAGAACGGCATCGGAGATGGTGTCGGCGACCTTGTCAGGGTGGCCTTCGCCCACCGATTCGGAGGAGAAGATGAAGGTTTTTGGCATGGTGGTTAAAGGTTTCAGACTGGCGAAAGGGCATTCTGGGTCAAGAGTCATATCAACGTATCGTGATGCGTTGATATGAGGATGTGGGCAAACGCGATTCGCAGGTAACAGATTCGCTGAGCGGACTTGTCCGGGATCTTCCTTTTCACGTCCCAAACTTTCCGCAACGTCCCCGTCATGAGACTTGAGCGCCTTCACATGGCCCGCTGCTCCGCCGGGTAAGCCGACAAAGAGACAAGAGAGCCTGCCTTTTTTGATTGAGGAACCCCATGACCATCCGACCACTCACCCCCGAGGATGCCGCCGTTTATCAGGCGCTCCGCCTGGAAGGACTTCTGGAGAGCCCCGCCGCGTTCGGCTCCAGCCACCGCGCGGAAGTCGGGCGGACGCTTGCGGAGGTGGAGGCGCGGCTTCAGTCCGGGCCTGACGCCATGGTCACCGTCCTGGGAGCGTTTTGTGACGGCAAATTGGGCGGCATGGTCGCCCTCATCCGCACCGCAGCCGAGAAACTCGCCCACAACGCGATGGTGGGCGGGATGTATGTGACCCCGCCCCAACGCAGGCGTGGCATCGGGGAGGCCCTGCTTGATGCCGTGATTGTCCATGCGCGGACCTTTCCCCACCTCCGCAACCTCAAGCTCAGCGTCAACGCCACCAATGTCCCCGCGATTGCCCTCTATCGGTCCCGGGGCTTTGTCCCTTTCGGTTTGGAGCCGGAGGCGCTCTGCGTGGGCGGTGCCTTTTACGACGAGGAGCATCAGTCCCTTTCACTCCGCCGCGATGTTGCCATGCGCTGAGGCGCCCCCAAGCCGCCCGCATCAAACCGACTTAACTCATCCCGCTGATTTCCATGAAGCTACGCTACGACACCGAACGCGTCCCGACTGAGGCCGAGTTTGCCGACGTCCTTGCCCGCACCACTTTGGGCGCGCGGCGTCCGCTGGAAAATTCCGAGGCCATGCGGGCCATGTTGAAGCACGGCAACCTGTTCTGCACCTGCTGGGACGGCGGCAAACTGGTCGGCGTGGCCCGTTCGCTGACGGATTTTGTTTTCTGCTGCTACCTGTCGGATCTGGCGGTGGACGAGGCCTACCAGAAACGCGGGATCGGCCTCGAGCTGATCCGCCGGACCCAGTCCAAGCTTGGGCCGGCGGCCAAGATCATCCTCCTGGCGGCTCCCGGGGCGGAGCAGTATTATCCGAAGATAGGCTTCACCAGCCATCCCTCGGCCTGGATTCTGTCACCAACCTGACAAAAAAACCAGCCATCCCTCCGTCCAGTTACTATTGCACGCCGTGTCGGGGTCCGCGATGAAGGTCATTTCATCCATGCCTGACTACCTGTCCATCTTCTTTACCACCGAGGGGCTCATCAGCCTTCTCACCCTGGCCCTGCTTGAGATTGTTCTCGGGATAGACAACATCGTCTTCATTTCGATCCTGTGCGGCAAACTGCCCCAGGAGCAACGCGCCAAGGGGCGCAAAATCGGCCTTCTGATGGCGCTGGGCACGCGCATTCTTCTTCTCTTGGCCACGGCTTGGCTGGCAAAGCTGACCAGTCCCCTTTTTGAGATTCCCCAGATGTTTTCGATGAAGGGGCCGCATGGAGTCTCGGGTCGTGACATGGTCCTTTTCTTCGGAGGACTTTTCCTGCTCTACAAGTCCACCAAGGAGATCCACCACAAACTGGAGGGCGAGGATGGAGGCGACTTTAAGGTCAAGGCCCCGAGTTTCACGGCCGTGGTGATCCAGATTGCCCTGATTGACCTCGTGTTCTCGCTGGATTCAGTCATCACGGCCGTGGGCATGGTCAAGGAAGTCTCCTTGATGATCGGCGGCGTGGTCATTTCGATGGGCGTGATGCTGGCCTTCTCCGGCAAGATCAGCGATTTCATCGAGAAACACCCTAGCCTTAAGATGCTGGCCCTGAGCTTTCTGATCATGATCGGCTGCCTCCTGGTGGCGGAATCCTTCCATGCGGAAATCCCCAAGGGCTATGTTTATTTCTCGATGGCGTTTTCCCTGGGTGTCGAGGCCCTCAACATCCGCCTGCGCACCAAAAGCGTGGTCAAGCTCCGCCAGGAGATCCGTTGAGCCGGAGTGGCGCGGAAACGGTGCCGGATTGTCGCCGTTTGATTTTTAGCGAAACCACAAGTTGCTTTGAGAGAACCATTTAAGGTTTGGCATGTGGGGTGATTGACGGGGAGGACGGCTCACCGCCGACGGTGGGATCGGACTGGTCCGCTTGCGGATTAACTCCGATTCACTTTAATCCCCCGCATTCCCTACCACCATGACACTCTGGCTTCTCCTTGTTCTTCTTCCCGGTCTGCTCGGCCTGTGGGCCCAGTTCCGCATCATGGACGCCTACCGCCGAAACTCCCAGATCGGCACGCGCCGGCACATCACCGGACGCGAGGCCGCCTCGCTGGTGTTGAGCTCCGCCGGCATCCGCAACGTCGCCATCGAATCCCAGCCCGGGGAACTGACCGACCACTATGACCCGACCCGCAAGGTCCTGGTGCTCAGCGAGCCCAACTACCACGGCACCAGCCTGGCCGCCGTCGGGGTGGCGGCCCACGAGGCCGGCCACGCCATCCAGGACAAGGTGAACTATCCGCTCCTCCGCGCCCGGATGGGGCTGGTTCCGGTCACGCAGATCTCCTCCATGATCCTGCCGTTTGTGATCCTGGGGGGCATTTTTCTGCATGCCCTGGGCCTGGTTTGGATCGGCATCGGCTGTTACCTGGTGCTGACCTTCTTCCAACTCATCACCCTGCCGGTCGAGTTTGACGCCTCCCGCCGGGCCAAGGCCGAGCTGGCCGGGCTGGGCCTCATTGACCGGGATGAGGCCGTGGGGGTGAGGGAAACCCTGGACGCCGCCGCCTGGACTTACGTGGCCGCCTTCATCGCCTCGCTGGGCAACCTCCTTTACCTGTTGCTCCAAGTCACCGGGAGTTCCCGTTCCAACAACGACTGACTTTTCCCTTCTGATCCGCCCTCCGGTCGCCAACCGGGGGGCTTTTTTGTTTCCGAACGGGCAACCGGAGGGGGGAGGTGGTGTCTGCCTTCACCACCATGAAAAACACCCCGCTCCTCCTTGCCCTCGTCCTTGTTTCCCCCGGCTTTGCGGCCGAGCGCGCCTTCCCCGTTTTCGAGGCCCAGACCGTCTCGGACAAGGTCGGCATCGGTTATGGCGTGGCCGTGGCCGACATTGACGGAGACAAACTTCCCGACCTCATCCTGGTGGATAAGGCCGAGGTGGCCTGGTTCAAAAACCCGTCCTGGGAAAAGCACACCATGGTTACTTCGTTGACGAAACAAGACCATGTCTGCCTGGCCGTCCGGGATATTGATGGTGATGGCAGGGCCGAAGTGGCCGTGGGGGCGGCCTGGAACCCGGGGGACACCGTCAACAGCGGCGCCGTTTTCTGGTTGGAGGCTCCGGCGGACCGCACGCAGTTGTGGAAGGCGGTCGAGCTGCCGCACGAACCGACCGTCCACCGCATGAAGTGGGTGGCCGACGGCAAG
>JANOBW010000346.1:0-10617 GCA_031411855.1 Opitutia bacterium
CTGGTCGCGCAGGTCGCGCAGGAAGGCGACGAGGTGCTCGCGCGGGCAGTTCACGGCGGCGTGGTCGGCGCTGGGACGGGCGGTGAGGAAGGGAAAACTGGCGAGCAGTTCGGTCGGGGCGGGAGCCATGGACGCAAAGGATGAAGGTTTAAGGAGGAGGGATGAAGCCGAGCCAGCTAAGCAGGAAACGATTCAGAAGAGGTGAAGAGGAGAAGAAGTGGAGAGGAGAGAAACCAGGGTGCGGTAATTAAATGACTATCAATGTGTTGCGAAACTGCCTTGTTTTCGTCCCCCATCCTTCAACTTTCATCATGTGGTTACGCCCTAATCAGTTTGGCGACCGAGTGCTCGCGGGCGATGCGGTCCTGCTGCAGGCGCAGCAGGGCGTCCAGCAGGGCCTCGGGCCGGGGGGGGCATCCGGAGACATAGACGTCCACGGGGACGATGCGGTCCACGCCCTGAAGCACGGCGTAACTGCGATACATGCCGCCGGTGGAGGCGCAGGCCCCCATGGCGATGACCCATTTGGGCTCGGCCATCTGGTCGTAAATGCGGCGGACCACCTCGGCCATCTTGTAGGTCACCGTGCCGGCCACGATCATGCAGTCGGACTGGCGGGGCGAGAAACGCATCACCTCGGCGCCGAAACGGCTGATGTCGAAGCGGGAGCTGCCTGTGGCCATGAGCTCGATGGCGCAGCAGGCCAGGCCCATGGGCATGGGCCAGACGGAGTTCATGCGGAGCCAATTGACGACCGAATCGAGACGGGAAACGACGAGTTCCCCCTCAATTTTGCCATTGTAGCCGTAGTCGAGCGATTGCATGTGGAAAAAGAGTGAGAAAGTCGGGGGCACGGCAACGCCGCAAGACAGTTTTCCGTGGAGCCTTCCGTTTCAGGGACATGGGCAAGGCGGCACCTTCAAGTTGCCCCCTGATTTTCCCCGTGAACGGGGAGCTGGCGGGGTCTTTTCAAGAAAGTGATTTGGAAACGAAAAATCGAGTTGACGAAAGGGGGAACGAAGGCCTTTCTCGCACCTTCCACAAAACCTCACGGAGAGGTGACAGAGTGGTCGAATGTGCATGATTGGAAATCATGTGAAGTAGAAATGCTTCCGGGGGTTCGAATCCCTCCCTCTCCGCCAGTTTCACAAAAAAAGCCCGTCCGGTTCTCCGGACGGGCTTTTTGCTGGGTGAAACTGGTCTTACTTGGCGGAAGGAGACGCGTGGGACTCCTCGTAGTGGGCCTTGAGCAGATCGCCCCCGAAGTCGTGCTGGCGGTCGCGCCAGAGGCAGTGGACGTGGTTGGCGTTGTTCTGGGTGTTGTCGTATTCGATGACAAAGGTGGGGCCTTGGATGCGGTAGTAGTGGCCCTGGCCGGGCTGGTCGCTGCCGATCCAGGCGAAGAAGACCTTGTCCCAGCCGGCGTCGGCGACGCGTTTCAGGTCGGCCTCGGCCAGGTCGTTGCGCAGGCGGTTGGCATGAAGCGCAAGCAGCTGGCGGAGAGTGTTTTGCTCCTCTTTGGTCAGTTCGCCAAAGCCGATGCCCAGGGGGGCCAGTTCGGCCGCGTCCTTGCCGGGCATGAGGATGACATCGGCGGGAGTCTTTTCCTTCAGCAGGGCCTTGTCGTGATGTTCGGGGGAAAGGCTTTTGAGGAAGGCGCGGCCATCGGTCTCCTCGCGGCCGAGGACACTGAGGCCCTTGTTGGGACCGGAAGGGACGGTGCCGGGGTTGGTGCCGTAAAAATTGGGGGTGGCGGTGACGGCGTCGCCCATCACGGTGAATGTGATGGTGAAGTGGTGGCCCTCAAAACGCCAGCTCCAGGGGGCGGTGGCGGAAGGCTCGCCAAAGACGGTCACAAAGTAGCCCAGAGGCTGGCGCATTTCCTTCCTTTCCGGCGGCTCGTTTTCCTTCAGGTAGGGCTCCAGCACGGTCATGATGGAATCAAGCTGGCCGAGGCCCCGCTCGCTCAGGGCGGACTTCAGCATGGGGCGGACCAGGGCGCGCTGGGGCTCGGTCATCTCCTTGAGGGGCAGGCCGTTGCGCGTTTTGGGAATGAAGTGCCAGTTTTTTCGTTCGGCGTCGCCGAAGCCGTAGCAGGCCTTCGCCTTCTGGGCGGGGTCGAGCGAGGCGAGCCAGGTCTTGACGGTGGTGTTCATCTCGGCGGCCACCTTGGCGGTGGAAGCCTGGTGGGCGGCCGGTGTGTCCGTGGCCGTGGTGGCGCAGGAGGCGAAGGGCCCGGCCAGGAGGGCGATGAGAAGGTGTCGGGGGAAGCGGGTGAGGGTCATGGGGTTAAGGCAAAGAGGGTGGGGACGGGCGCAATCCCGAAAGTGTTCCCGGGGCTGTTCAGATGTTTTGGGCCCCCGGGTCCACCAGGCCCTTCTCCACCGCAAAACGGACAATGCTGGCCACATCGTGCAGGCGCAGTTTTTTCATCAGATTGGTGCGGTGGTTTTCGGCGGTTTTGACCGAGACATTCAGCTTGGTGGCGATGGCCCTCGTGCTGTAACTCTCGGCAATGAGCTGGAGCACCTCGCGCTCGCGGGCCGTGAGATCTTCCATGGAGCCGGCCCCTCCCTCGGCCACGGGCATCATGGCCTCGCGCAGGAACTGGGAGACGGCCGGGCCAAAGTAGCTCCCGCCGGCGGCCACGATCTGGAGCCCTTTGCGCAATTCGGCCAGCGGGGCCGACTTTTCCACGAAGCCGTGGGCTCCGCACTGCACCAGATCGCGGATCAGGCCGGGGTTGTAATAGCCGGAAAAGACGAGGACGCGGGTCTTGGTCAGGACTTTGGAAACGCGGCGCAGCACCTCGGTGCCGTTCAGGCCGGGCAGCATGAGATCAAGGATGATGAGGTCCGGTTTGTGCTCCAGGCAGATCTGGCAGGCCGCGTGGCCCTCGCCGGTTTCGGCGACGACCTTCATGCCCGGCTCCAGCTCGACAATCTGGGCGATCATTTCGCGCACGGCGGTCTGATCTTCCACGATGACGATTCGTTTGGGCGGGTTCGGAGTGGCGGGCATGGTTTGGTTCTGACGGGTGGAAACGTGATTGGGCAAGCTTACAGACCGCGCCAGAAGCGAACGTTTCGCGCCGGGGATTTTTTTTCTCAGTTTTCGCTTGTCTTTGCGGCCAGGCTCTTTTCTTTCCGGCCTCTCTTTCGGGGAGTTAGCTCAGTTGGTTAGAGCACCTGCTTGACATGCAGGGGGTCGGAGGTTCGAGTCCTCTACTTCCCACCATTTAAACCGTCCGGCCTGTCCGGGCGGTTTTTTTTGCGCCCCGGGGGGTGAAGCGGCTGAGGAATGGTGTCATAGCTGGTGGAAAGCCTTTGACAGAACCGTCTGTCGGCACGTTTCTACACCTCCCTTAATTCCTTTCAGGACAAAACGCCATGTCTCACCCCCCCGTTTCCCGTCTGGCCAGCCGCACCCGTTCACGCCGTGGTTTCGCCCTCATTGTGGCCATTTCCCTTCTGGGTTTCATCATCCTGCTCTTGGTGACCTTGAACAGCCTGACCAAAGTCGAGACGGTGGTGGCCGAAAGCACCGCCAGTTCCTCCCAGGCCCGCGAATACGCCAAGCAGTCGCTTCAAGAGGCCATCGGGAAACTCCAGCGCCATGCCGGCCCCGACACCCGTGTCACCTCGACGGGCGCAATTCTTCAGGGCCAGACCACTCCCCAGAACCGGCTCAAGGGCGGCACGGCCAAGCTTCCCAAGGCCCATGATTCCTTTAAAAGTTGGACTTTGGTCTGGGACAGCGGCGAAACCACCCCCAATGGAGGCCCCAACCCCAATTACGGAAAGCCCCTGGCCTGGCTGGTCAGCGGCAACTCTGACGACACCTATCTGGATCCACTCAACACCAGCCGGAAACCTTCCCTCACCGCCGGTTTGACCAAGGATGACACCTCAACCAACCCTTCTTCCAACGGCCTTAACCGCTGGGTGATGCTCGTCAGCGGACGCAGCATCACCTCCGCCGCCACCAAAATGGCAGGCACCGACCGGGTGGATCCCAAAAACGCGGTTTACGCCGAGCTTGAGGACATTGAGGAAAATGTGGGTGATCTGAATTCGGGTGGCACCGGGGTAAAGAAACTCGTCGGCCGCAAGGCCTGGTGGGTGGGCGACCAGGGGGTGAAGGCCAAAATCAACGTCGGCGACAAAAACAAGAGCCTGGGTTCCGATGCCACCGCCGCTCTGGTCCGCACCCTCGCTCCCCAGAAGGTCAATCCGGCGGGAACCACCAGTTTTGAGGCTTACACCGATCTGACGGCTGAGTCCCTGGCCAAAGCCATCAGCTACGAAACCTTGCAATTCGTGGAAGGGGCCAAAGTGAAGGAGGAAGTCCTTGGCAATTATTATCACGATTTTACCACGAGCGGTTACGGTGTGGCAGCTGATGTCAAAAATGGCGGTCTTAAGATTGATCTGAGCAATGCCCTCATGGAGGAAAATTTTGGCAAACTCAAATTGAAGGGAAGCCCTGTTTTTCCGGGAGCTTCTCCGTCCGCCACTGACCCGGGGGGACCGCTGTGGGATCAATTGCAGTCTTACTACAGCTACCGTGCTCCCGACGCGGGAGCTAAGGTTCGTCCTCAGACCAATAAGGTTTCTGGTATTTATCCCGTCTTGGTGACTTTCCAAATGTTTTACGCTCCCAGCGTGGTGAAAATCCCACCGGCGACTCCCACGGGAACTCCCACCTATCGTCTCTTCCATCACCTGATTCCTGCCGTCGTCCTATGGAACCCCTACAATGTTCCTCTGGCCGCCCAAGACTACAGCGTGAGTTATCTTCGTAACACGACCCCGGCGACGGGAAGTGGTTACGACCCGGCCAATCAATTTTTGGACAACTTTACCGTCACAAATTCCCCTACATCAGGGAACATTCAATTGCCGACCCCGCTTCGTTCTCGTATTGTGATGCAGATTAAAAAACAGAAATTTGAGGCCGGCCAGGCTCTCGTTTTTAGTTTGCATAAACATGTGAAATATGAGGTCGATAATTATAAAACTGAAAATGTTCTCCTGGAGGAAGGGTATGAACCCTTGGGTTTCTCTCTGGTCTGCGGCGGGTATAATGATACCATGACTGCTAGTTACAAAATTACCTCTGCCGCGCCCACCTACACGGCCAAGCCCCAAGGCACCCGTCGCAGCGCCTTGGAATTATATGGTAAAGCCTTGAATTTAAAGGATTTCAAAGCCGACGGAAGCGCCTTGAACACCCCACTCAGTGACACTAATTTTGCGGAAAATGGCCCGTTGGTTTATATGAAAAAACTCAATTCGGCTTTGGAAACAAACTCGAAGGTCTCTAGTTTTATTCCGATTACTTACAATATGACTGGAGCCACCGATGGTGGTCCTGGCATCAATCCCACGTTTCCCCTTTTTAGTTCTCAGGCTGAGTGGGCCAAAATGTATGGACGCAAATTTACCATGCGTTTTGCCGAACACTCTCAAGACAAATGGTTTGATGTTTACAGTAATCAGGCGACCCACAAGACCCGCTGGATTGCGAATAACAACATCCGATCATCCATTGTCGGTCGCCGCTCCGTCGAATATGGTGCTACGACTTCTCCCAAGGGGTATTTCACCCCTGCCACTTTCCTGACCGACTTGTTCTACCCGGACAAAGCCAAAAACGTGATTGAAATTGGCAAAGATGACGATCCTCTGGTGGGTTTCTCGGACACGAGCGGCCCCAACAAAGCCACCTTGTTTGAAATCCCCACGGATCACAATGAGGGACATTTCACCAGCATCGGTCAATTGACCCACGTCAATCTTACCAACTATTCCGTCAATCCCAGCAACCCGAATGGTTGGCTGGAAATCTACAACAGTGGTTATTCGGCTGAGGAGTTTTTCTCCGAGCATAACATTCCTTCCTTCGTGGTGGGGAATTCGATCGGCGATCTTAATGTGAAATCTTCCGTGGTGGAGGTGGCCGCCGAGACCACCGAAGGTTACAGCGGTTATATGGTTTATGACTGGTGCTGGAAAATGAACAATGCCCTGTGGGACAAGTATTTCTTCTCCGGTCTTCCTTCCAACGGCAAAACCGCTGGAAGCCTTCTTTCCGACAATGGTAAAAAGCGTCTGCCCAATGGCCGCATGGTTTTTGTCTCCCCCAAAGGTGCTTCCGCTGCCGAGACCGACCCGGAAACCATGATCAAGGATTTTCAAAAGGCCGCCGCCGCCGTGCTGATTGATGGTGCCTTCAATGTCAATTCCACCTCGGTGGATGCTTGGAAGGCACTGCTCTCCAGCTTCTTTGGTGTGGCCCCCAAGTCGGGAGCGCCCTCGTCCACCCAGGCCCCTTACGCCCGCCAGGCTTTCCCGGTCGGTAAACCCAACACGGGCAAGGACAAAGGCAGTGATGACAATTCCTACCAAGGTTACCGGGTTCTGAATACCGAGGAAATTGATTTCCTGGCCCGTCAAATTGTCGCTCAGGTCAAAAAGCGCGGCCCTTTCCTATCCCTTTCCGATTTCGTCAACCGTTCCTACAATTCGACCGACACCGCCAACCCTGAGATTCTCCGGATTGGTGCCCTCCAAGCTGCCATTGACACTTCCGAAAGCGGTGTGGTCTGGAATCCCAAATCCACGGGCGATTCCCCCAAGTTGAACAAGTCTTATTTTGAGTCCGCCTATGTCATCAAGGACTCGGAAGTGGACCCTGCCTACTGGGGCCAAAAGTTTGGTTCCTACGGTTCCGGTTCTGTCTTTGAAGGTGTTCCCGGTTATCTGACCCAGGCCGATCTTCTTTATCACCTCGGATCCGTGATCACCCCTCGTTCCGACAGTTTTGTGGTTCGCAGCTATGGTGAGGTCCGTGACCCGCAAAATCCGGAGCGTATCCTCAGCCGTGCCTGGTGTGAGGCGGTCGTGCAAAGGACCACGGAATACATGGATACGGACGACAAACCCTGGGCGCTGTTTGTCTCGGACAAGGATATCGGCTCGTCCCGCCCGACGGGCACCAAGGATGTCAACAAGGCCTTTGGACGCCGCTTCGTGGTGACTTCCTTCCGCTGGCTCAACCCCGACGAAATCTAAACCCCAATTCCCATGCGCCTCCCCCAGTTTCTCATTTTCGGATGTGCCGGTTTTCTTTCCGTCACGCTGCTGGCCCAGAATACCCGCCCGCAGAATGCCACCTCAGTGAGTGTTGATTTCTCCGTCTATCTGTGGCCCAGTTCGGCCGATGTGATTGACGCGAAGGATGCGGACAAAGTGGACAACGAGGTGGCGGTTTCGGTCGAACCGGCTGTCCCGGACCCCAAGGTCCCCACCAATGAGGATGGTCTGCCTTTGAACCCGGTGGAGGAAGCTCCCGCGCCACCGCCTCCCGTTAATCCCTCGAAAAAACTCACGCCGGCCCAGGAGGCCAGGCTGATTCGTTATGCAGGCCGGGAAGGCAAGGTTGGTTTCACCCTGCTCGGGGGTAACACCAGTCAGTTTTTCAGTTACAAGGGGACTTCGGCCCTGGAGTTTTATCGGGAAAAGAAGGACGCGGAAGGTCGGTTGGTGAAAACCGTGGTGGGCACTTATGACTTTGCCCCCGGTGCCAAGAAACAGGTCCTTGTTTTCCGTTCAACCGACTTGAATCAAACCTTTGAAATTGAGGGGATCGAAGTGACGGATGAGGCGCTTCCCAAGGGGAAAGTCGTCTTTTACAACAGCACCGCGAAGTCGTTTGAATTGGAAGTGGCGAATGACAAGGCTGACTTGGAGTCCAAGGTCACCGTCCGGGCTTCTCTGGAAGCGCTCAAAAATTACAAGATTCCCTGCAAACTCGGCATGCGGGTGGGGGAGGGGGCGTCCGCAGTGACCAAACCCGTTTTCAAAACCAACCTGCATTTCGCCCAACCCGACTCTCGTCTTGTTTATTACGTCTATGAGGTGAAGGAGAATTCCAACAAGTTTGATCTCGTCCCGATTGATCCCTTTCAGTGGCAGGCGAAGTGATGATTCCAACCCGCGCTGGGGGCGAAACTTATTTTTGCCCGTTTGAGGCGGCCATCTGAGTCATAAAGGTTTCGATCCGTCGGGGGGCTACTTTTCCGGACCAATGGCCTCCTTCCTTGAATTCGGATCCGATGATGAATCCGTCGGCCTGTCCCAGATAGGTGGCCACGTTGGCTGCGGTCACACCTGAACCCAGGTAAACGGGCAGTGCGGTGGAACGTTTTACCTCCCTGACCTCGTCGGGTTTGGGGGCATCGCCGGTCACCATGCCGGTCACAATGATGGCATCTCCCCGCATGAACTCGACGGCATGGGCGGTTTCCCCGATTCCCACATCGGCGGTGATGGCGTGGGAGCTGTGTTTCTTTTTCACGTCGGCCCAGATCTGGATGGAGTCGGCGCCAATCTGTTTGCGGTAGCGCAGCAGTTCCGCCGCGCAGGACTGGATGATCCCCTCGTCGGCCACATGGGCGAAGGCAAACCCCTCGGCCCGGATGAAGCTGAGACCGGCGGCGAGGGCCACGGCGAGGGCCTCGCGGTTGGCGGCGGCCAGCACCTGGATGCCGCAGGTAAGGCCGGAGGCTTCGCGCACGGCCCGGGCCACGACGGACAGTGAGGCGGTGATTTCGTGGCCCACGGAACCCCGCAGATAGGGGGTGTCGTGCATGTTTTCCAACATCAGTCCGTCCACGCCGGCGTCCCGGTAAAGCAGTGCCTCGGCGACGGCCTGCCTCTCGATGGCGGCGAGGTTCTGGGAGTGGGCCGGCGTGCCGGGCAACGCACCGACATGAATCATGCCGATGACCGGGGTGGGGGAACGGAAGAGCGGGGGCTGGGATGGCATGGGGCGAAAGCTAAGCTGTGACGGGGGCAAACCAAGCTTCAAGATGCGGGACGAAGGGGAGGCTTATTTTTGAAACCCCGAAGACACGAAAAAAACCGGTCTGCTTCAGATCCGGGTGCTCGTCCGGGCGGAGGAACTGAAGTTCCTGCCGCTTACTTTGGACTCACAGATAAACGCCGCCGCCCAGCAATCTTTCACCGTCGTAAAGGGCGCAGATCTGTCCCGAGGTGACCGCCCGCTGGGGGTGTTGGAAGACGATGCGGGCCGAACCGTCGGCCAACGGCTCAAAGTGGATTTCCTGGGACGGGTCACGGTAGCGAGGCTTGGCCAGAAGCGGGGTGGGGGAGGCCACCGGAAGGGAGGTCCAGCTGAGGTTGTGGAGCCTGAATTCGGTGCCGTAGAGGCCGGCTTCGGCGGCCCTGCTTTCAAAGGCCACGACGAGGGTGTTGGTGCGGTAATCCTTGCGCACCACCACATAGTGCTCGTGGTCGGTGTTGGAGGGGATGCCCAGCCCCTTGCGCTGGCCGAGGGTGAAGCGGTGCAAACCCTTGTGTTCACCGAGGTTGCGCCCCATGTGGTCGGTGATGGGCCCCGGGTGGTCCGGGAGGTAATGGGCGAGGAAATCCGCCATCTTCACCTGGCCGATGAAACAGATGCCCTGGCTGTCCTTTTTTTCCGCGTTGGGCAGGCCGTGCCGGCGGGCCAGTTCCCTCAGTTCCGGTTTTTGCAGATGGCCGATGGGAAAGAGGGCGCGTTTGATCTGTTCCTGGCGGAGGAGGGCGAGGAAATAGGTCTGGTCCTTGTTTTTGTCGGCCCCTTCCCACACCTGGGCCGTGCCGTCCGGGGTGTCGCGGCGGACGGCGTAGTGGCCGGTGGCGACGGCCTCAAAGCCCTGGGCGAGGGCAAAGTCCAGGAGCACGCCGAATTTCATCTCCCGGTTGCACATCACGTCCGGGTTCGGGGTGATGCCGCTGCGGTAGCCATCCAGAAGGTATTTCACCACCCGTTCCCGGTAGTCGCGGATGAAGTTCACCACCTCGAAAGGGGTTCCCAGGGATTCGGCCGCGTCCCGGGCGTCCCGAATGTCCTCCTCCCAGGGGCAATGGCCGGCGATCTCCTCCTCGTTGACCCAGTTTTTCATGTAGGCGCAGGACACCTCGTGGCCCTGGCGTGTCAGCAGGAGCGCGGCCACAGAGCTGTCCACTCCGCCGGAGAGGGCTACGAGCACTTTCATGGGGGTTCGACTAGGATCACTTCCGTCGCGTCCGCAAGCGCCGCCGTGCGGGAGCGGGCGGGAAAAAAGCTTTGACCGTTGCCACCGTCCGTTAAGTTGTTTTGCACACTCTTCACGGCGCTTCTCCCATGTCTTTCCCCACGCTCCAAACCTTACTCCAGACAACCGGTCGGCTTTATCCCTATTCCAGTGAGCGTTTCATGCGTCTGGTGACCGAAATCGAGGAGCATCCGTTCAAGGAGGTCCTGAAGGCGGATGCCCTTCACGGCCCGGTGGAAAAGGTGCAGGCTTATTTTTCCGCCTGGTTGGAAAACCTGAACACGATCAGCGATGCCGACGGTCTTTCCGAGGAGTGGCGGACCCATCTTGAGAAACTGGCCGCAGCCCATCCCGATGTCTTTGATTTTTTGCCGAATTGGACCGTCCGTTTTGTCTGCGATTATCAGAACCACCTCTCCCCCACGGCTTTGCAATCCTGCTGGGAGAATCTCAACGCCTCCGTCCGCTATGCCGACCGCTGCGTCCAGCTCAACATCATCGCCCGCCAGGCC
>JANOBW010000347.1:0-8700 GCA_031411855.1 Opitutia bacterium
GCCGCCTGGGGCTACAACGGCGCGGGCCGCCTGGGCGACAACACCACGGTGAACCGGCTCGCTCCCGTCCTGGCCAGCACCACCGGCAACGCATTGACCAACAGCCGGATCATCACGCTGGCCACCTCCGGCAACAACAACGACCAGATGGTCGCGGTTTACGCCACGGTCCCCGTTCCCGCCGCCATCTCCATCTCCACCACTCCCGAGGGCGTGCTCACCGACGACACCGGCACGGTCGCCCTGCCCGTCGCGGTGGTTGGCGGGGCGGTCGGCACCAAGACGTTCACCATCACCAACATCGGCGGCTCAACGCTCACGTTGCCCACCATCGCGATCTACGATGTGTCCGACCCGCTGCCGCTGTCCAACACCCAGCCGCTCAAAACTTCCCTCGCCGCCGGGGAATCCACCACCTTCATGGTCACTATCGCTCCCACACGACTCAACTCTCCCACGGGGGTGGTTTACGTTCCCAGCAACGATCCGGCCCACAACCCGTTCCGCATCCGTTTCACCACCCACGTCATCGCCTCCGACTACGCGGCCTGGCGCCAGGCCAACTTCGGCACCACCGCCGACACTCCGGCCAACGCACCCACGGCCGACTCCGATGGCGATGGCGTGAGCAACCTCATGGAGTTCGCCCTCGGCCTCACCATCGGCAGTCCCAGCACGCTGCCTCCTCCGGCCGCCTACAGCCCCGCCCAGCAGACACTCACCTACACCTACACCCGCAGCACTTCCGCCGTGAACGCCGGCCTGGTCTTCACGGTGGAAAAATCCAACAACATGGCCGGTCCCTGGGTCTCTACCGGGATTACCCAGATTGTGACCAATCTAGGTGCCACTCAGCAAGTTACCGCGACGGTTCCCGCCTCCGTCCCGGGCCTCCTCGTCCGCCTCCGCGTGACCGAACCCTGAGCCGGGTCGGTCGGTGGCGGATGAAGCTCCCATGAGGGCCAAGTGAGCCCACAAAGGGGCTTTTGTCGGGATGGGATGGAACCAGTTGTTTCTTTCTCCCGCAGGGGAAAGACTACAGGTTGTTTCCTTATGACCGCCCGCCTGCTCCGCCATCCAGGGGTTTCCCTTCTTCTGGTCCTGGCCGTCTGCTCGCCCCTGCTTTGGGCCGCGGCCCGGCTCAGTCTGGGCACGGGGGCGGACAGCCTGCTGGAGGGGGACCCGCGTTCCCGTTTCACCTACCAACTGGTGGAGCAAAGCCTGTCCGACTCAGCGGTGCTGGTGGTGGTGCAATCCTGTCCGGATGTGTTCACCCGTGAGTCGCTGGGCAAGCTGCGGGATGTCTCAGAGGCATTTTCTCACCTTCCCGGGGTCCGTGATGTCAAGAGCTTCACCCACTCCTCAATCCCCGTCCGGCGGGGTTTCGGCCTGGTGATGGAACCCTTTCTTCCGGCCGAATGGACGGACGAAAACCTGGCCCGCAGCCGGGCGTTTTCCATCAGCCATCCTCTCGTGCGTGATCTGCTGGTTTCGCCGGACGCGAAGCACGCCGTGCTGCTGGTCACTTTCGCGAGCGCGGCGGCGCATCCCTCCCGGAATGAAATCGAAACCCTGCTGGGCGGCTTTACCGACGGTCGCCACTCCTTCCAGGCCATTTCCCGCCCCCTCGTCGAGGCGGAGGTCCGGGAAAGGGCCGAACGTGACCTGCGGCTCCTGGTCCCGGCCATCCTGGCCGGAGTGTTTCTCTCCCTGGCCCTCTATTTCAAGTCCTTCCGGCTCATGGTGTTTCTGGTGGGAAACCTGGCCGCGCACTCCCTGCTTTCCGCCGGGCTCTGCGCCCTGATCCCGCTGGATTCCGGGGTCTATCTCCTGGCCCTGTTCCCCCTGCTGGCCGCCATCCAGCTGACCCTGCTGATCCACCTGGGAAGCGATTTCCAGGACCGGTTTCGGGACGGGGCGCGGGCCGGGGAATCCGTCGTGACGGCGGTCCGCTCCATCTTCCGTTCCTCCTTTTTTGCGGCTTTGACCACCGTGGCCGGACTGCTGGCCCTTCTTGCCGCTCCCGGCGCCTCCAACCACGCCTTTGGGGTTCTGGGCGGGGCCTGTGTGACCCTGGGGTTCGTCCTGCTTTTCACCCTGGGCCCGATCACCCTGGTGCTTCTGCATTCCGGTCCGGGGCCAGGGGTGGGGACTGGCGAGGCTCCCTGGGCCGTCGGGTGGGGGCGTTTCCTTGGTTGGCGGCGGTTGCCGCTGGCGCTGGCCTCCCTTCTCTTGGCCGGGTTGGCCTGCCTGCCCTTGCTGCGGCCGAATCTCAACCTGGTGGACTTCATGCCGGCGGACAGTTCGGCCCGGTCCGTCGCGCACTTCTTTGACCGCGAGTTCCATGGGATGTATTTTCTCCGGCTCGATCTTGATTCGGGGAAACGCGGCGGCGTGCCGGAGGCGGGTTTCCTGAACTACGTGCGGAAGGTGGAGCAGTTTGCGGAAAAACGGCCGGAAGTGACCGCCGTCTATTCCCATGCCTCGGTCATGGCCATGATCAACCAGGTCTGGTCCGGGTGGGCTCCGGGCAGTTATAAACTTCCCGACAACTCACTGCTTCTGAACGTGTTCCAGTCGGCCCTCCTGGGGGCTCAACTGCCCATGACCCACGCCCTGGCCGATCCGGACTGGCGGGTGGCCCGGCTTTACGTCCGCACCCGCATCCTGCCTTCGGAGGATTACCTCGCCCTGCACGACGCGATCCTGGCCGAGGCCCGCCGTCTGGCCCCGCCCGGAGTCTCGGCCCAACCCGCCCCCGGCCTGCGCGACTTTCTTGAGGCGGACCGTTCCGTGGTCAGCGGTCAGGTGGCGAGCGCGGTGGTTTCCTCCATCGCCATCTGGCTTTCCCTGCTCGCGCTCTGGCGTTCCTTCGCGCTGTCGTTGGCGGCAGTTTTGTGCGTGGCAGTCCCCATGGCCTCGGCGCTGGGTTTTGCGGCGCTGCTGGGGGTCACCCTCAACAGTGTCACGGTCATGGCCGGGGCGATCGTGCTCGGCGTGGCGGTGGACGACGCCGTCCACTTTGTCACCCGCTGGCAGGAGCTGGTCCGCGACGGCCTGGCCCCACCACTGGCCGCCTCGGAAACCCTCCGTGAGAAGCGGGGCCCCATCACCCTCACCAGCGTGGTCCTGCTGGCGGTGTTCATCCCCTTGTCCTTCAGCAGTTTTCCGCCGGTCCAGGGGTTCGCGGTGGTTTCGGCCCTGTCGTTCGCCGGCTCCCTGCTGAGCGTGCTGGTGTTTCTGCCGAGAGTCCTGGCGGCCAAGAGGTGACGGTCCTCCCGCGCTGTCCCAGCATCTCCAGCCGCGACACGTTGCCACCGGGCCGCGAAGACTGGGGCCAGTCCGCCTTGCCACCTCCTTCGGTTGGATCGGGTAGGGCGGTTTTGCCACAACCGCCGATCAGGACGGTTCTTTGGTCCGCTCCTCCGGCTTTTCCTCCTCGCAGTCAGCCAGCGTCACCTTCAGCCCGCCCAGCCGGGCGCTGATGTAATTATAGGCCAGGGTGGCGGTGAGGCCAGCCAAGGTCCAGGCCAGGGTGGTTTGAAAGAGAACCACGCCGATTCCCTCCAAGTTCGGGCCTTTGTCGCTGTTGAGCTGGGCCAGAAATGACAACACGGCCACCAGGCAGCCAAAAATGGCACCCACCCCAAAGAAGGTGAGGGCGGCGGACTTGGGATCGATCCGGCGGACATGATATTCCATGGCCACCGATTAGCCGCAGGAAATACCCCGAGGCAAGTCGCGCTACGCGCGAAAGGACCAAATCCCAATCTCCAAGCTTCAAACGATCCGCTTGAAACCGGCCTTACTCCCCGGACTTTGAATTCTGGCTGTGCTTGGGTATGGGGAACTTGTGGCTTCAAAGCCAGTTCGGGGCCTTGCCGGTCACCAACCTGGCGTGTGTGGGCAGACGTTCCCCTTCGGACCATATCAAATCCCACCGACGCCTTCGCCCTCAGCGGAAGACGCCGACCCGAAACATGCCCAGGCCGAACACGTCTTTGCACTCCGGCGGGATCTCCTTGAACGAACCCAGGTAAATGGGACCTTGGTGCCGGGCCATGGCCAGGGCCGTCTCCTTCGAGATGGTTTCCAAGCGGTTCAGATAGAGAAGCCCGCTGTGCCGGGCCAGGGCCGAGGCCACCTCGGGACTCAGGGTTTTGAGCCCGGAGAGGGAGAGATCGCGCCTGAGTTTGGAAAGTTCGAAGGCGACCTTGTAAGGCAGGATGGTCAATCCGTCGAGGGAGAGGTGAGAGTTGCCCGTGGCGAGGACGGCAGCCACGGCCGCGTCCATGTTGGTCAGGCCCAGATTCAGCGAGCCCGGATGACTGGCCAGGGCCGCCGCCGTCGGCAGGGAAATCGAAGTGAGGCCCAGCAACGAAAGGTCGCTTGTGCTTCGCTGGGACAGGGCGGTGGCTGCTTCGGGGGAAAGGTCCGTCAGACCGTCCAGATTCAGCTTCACCCCCTTGCGGTATCTCAGGGCCAAGGCGGTCGCAGGGCTGAGGGTGGTCACCTTCGCAAACGAAAGGGCGCCATTGACCTTGGCCAACTCCACCGCCACCTCAGGCGACAGGGAGGTCAGTCCGTCCAGGTTGAGGTCCCCCGTGTAATACTTGCCGATGGTCGCGGCCGCCTCGGGCTCGATCCCGGTGTAGTCATCCAGCTTGAGTTTCTGGTTTTCCAAAAACTCATCGGCCACTTTCTCGGTCAGCACCCGGTCCGGGCCTGACTCCACTTGGGTGCTGGTGGGCGAAGATGATCCCGGATGTGCCACGGGTGGCTTCACATCGCAGGACGCGAGCAGAAAGGCGAGGGGAAGCAGGCACGCGGAAGGTTTCATCGGAGGCGGGGAAAGTTCACCTCCATCACTCGGAAACGAACGGAGAAACTCAAGTCCCAACGGCACCAATTTTCATGTTTCGGAAGGGGGCTTGGCTCGGGACCCACGCGTGGAGGGTTAACCCGTGGGTTCGTCTTCCATGAACGGCTCCAGATCGTAGCTGACCTTGCCCTTCTCGTCCACGCGGATCACGTCGTTGTCCTCCAGGTCCCGGATGATGTGCTCGGCCTCCTGGTCGGAAACCTTGGCCCCGAGCTGGCCCCGGAGATAACTTCGGAGTCGAACCAAAGTTTTGGGGTTGTTCGGCTCATTGCGGATGAGCCGTTCCACGGCCATGACGGTGAGGTTGGCCCCCGGCGGGTCCTGGGGGTGGGGGACGGCCGGTTCCGGGCGGGCCGCGGGTTTCGCCGGCGCCTTCGGCGCGGCTTTGGCCGGAGGCGGCGACTTCTCCTTGGCCTTGGATGGTTTGGCCCGGGGTTTCGCCGGGGGAGGTGACTTCTTTTTGGAGGGGGCCACGAAGGGAAGGGTGGTGAAATCCACGTGGCGGTCGGCGCGGAAGTTGTTGGCATTAAGGTGGACGAGCAGGGGATCATAACCGGTGTCCTTGGAAATCAGATGGAACCAGCCGCGGGGATCGGCCGAGGTGGCCCGCCCCAGGTAGTAGGCGAGGGCGAAATCAAGGGCGTTGCGCCCCGAGGCGGCCAGCCGGACCAGGTTCACACAGGCGGCGTTTTCCAGCAGTTTTTCCACCAGGTCGGCATCCAGTTTTTTCTTCTGAGGCCCGACCAGGAGGGTGAAGGTGACGGCGTCGTGGCCGATCACGGCAAGGTCCACCTCGTGGACGTTTTCAAAATCAACAAAGATGTGGTGGGTCTGGACTGGGGTTGCCATGTTGCTTTCGCTTGTGCCGGAGCACCCGGAAAAAAGCGAGGCGGAACCGAGGCTGTTTCTCGGGCCGGGCCCGCTCGTGTGCGGTGCCCAAAACTTTCGAGGCTTGGGGCGCGAAGGAGTTTGGCCCGGCCTCAACTGATAAGGAGCAATCGGGGCGGTTGGCCGGGGAGGTTCGGCGGGGCGCGGTGAATGCAGGGGGGGACCGGGCTGCCTGGCCATTGGGTGGCGATGCGCCAGAGGTTTCCCGTTCCGAAAGCATAGGGGCGCGAGGAGGGGAGGGTGGCGTAGTGAAGATCGAAGCAGTTGTCCGCCAGGAAGTCTTGAAAATCTTCGTCGTCCGCAGCTCCGTAACGCGCTAGGAGTTCGGCACGAGTTTCCGGCAGGTCCACCCGGCGGATGGTTTCCCTGTTCGGCACCCCCTCGCTGCTGGCCCCATGATAGGTGCAGAGCCAGGTGTCGGCCTCGACGGGCGCGCTGTCCGCGTGAAAGGAATAGACATCGGTAGCCACCACCTCGGGGTCCTCATCGCGGGGGTAGGCATGAATGCAGTTGAGGACCGGGGCGAGATTGAGTTCTCGCAGCAACCTGAGGTCTTCCCGCATGATTTCCACCGCGACCCTGCCGGCCGGGGAGACAGGTAGGGCGGACAAGGCTGCCTCGTCCAAGTTGATGATGCCCTCTCCCGGTCCCAGAAGGCGGATCACCTCGCCGAAGTCGCCGTTGAGTTTTCGTTCCCAGCACAGGGCGTTGACGCCCCCGGCAAAGGGTGTGTGGGCGAGTTCGTGGAAACTCCGCACGTGCCGGATGTGGTGGTTCACCGGTGTCGGCGTTGATGGCGTCATGTCTGAAGTGGAAGGAGAGGAAAAACGCTTTGGCATCAAGATGAAGCTCTGGTTGATTCCGAAGCAACAGGCCGTTGCGGGCGCGGTGTGCGCGTCGGCCGAAAATCCTATCTCAGAACGTTGCTTGGCCGGTGGCGACCCTCTTAAACACGGGGTGGGGTGGGAAGGTTCGAGGCTATCCTTCTGTTGGCATTATACATTCTTATTCATGACCGAGCCGGTTGATTCTGGTCTGGCCACAGTTTGCGCCATGGCTTAGAAGTAAGGACAAGTTACTTGATTTTTATGAATTCGGCCCACTTACCCACACTTTTGATTTCCGGCGCGATTTTCTTTTTTCCAAGCTCCCGACTCCGTGCCGGATTCGTCAATGGGGATTTTTCGCGACCCCTGGCTGGAACTTGGCAGACCACCGGTGCGATAGCCCTGGCCGGGGATGTGGCGGCCATGACCGACGGCTCCACGCAATCCCTTATCTGGCAGGAGGTTTCCCTGTTTCCCGGTCCCTATAGACTGACTTTTGATTTTCTTCCCGCCGTTTCCACCGTGGTTCCCGGAGGCACTTTTCCCGACACCCTTTTCGCCTCTGTTTACAGTCTTCCCCCGGGATCCACTTTCGACCCGCTGGCCCCGTCGGGGTTTACCGGGGTGGTTGATCTTTTTGATGTGGACCGTTCCGGCCCGCTGACTCTTTTTGGAACCATCACGGCCAGTCCGCGTGGCGGCCTCTGGCTGAGTTACACCGGTGATTTTTCCGTGGGACCTGACTCCCTTGTGTTGGTGCTTGATCTGGAAAATCTGAACGGCCTACGCGACGACAGCACCGTGGCCTTGGATGATTTCGACATCTCTTACGTGCCCGAACCAGGCACGTTCTACCTTCCCATGGCCGCCGGACTCGCCGTCTGGCTCCGCCGCCGCCGTTCCACCCGTAACGCCTAATCCCATGCGCCTGAAAACTTTGCTTACCAGTCTGGTCCTGGCCAGTCCTCTTCTGTCCTGGGCGGGGGCGGTTCAAATCTCTCCAGCCCCCCTGGATCTCGCCGGACGCTTTACCCTCAGTGCCGAACCGGAAAGGGTCAGCCTTAACCGCACCACCAGGCTGATCACCAGCTCGGCCGCCATCACCCTGACCAACAGTTCGGACCGGGCCATCACCGGGCCCCTGCGGATTCTGGTGAGGCTCAGTTCCGAACAACCGCTCAAGGATGTCACCGTGGTAGGTTCCCAGGCTCCGGATGAGCATTCCAAGGGGCTTCGTTTCCTGGATATCACCCCTCAGATTGGCGGTGGATTGGCAGCCGGCGCCTCCGTGACCTTCACCCTTTCCCTGGAGCGCCCCTCCGGCCTGGTGGTCAGTTACCAGCTTGAGGCCCAGGGACGTTACAATCGCGATCCCCTGGCGGACGCCCTGTTCGACAATCTCGGAGTGGTTGGGACGCCCATTGCCTTCGACGCCTCGCCGTCCTCCGATCCCGATGGCGATCTGCTCTCCTATGAATGGAATTTTGGCAGCGGCCCGGCCGAGACCACTTCCCAGGTTTCCCATGCCTTTGCCTCGCCCGGCCTGCAGGAAGTGACCCTGAAGGTTTCCGATGGCCGCGGCGGTTTCAACCAGCGCGTGTTCTCGGTCAACATCCGTCCGCCCGGTTCCATCGCGCTGGCCCGCTGCCGGGTTTTGGATGCGGAAGGTTTTCCTTTGGGAGGTGTTTCCATTTCCGAAAAGTTTTCCGAACTTCCGCCCGTGGCCCGTGGCAACGATGCCTCCTCGGGTTACGCCTCGCTGGGCGGAGCGCCCGGCACCTATGTGTGGCGTTTTGACCGGGGTTCCTACCTTCCGGTCTGGCGCCAGGCCACCCTCATCAACCGCGACATCAATCTCCTGCCGGACCCCTGGATGACCCGCGCTGGCACCCCGGTGGATTTCACCCCGCTGGCTGTCCTGAATGTCACTTCGGCCGGCAACTCCATCGTGCTGAACTTTCCCGCCGGGGCCTTTGGTTCCAATGGCACAGGCACGCTGACTCCGCTGAGCGCCCCCTCACTTCCGTTTCCCTTGCCCTACGGGTGGAGCCCCCTTTCCCAGTTTCACTGGTCGGCCACTTCCCCGCAGCTGATTCCGGGCAC
>JANOBW010000348.1:0-9917 GCA_031411855.1 Opitutia bacterium
CGAGCCCCGTCATTAACTTGACGGGGCTCGCTTCGTTTTAAATAACCGCCCATTGGCAACTGACAACTCCTTTTACTTGAGAAAAACAACGATGTCGATTTTTTCACCCGATGATTTTAAAAGCGTAGAAGCTTCCGCGCCGGTTCATTTGGCTGTCGGTATTTTTGATGGCGTTCACCGAGGACATCGAGCGGTCTTGAATAGCGCTATTTGTCTTGCCAACGACACTCGGGGTGAACCATGTGTCATGACCTTTGAGCCACATCCGAGTAGACTTTTTAGGCCAGATAATCCGACTCGCATGATGAATACCATCAATGACCGGAAAAGAAAAATTTCAAAATATGGCATAAAACGAACTATTGTGCAGGAATTTAATGCGCAGTTTGCGGCGATGCAATCAAGTGATTTTGTGTTTTGGCTCAAAGAAAAAATTCCGCAATTACGCAGCATTCATGTCGGTGAAAATTTTAAATTTGGACATGAAAGACGTGGAAATATAGAAATATTGAGTAGATGTGCGAAGGATTACGATATTGATGTATATCCCGTCAAAAATGTTTTTATTGATGGAGAAGTGGTTTCGTCAACTTATATCCGAAAATTGCTAAATGAAGGTAATTTGTTAAAAGCTAACGAATTTTTGAGCGATTTTTTTGATTTTGTTGGTCCTGTTGTAAACGGAAAAGCACTTGGTCGGCAAATTGGTTATCCAACGTTGAATTTTAATTATTATCCTGAATTTTGCCCAAAATTTGGCGTTTACTTGGCTGCAATTCAAAATAAGAGGAACCTGTGTTTACCTAGTATCGCCAATTTTGGGGTTAAACCTACCGTGCAATCAAATACGATAAACCCTCAGTTTGAGGTTCATGTTTTATGTGATACCCCAGAATTTGAACAATTTCAGTTTGGTTTTGAACGTTCTGAAGCCCGTGTAATTTTGTTAGATTTTGTTCGTGCGGAGCAAAAATTTTCTTCCTTAAATGAATTATCCAATCAAATTCAGAAGGATGTGGTTTTTGCAAAACAATGGTGGAAAAATTCTAGATATAAATTTGTCGATTTTGGTAATTTTTGAATCACGATGTTATCCGCAAATATATATGCTCTGTCCCAGCTGATCTGTTCGGTTGCCAACAACAGTAGTGAGGGGTAACTTCAAGCTCATCTGCCGTAAATCATGTAAAATATGTATGAGGAAAAGGACTGAATGAACGCTAGGGACGCAGGCCGCGACCGTGTAGGAAACGCATGAGGCGGCTTAGGGTGAGCATTTTCTGGCCTGCGTGGCCCGCCAGATGGCTTCTGGCGTGGCCGGGCTGGCCAGGGGGATTTCAGCTTGGCCGGGGAGACTGGCAATGGCGTCGCGGATGGCCTCGCGGACGGAGATGGCGAGCATGAGCGGGGGTTCGCCGACGGCCTTGCTGCCGTGGATGTTGCCGGGCTGCTCGGCCTGGGTGAGGAAGGCCACGCGGAAGTCGCGGGGGCGGTCGCCCACGGCGGGGATTTTGTAGGTGTCGGGGGAGTGGGTGCGTAGTTCGCCCTTGGCGTCCCAGACAAGCTCCTCGCAGGTGAGCCAGCCCGCACCCTGGACGAAGCCGCCTTCGAGCTGACCCCGGCAGACGGCCGGGTTGATGGGCGTGCCCACGTCGTGCAGGATGTCGGTGCGGAGGAGGGAGAACTGGCCGGTGTCGGCGTCCACCTCGACCTCGGAAACGGAGGCTCCCACCGCGTAGTAATGGAAGGGTGTTCCCTGGCCTTTCGACCAGTCCATGCTGATGCCGGGCGTGCGGTAATAACCTGAGGCGCTGAGACTTACGCGGGCCACGTAGGCGGCCATGACCGCCTGCGGGAAGGTGCGTTCGGGCGTGCGGAAGGGGGCGAGACGTTCGCTGAGCTGCTGGCAGGCGTTGGCCACGGCCGCGCCGTTGAGGTCGGTGCCGCTGGAGGCCGCGGTGGGGGAGGTGTTGGGGACCTTGTCCGTGCGGGTCGGCATGACGCGGATGAGTTCTGGCGAAACATCCAGTTCTCGGGCCGCGATCTGCGCGATGTTGGTGTGGATACCCTGGCCCATTTCGGTGCCACCGTGGTTCACCTGGACGGAGCCGTCCTGGTAGATGAGGACGAGCGCACCGGCCTGATTCAAGTGGGTGAGGGTGAAGGAGATGCCAAACTTGACCGGAGTGATGGCGAGGCCGCGCGGACGGCGGCGGTGGGCGGCGTTCCAGGCGGCGATGCCGGAACGACGGTTTCCGAAGTCGCTCTGTTCCAACAGCTCGCGCCAGACGCGTTCGATGCGGTTATCGGCGATTTCCTGGCCGTAGTGAGTCGTGTTGGTCGGGCCGGTGCCGTGGTAGAGGTTGCGCCCGCGGACCACCTCCGGGGCGAGTCCGGTGGCGCGGGCGATGCGGTCCATGATCTCCTCGATGATGAGCATGCCCTGCGGTCCGCCGAAGCCGCGGAAGGCGGTGTTGGAGGCGATGTCGGTTTTGAGGATGGCGCTCTTAACCTCAACGGCGGGAAGGAAATAGGAGTTGTCGAGGTGGAGGATGGCGCGGTCGGCGATGGCGCGGGAAAGGTCGAGGCTCCAGCCGCCGTCGGCGTAGAGCTCGGCGCGGAGGGCGAGGAGTTTTCCGTCGGGAGAAAAGCCGACTTCGAACTTAGACAGGAAGGGGTGGCGCTTGCCGGTCAGGGCCATGTCCTGGTCCCGGTTGAAACGGACCCGGACGCGGCGTCCGGTGCGGACGGCGGCGAGAGCGGCGAGAACGGCGGGCGCGGCGGCCTGGGTTTCCTTGCCACCGAAACCGCCTCCCATGCGGGGACACTGCACGGTGACCCGGTGGAACGGCCAGTTGAGGGCGTGGGCCACGGCCTGCTGGACTTCGCTGGGGTGCTGGGTGGAGCTGTTGACGAAGAGGGAGCCGTCCTCCGAGGGCTCGGCCCAGGCGGCCTGGGATTCGAGGTAGAAGTGGTCCTGCCCGCCGAAGGAAAACTCACCTGACAGTTTGCGCGGGGCTGATTGCAGGGCCTCGGCGCAGTCCCCGCGTGTGATCGAGTTGAAGACGGTCCCGTTCATCTTGACGGTGTGGAACCTCTTGGCTGTCAAGGCTTCGTGCGCGCTCAAAATGGCCGGGAGCGGTTCGTAAGCCACCGCCACCTTGTCGGCCGCGAGACGGGCCTGCTCCTGCGTGTCTGCCACGACGAGGGCGACGATCTGCGAGTGAAAGAGGATTTCATCCTCGGCCAGGAGCGGTTCGTCGTGCTGACCGGGCAGCGGGGCGGTGTCGTTTTGGCCGGGGATGTCGGCGGCGAAGAACACGGCGCGGACGCCAGGCATGGCGCGGGCGGCGGTGCCGTCGCGCGAGAGGATGCGGGCGCGGGCGTGGGGGGCGAGGACGGGCCAGGTTTCGAGGGCGGAGCCGGCGGTGTCGTCCACGTAGCGGGCCTCGCCGTTGACGTGGCGGTGTCCGCTCTCGTGCGGCGGGGAGTCCGTCGGCGGCGCGGCCCGCCCGAGCGGTTCGGAAGAGGGCAGGGGATCGTCGCCGTGGGCAAACTTGCGAAAGAGGGCGGCGACCAGGGCGGAGCGGTAGGCGGCGGTGCCGCGCACGTCGGAAATGGGTTGAAACTCCTGGTTGAGAAGTGTTTCCGCTGTGGCGAAGGTTTCGGTGTCCCAAGGCTTTCCCAGAAGGAACGCCTCGGTTTTCACGGCGCGGACGGGAGTGGCTGCGACCCCGCCGTAGGCCAGGCGGACGGCGGCGACGCGGTTGTTTTCCAACTTCACGGCGAAGGCGCCGGAGACTGTGCTGATGTCCATTTCGCGGCGTTTGGAGAGCTTGAAGAAGGCGCGTTGGCAGCCGTCGTTTCGTGGCAGAACGATGGTTTTCAGAACCTCGTCGGGACGCAGCGCGGTCTTGCGGTAGGAGACGAAAAACTCCGCCAGCGGGACGGTGCGTTCGCCCGAGGGCGAGGCGAGGACGAGCCCGGTGCCGAAGGTGAGGAGGACCGGTGCTGAGTCGCCGATGGGGGAGGCGGTGACGAGGTTTCCCCCCAGGGTGGCGCGGGAGCGGATCTGGCGGGAACCGAACCACCAGAACATCTGTTTCAGGGAGGGAAACTCCCCGCCGAGACGCTCCAACAAGTTCGTCAACGAAACACCCGCGCCGATGTGCCAGGCTTCGCGAGTTTCGCGGAGTTCGTTGAGTTCGGCGACGTGTTCGAGGGAAATCAGGGCGTCAAAACGGCGGTGGCGCTTGGTGATTTCCAGCCCGAGTTCGGTGGCGCCGGCGACGAGGCGGGCGTCGGGAAACCTGGCGCGCGCGGCGAAGAGTTCGGCCAGATTGGCGGGGCGGAGGAAGACGCCCGAGAGGGAGACGGACTCCGAGGCGGCCGCCTGCGAAGCGGGGGCGGGAAGGCCGTCCTCGCAGGGTTTTTGCCAGGCCTCCAGGGCGGCCTCACGGATGGCGCGGTAGCCGGTGCAGCGGCAGAGGTTGCCGGCCAGCTGCTCATCGAGATCGGCCTCATGTTTCAGGTCCTTGCGGTGGCAGCCCTCGAAGAGGGACATGACCACGCCAGGCGTGCAGTAGCCGCACTGGGAGCCGTGGTGGCGGACCATCGCGTCCTGGACGGCGTGGGGTTTGCCGCCGCTGGAAAGACCCTCGACCGTGCGCACCGAGCGACCGGCCAGGGCGGCCAGGGGGATCAGGCAGGAATTGACCGTGCGCCAGCAGGGTTGGCCGTCCGCGCCGGGCAGGGAAACGGCCACGGAGCAGGCCCCGCAGTCGCCTTCGGCGCAGCCTTCCTTAGTGCCGGTGCGGCCTGTGCCGCGCAGCCAGTCGAGCAAGGTGGTGTTGGGGGAAACGGCGGGGATTTCGACGGGGGAGCCGTTGAGTTGTAAGTTCATGGGGGGTGACACCTACAGAAGCTCTTATGCCAGAAGTGGCAAGACGGGTATGCCTGCGGCAAAATCACCAAGCTCCAACCACCAATACCCAAAGAAATTTCAAACTTCAAACCGGCCTGGTTGGGAGTCCAAACTTACCTATGCCGGTCAAAAAAGTATAGCCTGTTCCAATTGCGGTCCAAAACCGTTCTTTCTTCTGATCCTCAGACCAAGCCGGGTCCCAAGGGTGGTTCCACCAATCGGGCTGATAGTCGCCCTTGACCGTGCTGGGAACCGCTCTGAGAAAGCGCAGAACCACAGACTTTTGCTCTGGGCTGAGGTGGGAAAGGTAGTTTCGATTGTCCCGAGGTGTTATTGAATTTTCTCCAAAATACCATCCCAGCCATAATTTTCCATAATCGTTTTGGCGAAGGGACAGAGTCATGTAGGCAGGCAGATAAAAAAGCCTGCCATCGTCATCGAGCCAAACAAAGGTGTCGGCGAAAGTTTCAAGGTCGGATGGTGGGATCTCCCACCAGTTGCGACAGGCGCGATCCACGCGGTCCAATTTTGTTAGTTCCTTTTCGGACAGCTTCCTTTTGCCTGTGTAATCGTCACAGGCTCTTGCCCTTCGAAGGGTGACTTCGGGTGCGGTGACGTTACGGAAGGCCTCGCGGATATCCCGGGTCAATTCAGAGTTCTCATGGGACATGCGAGTCGCTTAAGCGTTCGGTTAAAGGCTTAAGAGCCAGCAACTTGAAGCTCCTGCCCATGGGGAAAGAGACGTTGGGACGGGGATTGGCTCAGATCAAACCGAGGATCATCTTGCCGTCCTCGGAGATCATGGACTGGTCCCATGGCGGGTCCCAGGCGATGATGACTTCGGCGGACGAGACACCTGGGACGGTGACCAGCTTTTGGCGGGCGTCCTCAGCGATGGTCGGTCCCATGCCGCAGCCGGGAGCAGTCAGCGTCATCTTCATGTTGACGTGATGTCCGTCGTCCTTCGGTTCGACGTCGAGGGTGTAAACCAGGCCGAGGTCCACGATGTTGACCGGGATTTCAGGGTCAAAGACCGCCTTGAGGGCCTCCCAGAGGGCGTCCTGCGAAGGCGGGCCGGAGTGGTTGGAATCAGCGGTGGCAGCAGGCGCGGCCTTTTCCTCGCCGAGGGCGTCGGCGTTGGCGGCGGAGATGCGGGCCATGCCTTGCTGCCAGACGACGGTGAAGTTGCCGCCCAGCTTGTGGGTGATGGTGACCTCCGTGTCCTTGGGGATGATGACTGGCTCGCCGGTCGGAACGACGGTGGCGGGACAATCGCGGAGGAGGGTGCGTTCTTCCTGAGTCATGGAAACTTTGGTGCGGTAAGGGGACTGGAAAACAACCTCAGATGCCGCCCAGTTTGGCGTGCAGCACGGGACGGAGGTTTTCCATGAAGCCCTGGTCGGGGTGGCGGGTCAGGACATCCTCGAAGAAGCCGAAGGCGAGGAGGCGGCGGGCCTCGGCGCGGGGGATGCCGCGGGCGAGAAAGTAGAACAGTTCCTTTTCGTCCAACTGGCCGGTGGTGGAGCCGTGGGTGCATTTCACATCGTTGGCCAGGATCTCCAGGCCGGGTAACGAGTTGCACTCGGCCTCCTCGGAGAGGATGAGGTTGCGGTTGGCCTGGTAGGCGTCGGTGCGCTGGGCGTCGGGCTCGA
Organism: Opitutia bacterium; assembly: GCA_031411855.1. Classification (GTDB taxonomy): domain Bacteria; phylum Verrucomicrobiota; class Verrucomicrobiia; order Opitutales; family JANOBW01; genus JANOBW01. The sequence continues at coordinate 6,577 of JANOBW010000348.1, forward strand.
CCTTGATCAGGCCGGAGAAGAAGGTGCGGGCATCGCCGGAGAGGACGTTTTTGAAGAGCAGGTCGGAGGTGGCTCCGGCGGCGTAGTGGGTCTGGAGGGTGCGCTGGTCGTGCTCCTGTTCGCCGCTGGGCGCGCTGACCGAGTAGGTCTTGATGTCCGCACCCTCGCCGAGCAGGCGGGTGTGGTGCTCGTGGCGCAGGTGGGCCGCGCCGGTATTCAGATTGAACGAGGTGATCGAGGCCTTGGCGGCGGCGTTGGCCGTGTTGAGGAGGAAGGCGCGGGACTTCAGGTTCAAATCTTGGACGGCGGTGTAGGTGATGGAAGAGCCTTCTGCGGCGTGGAGGGCGGCGGAAGCAATGACGGCGTTTTCGGACGTTTCATCAAGGCTGGCGAAAATCTCGACGAGGGAAACGGTGGAGCCCTTCTCGGCCACCACGAGCGTGTGGGGGCAGAGGAGGCGGCCGGGGCCGCTGGCCAGATGGATGATGACGACCGGGCGGTCGCAGGACGCGCCTGGCTTGGCCTGGAGGACGGCTCCGGAGCGGGCCAGCGAGGTGTGCAGGCCCTGGAATTTGTCGGCCCCGAGGCCGGGCTCCTCGGTGAAGAGGTGTTTTTCCAGGAGTTCGCAGGGGTTCTTGAGGGCCTGGGTGAGCGAGGCAAAGACGATGCCTTCGGGGACCTTACCCGAGACCTGGAGGACGGCGTCGTCCGCGAGGAGCAGGACGGCGGCGGCATCCGGGATCATCGCGGCCAGGACACGGGCGCGGGCCAGGGCGGCGTCGCGGTTGGCGGTGACGGGCTCAGCCGAAAAGGCGTCGAGCGAGAAGTCGCGGCGGCCGGAGAAACGCCATTTCTCATGGGTGCGGGCGGGAAAGGGAAGGGTGGTCCAGCGCTGCCAGGCGGCGCGGCGGCGGGAGGCCAGCCAGGCGGGTGAGGAGGCGGCAAGGCTTTCGGCGGCGGCCGCAAAGGGCACGGCTGCGGCGGGAGCTTCAAGGGTGGCGGAAGACATGTGATATTCTTGATTCTTGATTTATGATTCTTGATTGGCGCGGTGGGCGGGTCGTTTGTGGGGTGGCTGTGCGTGTTTTGGGTTTGGAAACTCATCACTCGTCACTTGCCACTCATCACTTTGCCTCGTTCTCAGCCCACCGATCCTTCCATTTCCATCTCGATGAGACGCTTGAGTTCGACGGAGTATTCCATGGGGAACTGGCGGACGAGGTCGTTGACGAAACCGTTGACCGCGAGGGACATGGCCTGGCCTTCGGAGAGGCCGCGCTGCATCATGTAGAAGATCTGCTCGGCGCTGACCTTGGAGACGGAGGCCTCGTGCTGGACGCTCTTGCCCGTGCCGCGCACGGTGATGGCCGGGTAGGTGTCGGTGCGGGAGTGCGTGTTGATCAGGAGGGCGTCGCACTCGGTGTTGTTCTTGCAGTCCTTCAAGTGCTTCGGCATCGAAACAACGCCGCGGTAGGTGCTGCGCCCGGCCCCGATGGAGATGGATTTGGCGACGATGTTGGAGGTGGTGCGGTTGGCCCCGTGGATCATCTTCGCGCCGGTGTCCTGGTGCTGGCCGTCGTGGGCCAGGGCGATGGAGATGACCTCGCCGCGGGCGCCCTCGCCCTTGAGGACGACGCCGGGATACTTCATGGTCAGGCGGCTGCCGATGTTGCAGTCAATCCACTTGATCTCGGCGTCCTCCATGGCGAGGCCGCGCTTGGTCACGAGGTTGAAGACGTTGGAAGACCAGTTCTGACGGTGATATATTGGATTTTCGCGCCCTTGAGGGCGACGAGCTCGACCACGGCGGAGTGGAGGGTGGCGGTCTCAAACTTGGGGGCGGTGCAGCCCTCCATGTAGGTGATTTCCGCGCCCTCGTCGGCGATGATGAGGGTGCGCTCGAACTGGCCGAAGTTTTCCGCGTTGATGCGGAAGTAGGCCTGGAGGGGAGCCTTAAGTTTCACCCCCTTGGGCACATAGATGAACGAGCCGCCGGAAAACACGGCGGAGTTCAGGGCCGAATACTTGTTGTCGCCGATGGGGATGACCTTGCCGAACCACTGGCGGAAAATCTCGGGATGCTTGAGCAGGCCCTCGGTGGAGCCCACGAAGAGCACGCCTTGTTTGGTGAGCTCCTCCTTCATGTTGGAGTAGGCGGCCTCGGAGTCGAACTGGGCCTCGACGCCGGCGAGGAACTTGCGCTCCTGCTCGGGGATGCCGAGGCGCTCGAAGGTTTCCTTCACATCGGCCGGAACATCGTCCCAGGAACGCTTGGGCTTCTGGCCGGTGGCCAGGTAGTAGCGGATCTTGTCGTAATTGATGTTGTCCAGATCGCGGGTGGCCCAGTGGGTGGGGTTTTCCTTGGAACGGAAAATCTTCAGGGAGCGCTGGCGGAACTCGCGGATCCATTCGTCCTCGCCCTTGACCTTGGAGATGTAGTCCACGGTGGCCTCGTTGAGGCCGGTGCCGGCGTCGTAGGCGTAGTCGGTGTTGTAGTGGAAATTTCCCTTGGACTGGTCAATTTCCAGGGCTGCGGTCTCGGAGGACATGTTATCGGAAGTTGTTGTTAAAAAGCAGGTAGGCCGGATCTCAGAGGTCACCGCAGCAGGTGGAGTGCGCGGCCATGAGGTCAACCTCGGGGTCGAGGTCCTTGACCCAGTCGTAGCCCTTGGCCTCGAGTTCGAGGGCCAGTTCCTTCGGGCCGGACTTCACGATGCGTCCGTCATACATGACGTGGACCTTGTCGGGCACGATGTAGTCGAGGAGGCGCTGGTAGTGGGTGATGACCAACATGCCGATCTTGGGACCGCGCATGGCGTTGACGCCTTCGGAGACGATGCGGAGGGCGTCAATGTCCAGGCCGGAGTCGGTCTCGTCGAGGATGGCAAACTTGGGCTCCAGCATGGCCATCTGGAGGATTTCGCAGCGTTTCTTTTCGCCGCCGGAGAAGCCCTCGTTGACGGAGCGGGCGGTGAACTTGCGGTCAATCTGGAGGGCGTCCATCTTGGCGTAGAGGCGCTTGTAGTAGGCCGGGGCGTCGAGCTCCTGGCCTTCTGGCTGGCGGGCGTTGAGGGCGGCGCGGATGAAGTTGGCGATGGAGACGCCGGGGATCTCGGCCGGGTATTGGAAGGCGAGGAACAGGCCGGAGCGGGCGATGACATCGGGCTCGAGGCCGAGGATGGACTGGCCGTCCATGGTGGCCTCACCGGAAGTGATTTTGTAGTCCTCGTGGCCCGCCAGGGCCTTGGCCAGGGTGCTTTTGCCGGTGCCGTTTGGGCCCATGATGGCGTGGACTTCGCCTTTGGGAACGGTCAGGCAGAAGTTTTTGAGGATCGGGCGTC
>JANOBW010000349.1:0-14616 GCA_031411855.1 Opitutia bacterium
GGTGTGCTCACCCTGCCCACCGGCACCTCCATCACCGCCACCTCCAGCAATGTGGGCCAGACGCCCGCTGTCGCGGGGCGCCTCAGCTTTGGCGGAAACACGACCACGTTTGACGTGGCCGGGATCAAGATTGGCTCGACCAACATTGCTCCCTGGAACAGCACGCTGAACATCGCGGCTGCCATCGACAATGCGGGCCTGATCACCAAGTCTGGAGACGGCATCCTCCAGCTCAGCGGCCAGAGCAGCTGGACCGGCGGCATGAGCGTAACGGGCGGCGGTCTCGCCATTGCGGCCAGCAGCATCCAGACGACTGCGGCCAGCAACGTGCTGGCGACCACCATTGCCAGCGGTCCGCTGGGAACCGGGACGCTGACCATGGCCTCCGGCACCAGCCTGCTGAGCAACGGCAGCACGATTTTTAATCCGGTGGTCCTGAGTGGCGACCTTGATTTCAATGGTACGGGGAACCTGACCCTCAACGGCGCCACAACATTGGCCGCCAGTTCGACGATCACGACCGCCAACCCCGCCACCACGCTCACCCTCGGTCAGATCAGCGGCACCGGGCGCACGATCAACAAGGCGGGTCCGGGCACGCTGAATTTCGGCAACGGCAGCTCGCTCGATTCAACCAGCGTGATCAATGTGGGCAATGGCACGGTCGCCCTGACCACGCCGACTTTCGGCGATGTCCGCACCCCGGCCGGAGCTGCGGCCTTGAACCTGAATGGCGGTCTGATTTCCCTGCGCAGCTCGGGATCGAACACCTTCGGAAACAACGTGGCGGTCAATGCCGCCCTGAACCACGCCAACTTGGAAGTGAGCGCGGGCAGTGCCAACGGTACCACCGCCGGTCTGGGTGACGCTGTCATCACCATGGGCGATCTCAGCATCGCCGCCACCCAGCAGCTCAACCTCTGGAACGGCGGCGCGGGCGGTTTGGTAAAATTCGGAACGACCTCGCTGACCGGCGCGGGCTCCGCGGCCACGCTCAATCCGGCGTCGGGCACCGGCTTCATCTTGCCGGGCGGTTTCAGCGACACCACCCGGCCGGTTAATTCCGGCACCGGCGTTGTGCTCTACTCCGGGAACAACACCTTCACGACGGGCCTGACCTTCACGGATGCGAAAAGCGGGGCGGCACCGGCGGCAAACACCAGCACGACGCCCTACGGAGCGGGCAACACCATCACGCTCGGCGCGGGCGGCACTTTCACCATCACTCCGACCGGCAGCACCTCGCTGAACACGACGGGCTACACCTCCGGCGGGCTGCTCAGCCGGTTCTACGGTTACAGCGGGGCCGTCACGGGCATGCAGACCGCCGGTGCGGTCGGCATCGCGCCTGCCGCCACCACGGTGACCCGCCTTGGAGACAGCACGTTCCGCACCGGCCCGCCGCTGGTGTTCGGGCCTCAGGGCACCACTAATGTGGGTGTGGTGGCTTCGGGACTGCTCAACATTGGCATGGGGGGAACCTACAACTTTGCCGGCGGGTCTGACGACCAACTGGAGGTCAACATTGACGGCCAGTCCGTCATTCTGGATCAGGGGGCCGGTCACGCGCTGGATCAGCGCCTTGGCTCCATCTATCTGGCGGCGGGCCAGCACACGATCATTGTCCGCGCTTTCAATGGTGGCGGCGGCGGCGGCTACCAGCTCTGGTATGCGGGTCCTGACACGACGGCCAACGGCATCACCGGTGCCGTGCCCAACATGCAGCCGATCCCGGCCTCGGCCCTTTCCTACGTTTCCTCCACGCCGACTGCGGGCAACGGCTACCTGAACGCCGGTCTGGTTGGCCAGGATTTTGCCGTCACCGCCGGGGCCACCGGCACTGTGGACATGGCAGGTTCCCAGCTGGATGCAGGCATCAGTTCGCTCACGCTCGGAAACGGATCGACCTTCGCCCTGAACAATGCGAACGGAGTGGGCAACCTGCTCGTCGCCGGGACGACGACCCTAGGCACGACCGGCACGATTTCTCCCGGCTCCGGCACGCTGAATCTGCTGGGCGGCATCAACGACGGCGGCAACGGACTGACAAAGGCGGGCGCGGGCACGCTTGTGCTTGGCGCGAGCACGAATTTCACCGGCGCCTTTGCCGTGAATGCCGGCTTTGTCCAGCTTCAGTCTCCCACCGCCCTCACGACCAGTGCCACCGGCACGACCATTGCCAATACCGCCGTCCTCGACTTGAACGGCCAGTCCGGAGTGACGGGCGTGATAACCATCGCCGGCACCGGGCCTGCCACGAAGTTCAGCAACGCTCCGGGCTCGCTCTACAACAGCAGCGGCGACGCGGCCAGCCTGGACTCCACCGCCTCGCTGAAGCTCGGGGTGACCGGGACGACCTCGGCTACCATCAGCGGCTACGGTGACATCGCCATCAACGGCGTCATCAGCGACGGCGTCGCCGCCTCCACGCTGGTGAAAGCGGGTCCAAACACTCTGACCCTGAGTGGAAACAACACCTACACTGGCGTGACGACCATCGGCCAGGGTGTCTTGAAAGCCGGCCACGCCAATGCCCTCGGCACCGCCGCTGGCAACACCTCCATCGCCACCGGGGCCACTCTGGACCTGAATGGCACGGCCCTGAACGAGCCGCTTTCGATCAACGGAGCCGGCTTCTCCGGTTTGGCCGCCTCCAACAGCCTCGCAGCCCTCATCAACTCTGGCGCGGCGGTCACCCTGCCCGCCACGACCACCATCGCACTGGCCACGGCAGCCAGCATCGGCAGCAACAGCCTGGCCCCCGGCGGGGACATCACCATCGGCGGCGTGATTTCGGGCAGTCTCGTGCTGACAAAAGTGGGGGGCAACACCGTCACTCTGACCGCCAACAACACGCTGACCGGGCAGCTTCAGATCAACCTCGGGACGGTTGTCGTGACCGGCGCGGCTGGCAAGCTGGCGGGCAACCCGGCAGCCAATACCGGCGCCACCCTCATTTTGGACAACTCCGGCGGCAACTTGGACAACCGCCTCAGCGGGAGGGGCATTTTCACCAACGGGACCGTTCGCGTCATCGGCAACTCAGCCGCGCCGACCAACGAGCTGATCAGCGTATCCGGCAACAATCTGAACTTCCTAAACTCCGGCTCGGTGGTCAGTCTGGAGCCGCATGCGGCGCAACCGCTGGTGATGAACATCACCTCCAACACCGCCTTCGCCCGGACCGCGGGGGCTACCACGGTCTTCCGCGGAAACAACCTCGGGGTGAACGCGGCCGCGACGCCGGGCAATGGCAACGCCTCGTTCAACCTCGGCTCGCAGGCGAACCCGGGATTCGTCGGCCAGACGGGCGCGGCTGGCGCGACGAACCGGGCCATCATACCGTGGGCCCTGGTCGACAACCTGACCACCACCAGCTTTGCAGCCCACACGACGACGAACGGACTCCAGGTCCTGGGAGCCTCCGACTACAGCACCACCCTGACCGGCGTGAACATCCCGAACGTCGATCTGGCCGCCGCCGCCACCGCCGCCTCCGGCGCGACGCTCATCAACTCGCTCACCCTGCGCACCGGCGGCTCGGTCGCCATCGGTGCGGCGGACCGCGTCCAGCTTGACTCCGGTGGCATCCTCGCCACGGACGACTCCGCCATTTCCGGCACGGGCCAGCTCGTCACCACCGCCAACCGCGAATTCATCATTCACACCGCCGGAGCCACGACCGACCTGACTCTCGGCTCCACGATCATCGGCACCGGCGGACTGACCAAGGGTGGAAACGGCAACCTCATCCTGGGCGCGACCAACAACGCCTACACCGGCGCCACGACGATCAACGGAGGAAAGGTGACTCTGGCGGCGGACAACGCCATCTTCATCCCCGTGACCACGCCACAGAACGTGACGGCGAGTGCGGGTTTCTCGGCCAACCTGACCCCGACCCAGAATCTGGTGATGAACCTTGGCGGCACGCTTGACCTCGCAGGCTACGACCAGGTGGTGGCAAACCTGACGAGCATCAGCACCCTGCCGGGCAATGCGGGCACCATCACGAACAGCCTGACGGGTGCGCCCAACACGAGCAATTTCCGGGTGGGCATCAGCAACAGCAACTATTCCACGGCTGTGGCCTTCCAGGGGAATCTGAACCTGATCCGCGGCGGTGCCTGGGAGTGGAGCCTGACCTCGCCGAACACCCACACAGGAACGACCCTGCTGGACGGCGGTGCCACGGTCCTCATCGACAAGGGCACCTTCCAGAGCACGTCCGAAGTTACCGTGCGCCGCTCCGGCCTGACTTGGCGGGATACGGGCATTGAGGCAAATGCAAACCGCCTTGGCACAGCACCGCTGAAACTCAATGGCGGCTCCCTCTTTTATGACGGGCGTGCCGGCGGCAGCACTGCGAATGTGAACTCGGTCGTCCTGGTCGACGGTCCCAACCTGCTGGGTGTCCGCGCCAACAACGGCCCTGCTGAACTCGTCATTGGCAGCCTGAGCCGGACGGCGAATACCGCTGGAATCACCTTTATGACCGGAACACCAACTGCTGGCGGTGTGGCCGCCGTGGCTGGTTCATTGGGAGAGGCCCAGCGCATCATGATCACCAGCGCTCCGACTCTGACCAACGGCATCATCGGTGCGTGGGCGACCGTGGCCGATTTCGACGGGGTCGTGGGCGGCTCCGCGACCGGGCAGCTCCGGTTTGCGACCTATGATGCGGTGAACGGAGTGCGTGGCCTGACCGGTCCTCAATACAACAACACCTGGGGCGCGGCGAACAACTACCGGGTGGGCAGCGGCACGAATGCCGTGACGGCCCCGGGGTCCGTTTCGCTGAACACCCTGTCCTTCGTCGGCGGTGCGGCACAATCGTTCAGCTTCAGCAGTGCGACCGACACACTCACGCTGACCGCCGGCGGCATTGTCACCGGCATCGACAGTCAGACCCGCACCATCGGCACCGCCGCGCTTCCTGGCCAGATCACCACCGGAGCCGGCGTCCAGCAGCTCTTCCTGCACAGCGGGGCGAACACCTTGACCGTCAACAGCGCCATCATCGACAACGGCAGCGCGGTTGACGTCGTGGTCAGCGGGGCCGGGCTCCTAACGAACAACCCGACTGTCGCCTTCAATGGAGCCAATGCCTACACCGGCACGACCTACGTGAACGGGGCGATCCTCAACCTGAACCGCACCGGCGGGGTGGCGGTTCCAGGAAACATTGCGCTCAGCCAGGGCACGCTGACCGGGGGCGATTCACTGTCGGTGGCGAACACCGCCGTCGTGTTGTTCCAGGCCAATCAGATCAACCCGGCGGCCACCGTCACCTTCAACGGAGGCACGCTGCTCAACCTGAATGGCCAAAACCAGACCCTGGGCGGACTGACCTTCAACAACGACGGTGGAACCCGTGACTTTGCCAGCGGCCGCGTGCTGACTGGTGCGGGCACCCTGACCCTGAACGGAAACATTTCCGTTCCCACCCCGACCAACACCTGGGCCATCCCGACGCTGGACGGCAATCTGAACCTTGGCGGGGCAACCCGGACGGTGAGCGTGGATCCGCTGGCCCTTTCGCCCCTGCAGGTTGGACTGGCCATCAACTCCGTGCTGACGAACGGCGGCATCACGAAGACAGGCAACGGCGTCCTCTCCTTCGGAAACACCAGCCCTGCCTTCACCGGCGGGGTGTCCGTCAACGCAGGCACCGTGACCTGGAGCACCGGCGGTGCGGTCATGGCTGCGACGCCGTTCACGGTGGACGCTGCGGCGAAAATCGACATGCGGGGGCTGAATGCCACCATCGGTTCCCTGGCTGGGGCGGGCACGGTGACGAACGAAAGTACAACTGCCGCCACGCTGACTCTGGGTGGTGACAACACCTCGCCAGTCTTCACGGGTGCCATCATCAACCCCGGTCCCGGCGGACTGGTGAACGCGCTCACCAGTGGCGCACTCACCCTCACGAAAGTCGGCACGGGAAACTTTGCCCTGTCCAATGCCGGCAACACCTACAGTGGCGGCACTAACGTCAATGCAGGCATACTGACTCTCGCAGGCAGCACTCCGGCCACCAGCGTGGCGGGCACGGGCCTCGTCACCGTCAATTCAGGCGCCACGCTCACCGGCACGGGTGGCGCGACCGGTGGTCTTCAGTTTAACCCCGGCTCCATCGCGAGCTTGATCCCGGCGGCCGCCGCCCCGGTGACGACCAGCGCGGTCACCGCTCTGGGTGGCACCATCAACCTCGGCGGGGGCGTGCTGGCAGCAGGCACCTATCAGTTGATCGACTACACCGGCACCGCGCCAACGGTTGCTCAGTTTGCCGGCTTGAAGCTGGGCACCACGCCCGGTGGCAGTCTGCTCTACGGGCTGGTCAACAACACCGCCGGCACCTCGGTAGACCTTACGGTCGAGGCGGCGGGCGCCTCCAACACCTGGACCGGTTTTGCGGACGGTGCCTGGTCGGTGGGGAATGCGACAAACTTCTCCACCACCTACGCGGACGGGCAGCAGGTCACCTTCAACGACACGGGAATCAACAAGGGCATCATCTCCGGCGGCAGCGTGGCTCCGCAGGCCATGCTCTTCACGAACAGCCTGTGCAATGACTACTCCATCAGCAACGTCATCACCGGGGCGATGGCCGGCGGCCTGGTGAAGAATGGTGCAGGCACGGTTCAACTCACGGGAAACAACACCTTCACCGGCGCCACCACCGTCAATGGGGGCACGCTGAGGGCGAATGTGGCCACTGGATCAAACTCGCTGGGCTCAAGCGCCATCACCCTCGCCAGTGGAGCGACCCTCCAGTTTGACCCCACCGCCTCCACGGCCAATGCGGGTCTGAACGGGCGCACGTTCGTCGGTGGTCCGGGAGTGACCTCCAGCATGAATCCCACGGGCGTCGCCGCTGACAGCAGCGCCTACTTCGCCACGGGCGGGTTCGTCGGGCTGAACGGCACAGCCACTGGCAACTACGCCAGCGGTGTTCCTACGCTGCCAACGGGTTTGAACTTCAGCCAGGAATTCCTTGGCAAGATCAAGGTGACTTCCGGTGGTTACTACAACTTCGGCGTCAACACGGATGACGGAGTTCGCGTCTACGTGGACGGGGTGCTCACCACCTCGTGGGACAACGGCCACGGCGGTGGCGGTCCGCTCAACGGGAACACCATCTATCTGGCTCCTGGTCTGCACGAGATCCGCGAGCTGTATTTCCAGGGCACTGGCGGCGCGGCCAACACCGTCACCTACAGCGGCCCCGACACGGCGGGCGTGAGCACCACGATCCCCAGCACGGTGCTTTTCCGTCCGGAGACGGAAGGTCTGGCCGGCTCCAGCAATGCGATCATTGCCGGGAACAGCGTCAGCTACAGTGGGTCCTCCACGCTTGCTCTTAACGGCACCGGCTTCACGGCTGTTCAGCTTGGCCTGCTCAATCCCGCCGCAGGCAGCACGCTGAACGTGGCGACCACGGCTGGCAAGGTGCTCCGCGCGCAGGCGACGCTCCTGCCGGCTGCAGGCAGCTATGTCTTCAACTCTACAGGTAATGTGAATCTCGGCCAGGTCCGGGACGGTGGCAATGCGGTGACGATCATCAAGCAGGGCACGGGCCGGATGATCTTTGACAACACAAACACGGTGCTCAGCGGCCTTTCCACCTCGCTCACGAGCAGCTCCACCATCGACGTGCAGGGCGGGAAGATCGTGGTTCAGGGCATTGCCGCCGGGGGAACAAATCCGCTCGGTTCGGCAGCCGTCCGCCTCAGCGGTGGCGGCATGGTGCTGGACACCAAGAACGGGGGAGTGACTTACAACAATGCCATCAGCCTGACGAGCGGGGCGACCATCGAAAACATCGTCAACGGGACGAACACCATTCTCAGCGGCAGCGTGAGCATGGGGACGAGCAACCTGACCGTCGATTCGATGGGTGGTGCCCGCAACGGTGCGGGCATCAACACGATCAATGCGACAGGTGCCACGACGCAGATCGACGGCATCATCAGTGGCTCCGGCAGTCTGACTCTGCGCTCCACGCAATACAGCCTCGGGGCCAATTTCCTGCCCGTGAATGGTGGATTCCTCCTCCAGGGGGCCAACACCCTGACGGGAACGGTGAACGTCATCGGCGAGCCCGTCTTCACCCAGGGACTAACAAGTGGTGGCCCGGTGGCCACCACCGGCGGTCAAGCTAACCTCACGCTCAAAAATAGCGGCACCATCCTCAACGCCGCCGTGGCCGGCTTGAACCTGGTCAACGGTCAGCTCACCATCGACAACACCGGAACGATTAACACAAACCGGATCGCCGACACACAGGTGATCAATTTGAGCCAGTCCGTCCTTCAGTTTACCGCCAACACAGGCACTGGTGCTGTGAGCACTGAGACAGTGGGCGCGATCAACTTGGTGAATGGTTTCAACAAATACAACCACACCAACGTGACCACGGGCAGTACAACGCTGACTGCCGCGAGCCTGGGCCGGAGCAACGGCAGCACCCTCTACCTGCAGGGTTCCGCTCTTGGGGGCACAGCCACCAGCGCCGGCCGGATCATCTTCACTGCGGTGCCAACGCTGACTGGCGGTGCCGGTGCAGCGGCCAGCACCACCATGAGCATCCTGCCCTATGCGGTGGCGTCCTCTCAGACTGCGGTGCCCATCCAATATGGGCTCGTTACCAATGACACCAACGGACTGCGTCCGCTGGCGGCCGCCGAGTACACGACATCTTCGGCTTCGGCTGTTGCCACGAACAATGTTCGGGACACCGTCGCGGGCGTGGCGGGGACATTGACCGGAGCAAAAACGTTCAACGCCCTGGTGCTGGACAACAGCAGCGCCGCGGCGAACGCGACCTACACTCTGACCGGGACCGACACTATCACCAGCGGGCAGGTGGTCTTCACCAACACGACCAGCAGCACGACCGCCTCTTTTGCCACGAACCTGACCGGCGGTGACGCCGCCAGCCGACTGGCCTTCGGAGCGGCTGAAGCAAACCTTTTTGTGATGGGCACGGGTGGTACCACGATTTCCGCCTTCAATGCCGCCAGCCCCTTCATTTCCGGCTCCGGCGGCTTGACTGTCAGCGGCCTTGGCATGCTGACCCTTGTGGGTGACAACAGCACCACGCTGACCGGAACCACGACGGTCAATGGAACCACGCTGAACATCAATGCTGATGTAAACTTGGGGGCCGCGACGAACGCCATTCGTTTTGGCGGGGGCACCATCCGCTTCAATGCCACCGGAATCACGCTGGCTTCGGGCCGCACGGTCACTCTGCCGGCGAACTCGTTCGGCGCATTCGACACGGGGGCATTTTCCGGCACGATCGCTGGTCAGGTCACCGGCGCGGGCGACCTGGTGAAGTTCGCCGGGAACACGCTGAATCTGACCAACGCCACGAACAACTACACCGGCCGCACGCTGATTTACTCCGGCACGGTGGCGGGCACAACGGCCACCGTTCCCGGATCGAGTGTGGTGAACCACGGGTCACTGGCCTTCAGCCAGGGGACGGATGGAACGTTTGCCGGTGCCATCAGCGGATCTGGCAGCCTCAGCCTGACGAATTCCAACGCCGCCACCACTCCGGCCATCACCTACACGCTGACCGGTGCCAATACCTTCTCCGGCTTGACCACGCTGGCGACCAGCGGAATCACCCTGAAAGGATCCACCACCAGCCTGCCTGGCACGATTGCGACCGGAGCCTTCACGGCGAACCGGGTTAATTTTGACCAGACCACCAATGGCAGTTCCAATGCCCTTGTCACCGGTTCCGGTTCCGTCCTGAAGACAGGCACTGGAGTGGTGACCCTGACGAATGCCAGCACCTACACCGGCACGACGACGATCAGTGCGGGCGGGTTGATTGCCGGGGCGAATGCTCCGGTGAGCGCGAACGGAGTCTTCGGGAATGCCGCTTCCGCCATTGTCCTCGGCGATGCGGCGACGACCACGAACAACTCCGCCGTCAGCCTCCAGGCGGCTGGTGGAGTGACGGTGGCCCGTGCGATCACCGTGGCCAACCAGGCGACTACCGGCGGCTACTCCATCGGCGGCAGTGACTCCAAGGGGACTGCCACCTTCTCTGGTGCGCTCACTTTGAACCAGAATGCGACCATCACCCAGGCGGGAGACTGCGTCGACAACGGCAACCTCACGGTCTTGAGCGGCGGCATTTCCTCCGCCAACGGCGCCCGCACCCTGACCTTCGCCGGTCCCGGCAACATGGCAGTCACCACGAACCCGGTCACCAACGGCACGGGCACAGTGGCTGTGACCACCACCGGCGGACGCACCACGATCAGCGCGGCCAGCAACTACACCGGCGGCACCATCATCAACGGCGGCATTCTCGCCAACGGCGTGAACAACGCCTTGCCAACGACTGCCGGCATCACGGTGAACGGCGGCGTCTACGACACCTCCGGTTTTAACCAGAGCCTGACCGGCCTGACTGGCTACGGAGCGGTGACCAACACCAGCTCCACCTCAAACTCGACGCTCACTCTGACCAACTCGTCCACCGCCACCTTCTCCGGCACCATCAGCAACAACAGCCCGAACACCGTCACGCCGGCCACGCTTTCCGTGGTCATGAATGGCTCCTCCACCCAGACCCTGACCGGGCTGAACAAGTATGATGGCTCCACCACGATCAGCCAGGGCACGCTGGAAATCGGCGGCGCGGGCGCCATTCGCGACACCAGCGCGGTCAGCATCAGCGGCGGCACCCTCCTCCTGAGCGGCACGAATGCCGACCGGGTCAACAATGCGGCCTCCGTTTCCATCGGCGGTGCCAGCACGGCTTCGAAGCTGGTGACCAGCGGCTCTGTGACGGAAAGCTTCGGTGCTCTGACGCTCACGACGGGCTCCGGAGTGCGGGTCATCGACATGGGCAGCACGGCCAGCGTGCTCACCTTCGCCAGCCTCGCGAGCAGCGCCACCGGCGTTGCGGTGCAGATCTGGAACTGGTCGGGAACGACTCAAACTGGTGGAGGTCTTGACCAGCTGTTGATCACCCCCGGTTCCCTTGGTGCGAATATCGCCCTCACGGACATCACCTTCTACAGCGACGGTGGCAGCACCGCCTACACCCTGCCCACCGGCTGGACGGGAACCGGCGGCAATGAGCTGGCTCCGATCCCCGAGGCGGGCGGCGTCCTTACCGCCCTGCTCCTGCTGGGCTCCGCCGGATGGCGCGAGCGCCGGAAGCTGCTGCGCGTCCGGTCCCAGTCCTGATCCGCCGCGCTTGCGGATCCGGCCCCTCCTTTCGAAAGCCCGGTCGTCCTAGTGGCGGCCGGGCTTTTTCGTGGATGGAACGGGGCGTGGGGCTTTGACTTTCTGCGCAGGGTGGGGCGGGGTTTCCCCTAGGCTGAGAAATTTTCGGCAGGTTGGCATTTTTATTGACGTTCGTTTAGCATTTTGGGATAAATCGAGGCCGAGGAGCCTCTCTCATTGCTTCCGTTTTGTCTAAAATCTTGAAAGCCAGTTAACTTCATGAAAAACCCCGCCCCCTATCTCATTGGAAATATTCGCCGCCCGCTGGACCGCATGGTTCGCGTGGCAGGACTGACCCTGGCTTTTTCGGCCCTGCCATTGGGTGCCGTGACGCTGGACTGGGACCCATCCGGAGTGGGGACCCTGGGCGGTGCTGGGACGTGGGACAATTTGGTGGCCAGCAACTGGTGGAACGGGGCGACGACAACTTGGGACAATTCCCTGAACGACACGGCCCGTTTCGGGGGCACGGTGGGCACAGGTCTCGTGGGGATTGATCCAGCGGGGGTCACGGCAGGCGGGCTGATTTTTGCCACGGGCGGCTACACGATCACGGGTGGGGGAGGGGACGTCACCCTAGCGGGCGCGGCGCCTTCCATCTCAGTGACGAACCTGGCGGACACGGCGACGATCAATGCGAAGCTCCTCGGCACGACTGGCTTGGCGACGGGTGGAGCAGGCACGCTGGTGCTCGGCGGTGCGAACGGATTTTCCGGCGGTGTGGCGGTCAACGGCGGCACGCTCTCAGTGAGTGCGGACAACAACCTGGGTGCGGGAGCGAATGGCGTGACCATCGACGGGGGCACACTGGCCATCAGCGCCGGATTTGCGTCTGCCAGGACGGTGACGCTGGGCGCTGGCGGCGGTTCCGTGAGCGTCGGGGCGTCCCAGGTGTTCACCCTTTCCTCCGCGCTGACGGCCACTACCGATGCGCTCACCAAAGCCGGCAACGGCACGCTCACCCTGGGCGCGGCCAGCACGCGGACGGGCACGACGGAGGTGGACGCGGGCGTTCTCTCGGTGACGAATCTCGCCGCGCTCGGCACGGGGGCGGTGGACATCGCCAGTACTGCCACCCTGGAGTTGAATGCCGGCGCGGGAACCTGGGTGCCGACGCTCAATCTGAACGGAGGCACGCTCAGCCACGCAGGCGCTGGAACTTTGACGCTTGGCACTGCGGGACAGCTCAATGCCACCGCCGCCAGCATTCTGAACGTGACTCAGACCGGGCCGGGCGGAAAAATCCTGCTCAGTGCACCGGGCGTGCTCACTGGCAGCGGGAACATTCAGAAAACCGGGGCTGGCACGCTTCAGTTCACCTCGCCCAACACCGGCTACACCGGGGCTCTCCGGGTTTCCGGCGGGCAGACGGAGATCCAGAACCTGCAGGCCCTGGGCACCACGCCTGCGGCCATCACGGTGGACGGCACCGGTGAGGTCGTGGTGACGAACAACACATGGACCGGGGCGATCACGGCCAATGGCGGGGCGATTTCGGGCAACTCGGGCAACAGCACCTACAGCGGAGCGATCACGGCGGGTGGGAACTTCGCGGCGCGGGCCCGGGACTTCAACGCCACCGGCACCGGCCGCACGCTCACCCTGTCCGGCCCCATCAGCGGATCTGGAAATTTGATTGCCTCCGGCCCGACGGCCGGCACCGGCCGCGTCATCCTGAGCGGCAGTTCCGCCGGTTGGACGGGCGGCCTCCAGGTGGACGCGAACACCCAGGCCGTGGCCTCGGTCGGCTTCGGTGCGGGCTCGACCACGTCCGTCGGCACCGGCGACCTCACTTTGAATGGCGGCCGCCTCACCCTCACGCCGTCCATCGGCACCGGGCTGACGACCACTGCCGGCGTCTCCGGCCGCTGGATCACGAACCCGGCCAGCGTGACCGACACTTTTGCCACCCCGTGGCACACCCAGCCGACGCTGGCCACCCGGATCGACGCAGCGCTGAACGTGCCGAACCAGGCCACCATCGACCCCATCACCGGTCTGCCCGGTGCGGCGGGCGGGGGACTGAACCTCACTGTGCCAAAGGGCGTGGGCCTGGCACCTGCGGCGGCGTTTATTGACCGCTATGCCGTCACGTACAATGGCCTGCTGAACATCCTGGCGGGGGGCAGCTACACCTTCACGATGGCGAGCGATGACGGGGCCTCCCTGTTCATTGACGGCCAGCAGATCGTCCAAACTGAGGGCTCTCATGGCCTCGGGGCGCCGATCAACAGCGGAACGCTGAACCTCTCCGCCGGGGCTCACCAGATCACGGTGAAAAACACCAACGGCGGTACTGGCGGCGGCCTCCAAGTCGCCTACCAGGGACTGGACCAGCCGGTTGCTCCCACCACTGGCGCGGGCATCACGAACATGGCCACCGTCGGCCTTCCGGCTTCCGCCCTGTCCAATGTGACTGGCGGCCTGACCTATGCGATGACGAACAACATCGTCGCCCCGAACCAGGGCGCGGCCACCACCAGCATTCTGGAAACCAGCGGCTTTGACACCACCAGCGCCGGCACCCTGACAGTGGGCACGAACGCCACCATCAATTTCGCCAGCGCCACCGGCCACGCCTTCACGCAAAACGGCGCCGTCAGCCTGGACGCCGGTGCGGGGCTCGCCTCGCAGAACACGGCGGTCATCGTGCCCATCACCACGACGCTGACTTCGGCAAAGACGACCATCGCCGGCGGGGTCACCCTGCTGGGAAATGCCAATCTGAACGCCGACGCCACCGGGCTTCTGACGGTGAACGGGGCCATCACCGACGGGGCTGGGACTTTCACCATTACGAAAAATGCGGGCGCCGGCACGGTGGTGCTGGGCGGCACGACGGCGAACACGTTTGATGGAGCCTTTAACATGGGCCAGGGCCTGCTGCTGCTGAACAAGACGGCGGGCGTCGACGCCATCGGCGCGGGCGGCCTGAACCTCGACACCAGCATCGCCACCGGCGGGGCGGCGGTTGATTACGCTGTCGTCCGCCTCATGGCGAATGAGCAGATCTCCGACACATCGACGCTGAATGTGCTCACCCACAATACGGTCGGTTACGGTGCGACGCTTGATTTGAACGGCTTCACCGAAACGGTGGGCGCGGTGAATGTCCGCGGTGGCACGGCCAACATGGGTCGAATCGTCACCGGCGCTGGCGGCAAGCTGGTCCTGGGCGGCAACCTGACTTTCGACAACAACCGGAATGCTACCGGCAACACGAACCGCGAGGCGCTGATCACCGGGACCTCCGCCACGAGCAATGCGCTCAACTTCTTCGCCCCCGGCGTGGGCACCTTGGATCTCGGCGGCGCGACGCGGACGATCACGACGAATTCCTCTGTGACGCAGGCT
>JANOBW010000350.1:0-41919 GCA_031411855.1 Opitutia bacterium
GGTCACCACGGAACCCCTGGACGGCGTTGATTTCGTCTGGCCAGCCAGCCAGAACCAGAGCGAGCAGTTCCGCCGCACCAACCGCAGCCGCAAGGCCGAGGAGGTCCTCTTCGTCTCGCCCATCGTCATCTACTCGTGGGACACCGTCCAGGCCGCGCTGACCCAGCAGGGCATGGTGGCCGAACGCGACGGCGTCCATTACCTCACGGACCTGCCCAAGTTTGTCGAAACCCTCGCGCAACGCCGGAAATGGAAGGACCTCGGCGTCCCCGATCTCTTTGGTTCCATGAAGGTTGCGTTCACCGATCCCTCGAAGTCCAACAGCGGCGGGCAATACCTCGCCCTGGTCGGGACCACCCTGTCGGGGCAGGACACGCTGGATCTGGCGGCCTTCGCCAAGGTCGGCCCGCAGCTCAGGTCCATGGTCGAAAGCCTCGGCTACGTGCAGAGTTCCAGCGGCGAGCTTTTCAGCCAATACCTCAAGCAGGGCATGGGCGCCTACCCGCTCGTGGCCGGATATGAGAACCAGCTGATCGAGTTTGCCTGCGCCAACCCCGACTTCGCCGCCCAGATCAAACGCCGCCTCCGCATCCTCTACCCGCAGCCCACCATCTGGTCGAACCACCCGATGATCGCCCTGACCGACACGGGACGCAAACTGCTGGAGGCCATGAAGTCCCCCGAAATCCAGGCCCTGGCCTGGCGGGAGCACGGCCTGAGGACGGAACGCGCCGCCATTGACCCCGCCGCGGCCTCGGGCTTTTCCGGCATCCCGCCCACCATTTCGGCGGTCATCCCCTCCCCTTCCCTTGAGGTCATGGACCGTCTCGCCAGCGAGATCCAGCCGGCCAAAACCGGCCCCTAACAAGTGCTGGCCACGGAGGGTAAAGCGCGTTCACCTCCACCCATCCCCATGTCAGAATTCTCCCCGCAAACTCCCGCGCCTGCTTCCGAATCCAGG
The DNA here is from genome assembly GCA_031411855.1 of Opitutia bacterium. Classification (GTDB taxonomy): domain Bacteria; phylum Verrucomicrobiota; class Verrucomicrobiia; order Opitutales; family JANOBW01; genus JANOBW01. The sequence continues at coordinate 962 of JANOBW010000350.1, forward strand.
CAATCCAAAGCCCCGGGAAAGCGCGAATGCCTCCCTAAGGACTCGGCCGTCCCCGGGTTTGCCATCCTGGGTTGTTTCACGGTCGGCATCTGCGGGCTGCTGGCGGCGTTCTTTTGCCATCCGCTGCACAACCCGGCCTGGCCGCTTCTGGTTTCCGGGCTGATGTTCGGGTATCTGGTCCACTTTTCCTTCCGCACATAATCCCGGCCCACGGTGATCTTTTCGGGAGCGGCGAAGTCATACCGCAAGTCCAACCCCATGACCGTCACTCCTTTGCTCCGGCCCGTCTTCGCCCTGGTTTTCCTGGCTTCCCCGCTTGGGGCCCAAAACGAAAAACCTTCCCGTCCGGAGGCGGTGAAGGCGGATTCCGCCGTGGTTGCCCAGTCCGTCAGCGAGGGGGAACGCGTCTGGAAGATGGTCGAAGGGGAACCTCCCGCCGGCCTGGCCTCGCGCGACCTGTTCAGTTACGCCCTGGCCCTGTGCGAGTCCGGGGAACATCCCGAGCGCCTGGAACGCCTCTTCGCCACCGCCGCCCGGATGCAGGAGCGGGATCCGTCCAAAAAAGGCTACGGCAACTTCCGCTGGAGCTGGGGCCACGAGGATGTCTTCGACTTCAACGCGGTGGACTTCTGCATGCAGTCCGGCTCCCTGCTCTGGCTGCGCCACCAGGACCGGTTGGACAACGCCACCTACCGGAATCTGAAAACACTGCTCGAACTGGGCGTGGAGGGGTTGCTCCGGCACCGCGTGAACGAGAGTTACACCAACATCGCCCTGATGAACGCCGGCAACCTCGTCCTGCTGGGCGAGGCCCTGGGCAACCCGGCGGCGGCGGCCGAGGGCGCGGCCCGGCTCAACCGGATCACCTTCCACCTCTCCGAGGCCGGAATCCATGAGTTTGACAGCCCGACCTACTACGGGGTGGACCTTACCGATGTCCTTCTCATCGAAAGGTTTGCCCAGAATCCACGCGTCCGGGATCAGGCCCGCGCCATCCGCAGGCTGCTCTGGACCGACATCGCCCTGAACTGGTTTCCCGCCTCCCAGAAACTCGCCGGAGCCCACAGCCGGACCTACGACTATCTGCGCGGGCAGGGGGAACTCGACGAGCACCTCCGGTCCAACGGCTGGATCACCCCGCCCGCCCCCAAGGCCAGCGGCCTCATCTACCTCGCCTTTCAGGAGGCCCCGGCGGAAGGCCGTTTCCGCGAGATGTCGCGGCAGTTTCCCCGCACCGTCACCCAGATCTGGGGCACGGACCGCGACCAGACCCGGACCCATCACCTCTGCGCCGACGTGACCCTCTCCTCCGCCGCAACCGGCTACGGGGGCCGGATGGACCTGCCGCTGACCGTGGACCTGCCCGGCCCGCGCGATAGGGTGAGGGGCTACTTCATCCCCGACGGCCGCTCCGATCCCTACGGCAAAAAGAAGGTCAAGGAGAGCCTGGCCCACAGCAAAACCATCCACCTCCAGCCGCTCTGGACGGCGGCCCAGCGCCGGGTGGACGCCCTCGGTCTGGCGGTTTACCGCGCGGCCGATGTGCCCGAGGAGACCGCCACGCTGGAGTCGCATTTTGTCCTGCCGGAAAACGTGGACGAAGTCTGGGTGGGCGGGGAAAAGGTCACCATCAAACCCCGCCAGAAGACGGAGTTTCCCCTCAAACCGGGAGCCTCCCTGGTGGTCCGCCAGGGCACGGCCACGGTGGGAATCCGGGTGCCCTGGTCGCGGGATGTTTCCGGCGCCGAATCCGCCGCCGCCCTGGTCTGTGATGGCAACACGTTCGGAGCCATGAGGTTGACCATCACCCATCACCGGCCGGGCCAGGCCCGCCCCGGGGACATCCCGCCCGGGGCCGCCCTCTGGGTGCGGATCGGAAGCGGCCTCGCCGGACCCGAGGCGGTCGCGGCCTGGCGGCGGGGTTTTGACTCGGCCCGGGCCGAGGTGAAGGCGGATGGCACCAGTGTTTCCCTACGGGTCAACGGCACCGACGGGCCTCTGGCGGTGGGAACTTCCGCGCCGTTTCTCAGCGCCGCCGCCCCGGAGCCGGCCACGCCCCGCCATGTCCTGGCCCGCGACGGGGAGGACCTCGGGGCCGCCCTGCTGGAAACCGTTGAACCGGTCAAGTCGGCCCAGAAAGCCCTGAGCTCCAACATCCTCCCACTTCCGGCCAACGGCGGGACCTATGCCGAGGCGGAGAAAGGCCTGGTCCTTCCCCCCATGGTGGTGGCGGACGATCCCGCCGCGCAGGACGGTCACTACGCCTGGATGCCCTCCACCCCGGGCGAACGCGCCGGCAGCTCGGTCGGGCGCATCCGGCTGAGCCTCAACGCCTCCGGCGAAGCCCCCCGCTATCTGTGGGGCCGGGTGCTCTCCCCCACACCGGACAACGACTCCTTTTTTGTCAGCCTCTCCGCGCGGCGTGAAACCCTCCTGCCTCCCACCACCTGGGCCCTGGGTGTGCGCCCCTCCTGGACCTGGGTCCCGCTCAACGGGGACAACGGCAAACTGCTTCCACTGCTTCTTCCGCCAGGGCTGTCCACCCTGGACATCCGGGTGCGCGAGGCCGGCGCGAAGCTCGACCGTGTTTTCCTCACCACCGATCCGGCGGCCCGGCCCAAGTGAGGCAGGGGGGACCGGGAGCAAGCCTCAGGCGGCGTCGAAGTCCTTGGGACTGAGGCGGCTGGCGAGTTCGTGGGTGAGGTTTTCCACCGTGGGGGCCTGGGGGTCCTTCTTGGCCGTGGGCTGGGAGGTCTCGTGAAAACGGTAGTCTCCTTTGCCGAGGGCCAGGAGGGTGTCGAGGGCGGAGGTGCCGGGGGCGGTGTCGCCATCGAGGCGGAGGAGGTTGCCCTGCTGGAAGTGGAGGTTCAGCCCGCGCTGGTCCGATTCCAGGCGGAGGAGCCCGGTGCGTTTGGCGGCGGCGGTGGCGGCCACGAGGGAGGCCAGGGAGGAGAGGGTGAAACGGCCTTGAAAGAGGGGGGCGGCCTCGCCTTGGGCGGCAACGGAGAGGGATTCGGCGAAACGGAGCAGCTCCTCGGCCTCGCGGTCGAAATCGTGGGAGCGGTAGCGGTCGGCCAGTTCCAAGCAGGCTTCGGCCCCGGGGTTCTTGCGGAGGCGTTTCTCCTCCTCGGACAGGGCGAGGTAATGGGCGGCGGCGGTGGAGGCGATTTTGGCGAAGCCGGCGAGGCGTTCCGACAGGTCCGGGGTCAGCAGGGCGGACGGTTCGAAGAGGTGGATTTCCCGGTCGTTCCAATGCAGGACGGAGCCCAGCACCCCGGGGCGTCCGAAAGAGCCGTCATCGGGCACGGGAAGGCAGTTGGACTTGTGGGTGCGGAGGGCGTCGAGGCCCCGGGCGGAATCCACCAAAAGGGCGGCGGGGGGCAGGTGTTTCGCGAGGACCAGGGCGCTCTGGGCGTTGAGGGGGACGGGGCGGGGCGGGAACGGGGGTTTGGAGCGGCGGGCGGGTTCGGTGGGGGCGGGAATGCCGGCCAGGGCGCGAAGGGAAAGGAGGAGGACGGGGGTGCGGTCCACCAGAATCCAGCCGGGACAGAGGGTGCCGCCATCGCGGAGTGGAAAGAGGCGGGCGTCCCGCAGCCGGGCCGCCGAGGTGAAGAGGCCGGCGGGAAGGGCGCAGACGTGGGCACCGAGGTCAAAGACGAGATGTTTGGAATCCTTGAGCATACAGGAATTAAAAATTAAAGATTAAAGATTAAAAATTGAGGGAGTAAGGGGGCCGGTGAGAGAGGAAGGGAGCCTTGATCCGACTCTTGGCCGGGAAAGGGTGGTAGGGCGTTTTGAGTCTCGAGGGCTGTATGGAATTTTTAATTTTCAATCTTTAATTTTTAATTGCCAAAGGCTTTCAGCCTTTGGCGTCCGGCGGGTTGGCGATCTGTTCGAGGACGTGGGCGATGCGTTCGCCGAGCTGATCCTGGGTGAAGGGTTTGGTGATGTAGCCGTGGGCACCCTCAAACTCGGCGCGGGCGCGGTGTTTGGCGGCATCACGGGAGGTCACAATCACGACGGGGATGTGTTTGAGGCGTTCTTCGCGGCGGAGGGCCGTGATGAGTTCGAAGCCGTTCATGCGCGGCATTTCGAGATCGGAGAGGACCAGACCGTAGTCCTTGGCGCGGAGTTTTTCGAGGGCGTCGAGACCGTCCACCGCGACATCCACCTCGTAGCCGAGGGCGGAGACATAGTTTTCCCCGATCTTTCGGATGGAGAGGGAGTCGTCCACGACCAGGATGCGGCGCGAGGAGATGGACCGCTCCTGGGAAAGGTAGGTGCGGAGGTATTCACCCAGCTGGTCGGTGGTGAAGGGTTTGGTGACGTAGGCGTTGGCCCCGGCCTCGGAAGCGGCCTGGCGGTGTTTCTCGGCGTCGCGGGAGGTGACGACAACGACGGGGATGTCGCGGAGGTCATCGGCCTTGCGCATCTCACGGATGAGCTCGAAGCCGTTCATGCGCGGCATCTCCAGGTCGGAAAGGACCATGCCATAGCGGCCATTGCCACTTTGGAGTTTGGCGAGGGCATCGGCGCCGTCCACCGCGGTTTCGACCGGATAACCAAGCTGCGTCACATAACTCTCGGAGATTTTGCGGATGGAGAGGGAGTCGTCCACCACAAGGACGGTGCGGGCCTCGGCGGCTTTGCCGGTGGGGGCGTTGAACTGGGTGGTGCGGGCATGGGCATGGGCCAGGCCGGAGGACTTGATTTTGCGGGCGATCCCAGGGAGGTCGAGGACGAGGACCATGCGGCCTCCGCCGGTGAGGGTGACGCCGGAGAGGAAGGAGTGTTTGGTGAAGAGGGTGCCGAGCGGCTTGACCACGATGTCCTGGCGCTGGAGGACCTCGTCCACGTGGACGGCGAGAAGGTCCGCGCCCACGGCGGTGATGACGATGTCGCCGGCGGCGGGGTTGGAGCCGTCGGAAAAGCCGAGGAGGAGGTCGAGGCGGACGAGGGGGACGCGCTGGCCCTTGTGTTTGACAAACTCATGGCCGTCAACGACCTCGACGTTGTCATCAAACCCCTCCTCGACATGCTCGACATAGTTGAGCGGGAGGGCGAGCTGCTGGCCGCCGACGCGTATGAGGACGGCCTGGTTGACGGAGGTGGTGAGCGGGAGGCGGAGGGAGAAAAGGGTGCCGCGGCCGGGCTCGGAGTGGAGCTCGATGGCCCCGTTGAGGCGGATGAGTTCCTGGCGGACGATGTCCATGCCGACGCCACGTCCGGAAACGGCCGAGACGGTGGAGGCGGTGGAGAAGCCGGGCTCAAAGATGATGTTTTTGAGGCGGGCCTCGGTGGCCTGCTCGCCCGGCTTGAGGAGGCCCTTGCGGAGGGCGACCTCGCGGATGGCGTTGAGATCAAGGCCGCGGCCGTCGTCGCGGAGGGAGAGACGGACGTGGTTGCCGTCCTGCTCGGCCTTGAGGGTGATGAGGCCGGCCTCGGGTTTGCCGGCCTTGAGGCGGTCCGCCGGTGGCTCGATGCCATGGGAAACGGCGTTGCGGACGAGGTGGAGGAGCGGGGTGACGAGTTTGTCGAAGATGATCTTGTCAATGCGGACCTTGCCGCCTTCGAGGACGATGTCGGCCTGTTTGCCCTCGGACTGGGCGGCGTCGCGCACACCGCGCTGGAGCTGGCGGAAGAGGCGGCGGAGGGGGACCATCCGCATGTGGAGCATCTCCTCCTGGAGGCGGGAGGTGGCGGAGGAGAAATCGGCGGTGTCGTTGGTGAGGGTGGTGAACTGCCGGTTGAGGGAGGAGATGATTTCGCCGGAGTCGGCGGAGATTTCGACGAGGGCGCGGGTGAGGATGTTGAAGTCGTCGTAGCGGTCGAGTTCGAGGTCGGAGAAACCGGCGTCGTTTTTGGCCTCGGCGGGAGTCCCCTCCGGGCCGGGGTGGGCGGCGGGGGGAGCTCCGGCCCCGAGGGGCTGGCCGTGGGAGAGGGAAAACTCGAAGCGCTCCTGGAACTCGGCGACGACGTGGGTGAGGCGCTGGCGGGAACGGGCCAGTTCCTTCCGCAGGGACATGAGCTGGGAAATGTCGCGCTCCAGGCGGGTGCGGGCGATGACGAGCTCGTCGAGGAGGCGGGCCACGGCGTCCACGCGTTCGGTTTCCACGCGGAGGACTCGCAGGTCCCCCTCGGCGGCGGCCTCGGTGGCCTCGTCCTCGGCATCGGCGGCGGCAGGGGCGGGCGCGGCCAGAAGATCGGCGGCGGAGGGGGCGAAATCGGGCTGGGGGGCGGGCGCGGGGGCCGCGACGCGGTCAGGGGTCTCATCCTCGATGTTGGACAGGGTGCGGAGGCGGATGAGGCTGGTCAGCAGCTCGCGGAGTTTGGGGCGGTGGGCGGAGAGGGGTTTGCCGGCCTGGACGTCGGTCAGCATGACCTTCGACACATCCAGGATGCTGAGGAGCAGGTTGGCGAGGGAGGGGGGATGGGGTTTGGCCCGGCCCTCGACGACCTCCTCCATGAGATCCTCGACATGGTGGAACAGGCCCCCGAGGGCGGCGAATCCCATGGAGTTGGCGGCCCCTTTGGTGGAGTGGGAAAGGCGGTAGATGTTTTTGACCGGCTCCGGGGCGGAGGGGGTGCGTTCGTGGGCCAGGAGGGAGGCCTCGATGTTCTCAAAGTTTTCCGCGCATTCCATCAGGAAGAACACCATCAGATCCTGGTCCACGTCCGTGGGATCGGGCGCGTTCAGGGTCGGGTCGTCCGGGGGAGGGGCAAAGCGGGCGTCGTCGCTGGCTGGCTTCATCACGGCTGGAATCCTGGGGAAGGTTGGGGATTAGGAGCGGCCGGGGGCGGACGGAAAGCTCGGGGCGGAGGGGGCCGGGCCCTTGGGGGCGGACGGCGCGTTGGGCGCGGCGGTGGAGTCGGCGATGCGGAACTGGGAGATGTGCGAGGAGAGGTAGCCGGACAGGATGGAGAGGGATTCCGTGGCGTTTTTGGTCTGCTCGGCCTCCTTCTGGGCATGGGCGGCGATCTGGTAAACGACCTGCATGGCCTTGATGACATCGTCGGTCTCCTCCACCTGGGCCTTGGCGGCCTCGTTGATCTGCTTGGTGAGGGAGGCGGAGGAGAGGGCGGAGTCGCGGATGCGTTTGAGGGATTCGCCGGCGGTGTAAACCATGCGGGATTCCTGTTCCACTTCAGTGGTTTGCGTTTCCATGGAGGCGACGGACTCGTTGGTGTCGGCCTGCATGCCGGAGATGAGCTCGCCGATCTCGGCGGTGGCGGCGGCGACGCGTTCGGAGAGGCGGCGGACGGCGTCGGAGAAACCGGTGTCGGCCTGGTCGGCGCGGGCGGCGTCGAGGGCGGCGTTGAGGGCCAGCATGTCCGTCTGGGCGGAGATGTCGGAGATGGTGTTGACGATGGTGGAGATTTCCATCGAGCGCTCGCCGAGACGTTTGATTTTTTTCGCGCCGGACTGCACGTTGAAGCGGACGCGCTCCATGCCGTCCATGACCTGGACGACGGTGCGGGAGCCTTCCTCGGCCTCGGAGCGGGTCTTGTCGGCGGCGATGGAGGTGCCTTCGGAGTTTTTGGCGATCTGCTGGCCCTGCGCGGCCATTTTTTCGATGGCGGCGTTGGTGCGCTCGATTTCGCGGGTCTGCTCGACGGAGCCCTTGTTGAGGTTTTCCGAGGAGGCCTGGATCTCCTTGGAGGCGGTGGCCACGCGGGAGGCGAGGACCTGCACATCAAGGATCAGTTGGGAGAAGTTTTTCAACATGCCGTTGATGGCATCGGAAACCTGGCCGAGGACCCCCTGGGTGGCGGGCATGCGCACGGCGAGGTCGCCGCGGGAAACCTCGCGGGTGAGTTTGAGGAGGTTTTGCACCCCTTCCTGGAGATGGCGGTAGTCGGCCTCGGACGTTTCCCGGGCCTTCTGCCGGGCATCCAGCATCTTGTTGAAGGTGGCGGCGAGGACGCCGATTTCGTCGGAGGAGTAAACCGGGGCGCGGGCCTTTTCATCACCGCGCTCAATGCGGATGGCGACATCGGTCAGGGTGGTGAGTTTGCCGAGGATGCGGCTGTGAAACTGCCAGACCAGGACGGTGATGAAGAGAAGGGCCACCACGGCGACCGTGATGTTGAGGATGATGGCGAAGGAGGCGTTGCCGGCCGTCTGCTGCTGCGCGTTCTTGCCCAGGATGCTGGCCTGCTGGGCGATGGACTTCAGGTCGCTGATGGCCTCGTTAAAATCACGGGTCCAGGCCTCGAGGGTGACCGAGTAGGCCACCACGGCCCCGGCATCGCCCTTGCGGCCGGTCTCACCGATGGAATCCAGCTGGGTTTTGACCCGCTCGCTGGAGAGTTTGAAGCGGGTGAGGGACTTGGGAAGATCGGGGGAGAGAAGAATCAGGCTGGCGGTGGCGGGGGTGTTGGCGAGATTGATGAGGCCGGAGGAGGACCGCTCCAGGGCGAAGGCCAGCTGGCGGAGATCGTCATCCTGCTGCGAGTTCAGGCGCTTGCCGCCGCGGAGGACCTCGTTGGCCAGGGAGTTCTGGCGGCGGAGGGTTTCAACGGACTCGGAAACGTCGTCGCGCAGGGTTTTGGCATACCGGCCGAGATCGGCCCCGGAGGAGGGGATGAAGGCGGCCCGGCCCAGGGTGACGACGGCGTTCAGGCAGTCCGTGGCGGCGCTCTGCCAGCGGCCCTCGGTGGAGTTTTTGTCAATCAAAGACTTACGCTCCTTTTTCAGGGCCTCAAACTTGTCCGAGAGGAGTTTGAACGAGTCGGCGGCCGAGGCGAAGACCTCCTTTTTCTCGAGAATGCCCTTGATGGCCTCGTCCACATCGCGCTCGGAGCGACGGGCCATTTCCATGTCGCTGGGGGTGCTGTCGGCGCGGAGGGTGGCCAGACCGGCCTCCCGTTCGAGGACGAGACTGACGCGGGCGTTGAAGACCTGATCGGCAAGGTCGTTGGCGTCCCGTGAGGCCGTGGCATTGCCGGCGACCTCGAACGTCTGCTTCAGGATGAAATAAACCGGGACCGCAAAGAGGACAAAGAGGATGACACAGCCGCAGTTGAAAAGAAGTTTGAGGGAGAGGGCGCGGGTCTGCATGGGGAAAGGGGGAGGGGATTTCAGATTTCAAATTTCAGATTTCAGAAACAAGAAGGGAAAGCTGAAAGAGGTTGGATTTCAGAAGCGAATGGGGAAGGATAGGAGAGCAGGCGTGGATAGGGACTCAAAGATCGAACGTGATCCGGGCGGAAACACGTTCCAGCAGGGCGTTGAGATCCAGCAGATCCACGGCTCCAAAACCGGGAAGAACAAAGGTGCCGGCGAAAACGGGCGAATGGCGGGCCAGGGGATGCGGGGCCAGGTTTTCCACCGGGACATGGGCGACGGCGCGAAGGGAATCCACCTGCAACCCCAGATGAAGATTCTCATGGCGGATGCGCACCACCGGCTTGCCGCGTTCAAACTTGTGGTCCGGCAGACCCAAAAAACGGTCGGGCAGGATGACGGGCAGAACCTCGCCCCGGAGGTTCAGGACACCGGCGAGACAGGAAGGGGCCCGGGGGATGAGGGTGAGGTCCAATTCCCTGGTTTCGACAAATTCGCGGAGGTGGCGGGAATCCAGGGCAAAAAGCTGGCCTTGGCGGGAAAAAATACCGCAGGCGGGGGCGGGGTTGGGAGCGGTGGTCATGGCGGCGGGGTTGGCGGATCAGGCCTCCGCATCCTTTTTCACCGGAGGGCGGTAGATGAAATCGAGCAGCCCCATTTTGATGAACCGGTAAAGGATGCCGCCGACGACAAAGGCGCTCGATCCGCTCCAGTTGATGACCTCCTGGACGGAGAGCTGGCCGTCAATGAGATCCAAGATCTGCTTTTCCTCACCGGTGAGGGGAAGGCGGGAGAGGGCGTCGGAGTAATCCTTGGAGCGGCCCAGAATGGCCTCGTAGTCCCCGATCGTGCTCTCGATCGTGAGCCAGTCCTCCACCCCGCGGTAAACCTCAAGCATGAGGTCGCGGACGGGGCGTTTGAGGGAAAACTGTTCGACCCAGGCGGGTAGTTTGGCGAGGGGATGGAACCGGAATTCGACGGACGCGGCGGTGAGGGCACGGACAATGGTGTTGCGCCCCTGGGTGCGGAGGAGTTCGGCCAGTTTTTCCCCGTTGAGATATCCGTCCTGGTGGAGGGCGGCGAAAAACGGCAGGGCGTAGCGGCGCTGCAGGACCACGGCCTGGGTGATCCGCTCGCGGGCCAGGCTTTTGAAATCGAAGGCCGCCCCGGTGCAGTAGTTCTTCGGGTTGTCGGAGCTGATGGCGGCGACCAGGCCGTTGTGGAAAAACACCTTCACCAACTCGCCGTTGAGCTGGAGGTGGAGGGCTCCGGTGGAATTTTTGCTGGCCAGGTGGAGCAGGACTGTGTCCGTGGACATGATCTCCGAGGTGCCGGCCAACGTCGTCGGGGCGCCGACCGATTCCTCGTGAAACTCACGCAGGGCCTGGGCCATGTCGGAAAGCACCTTGGGACGCGCCAGGAAGCTGAGGTAATAGGGTTCCGGAGCTTTGCCGGCCCGCTTCGATTCGAGTTCGGGAATAAAACGGGCAAGCGAGGCGTATTTGTTTTCCACCACCTGGCGGATCTTGAGCAGGAGGGCCTCCTCGGCCTGGGTGGCACCGGCGACCAACTGCTCGGCGGCCGGGACGGAGGGGGGGAGGGAGACCGGCATCGGGGCCGGGGTGGAGACCTTGGCGGGAAAAGGGGTGGTGGTGCGCCCGGTGGCGATTTTGAGCGGCGGACGGGTGACGGAACGGACGGGGGGCGGGACCGGCAGGGCCGTGGAGATGTCGTCCATCAGGGGCGTGCTCATGGCGGCCTGCACGGAGGCGGAGGCCGCCGCCTCCTCCTGCTCCTTGCGCGTCTTTTCCAGGACGTGTTTGACGACCGAGGCGAGAATGTTGGCCTGGAAGGGCTTGGTCAGGTAGTCTTTGACGTTCTTGCAGTTCTGATACATCGTCCGGATGGCGTTGCCATTCGAGCTGATCATCAGGACGGGGATGTTTTTGGTCCTCTCCGAACCCAGAAGCCGTTCACAGATGTCCTGGCTGGGAAGATCGGGAAGCACAAAATCAAGCAGCACGAGGTCGGGCTGAAACTGTTCCACCGTGCTGAGAAACTCGTTCCCGTTCGCGGCCAAAGCCACCTCATAGCCTTCCTTGGTCAGGACCATCTCGGCAAATTTCCGCACGGTGATACTGTCATCAACCGTCATGATGCGAGGTCTGTTGGCGGGCATGTTCGAAATAGGGGTGGATGAGGTGAAGTGAAGACTGATGTCTCAAAGAACCTCCCGGGCGGCGAAGGCAAACCGTTTTTCGGGAATCATCCGGGGCGGCCCCTGCGGGTGGCGGCCACCCCGCTGCAAACCTCAGGAGGAAACCGTTGCGGAAGGGCCCCCGAAACGGGCGTGAAGGTGGAGGAAGCAGCGCAAATCGCGGTAATCCTCCGGCAGAAAAACCCCCTGAAAACGCCCCAGGGTCTCGGTGTCGGGATCAATCCAGGCACGGAGCAGGGTTTTGAGATGGTTGTCAGGCGTCAGGGTGAGGAAAAGCGGACATTCCTCGCAATGGGATCCGGAGAGCCGGCTTTTGCAGACGCCCAGATTCTGTCGCTCACACTTTCCCAGGCTGTCCGCCTTGCGGAAACTGAGCGTGCAATTGCGGACCTCGGGGTGGCACAGGGAACGCATGAATTGCGAAAAAACGACAAATTGCTGGGGCCGTTTGAGCAGGCGGATCGGAACCGCCGCCTTTTCCATGGCCTCCTCCATGGCGTCACTGAGACGGGCCGAAAGGTCAAGGTGCTCCTGCGGTTCGTCGGGATTGGCCTTCAGGGGGCGCCCCACCCTCACGCTGGCATCCCAGATCTCCCTCAGCATGTCACGGCGGTGGAGGGCGGGAAGCGGACTGCGAAGCTGGACGAGGAGACGCTCCAACACCGGCATGGCGACGGCGACAAAGGCATCGGACTCGTTTCCGCCATTTTCTGACAGAAACAGTTTCCAGGAGCCCTCATTGAGTTGTCGCAGAACGGTCATTCCTAAATCCATGGTTTGACTCATTTACCTCAAAGGCCAGTTTTTTTCACACAAGTTTTAATTATACCACAGCAAGTCTTGAAACACCCCGATGGCGAAAAAACTCGACAAAGTGGCGTTTTCTGGTTTACCGAACAATGGCCTCTTACGCCTGCCTGTGAGGCGCGGCGGCCACAAACTTTTACATGAGCACACTCAAACGTCCGTCCACACTCCGCAAATACGTTCCGCCGTCCTTCGCCTACCTGATTGAAAAGAAGCGCGACAAGGGCGAGTTCTCCAACGACGAGATCCGCCATGTGGTGTCCTCCCTGCTGGACGAAAAGATGCCCGAGCACCAGCTCGCCGCCCTCATCATGGCCATCTATTTCCAGGATATGAGCGCCCAGGAAATGGCCATGCTTTCCGAGGAGCTGATGTATTCCGGCGAGGTGGTGGACCTGGCCCGCATCACCAAGCCGAAGATTGACCGCTACTCCACCGGCGGCGTGGGTGACAAGACTTCCATCGTCCTTTCCTGCCTGGCCGCCGCGACCGGTGTCGTCGTCCCCAGCATGAACGGTGGCGACGAGGATTTCCTTATCAACAACCTCGACAAACTCGGGGCCATCCCCGGCTTCAACGCCAACCTCACCAAGGACCAGTTCTCCCGCCAGCTTTACGACCACGGCCTGGCCTTCGCCCGCCAGCTCAAGGAGATCGCGCCGGTGGACGAGATCATTTACAAGATGCGCCAGGAAACGGCCACCATCCCCAGCATCCCCCTCATCACCACCTCCGTCCTCTGCCGCAAGCTCGCCGCCGGTGTCGAGGGCCTTGTGGTGGATGTCAAATGGGGTAACGGGGCCCACATCCGCGACGTGGAGCAGGCCAAGCAGCTGGCCCGCGCCATCACCCGCGTGGCCCGCTCGATGAAGCGCAAGTGCGTGGCGCTGGTGACCGACATGAACCAGCCGCTCGGCGACACCGTCGGCACGGCCCTGGAAATCAAGGAAGCCATCCAACTGCTCAAGGGCGGCGGGTCCGAGGACCTCAAGGATCTCATCCAGAAGTTCGGCATGGAAATCGTCCGCCTCGCCGGCGTCGCCGGTTCCACCCTCAGCGCCAAACAGACGGTCGAGCGCGTGCTCACCGACGGGTCGGCCCTCGCCAAGTTCAAGGAGGCCGTCAAGGCCCAGGGCGGCGATCCCTCCTACATTGACAACCCGGAGAAATTCCCGGTCGCCAAGTATGTCCGCAAGCTGCCCGCGCCGAAACGCGGCTATGTCCACACCATCAACGCCGGCATGATCGCCCGCGGCGTCCACATCCTCGCCACCGGCAAAAAAGGCGGCAAGTTCGACCCCGCCGTCGGTGTTTCCGAAATCAAAAAGGTCGGCGCCCAGGTCAAACAGGGCGAACCGCTCATGATGATCCACTACAACGACGAGGAAGTCATGGAATCCGCCCTTGATTACCTCCGCAACGCCTACCGCCTGGCCCCCAAACGGCCGGCCGTGGCCCCGCTCATCGTCGAGCGGGTCGCCTGATCCCAGGAATCTTGCCCCCTTCCAGCCGCCGGTCTCCCCGGCGGCTTTTTTGCGCCCGCCTCGGCCCGGAAGAAAGGTGCTTCGGCGCAAAAAGGCCCGGACTTCGCGAGAAATCCGGGCCGGTTCAAAACGTGTGTGCGGAAACTCCTCAGCGCCAGCGGTATTCGCGGTTCGGGTTGTAGAGGAAGTAATGGTCGAAGGGGGCCAGCGGGGGCAGCTCGCGGTAAAGTTTGCCCTGGTCGTCCTGCTGCCACTGGAGGAAGTCAACCGGGCCGGCTTTTTCCGCGGACCCGCGCATCGGGATGGGGGCGCGGGGCGCTTCGGGGGCCTTGGCGTCGGGGTTGCGGAGGATGGCGGTCTCGCGGATGTCGCTCACCACGTGGTCCACCCACTTCATTTTCACCGCCTCATCGGCAAACTGATCCCAGTCGCCGTCGGAATTATGCTCATACATCTTCTTCACCAGCTCATCCAGGGTCCAACCCATCTTCTTGGCCAGAGGGTTGGCCAGGCGTTGGAACCACTCCTCGGAGTTCTTATACTGCTCCTTCATCTGGGTCATGTTGCCGCGCAGGCCGGAACTCATCTGGTGGTGCAGGATGGTGGCGTTCGGGTAGGCGTAGGATTCCTTCGCCAGGGTGCAGATGCAGGCGGCCATGCTGGCGGCAAAACTTTTCACCACCACATGCACGGGGGCCTGGCTGCCCTCCATGGCCTTGAGGATGCGGTAGCCGGCCTGGACGGAACCGCCCGGGGAACTGTCAATGACAATGAAAATCGGGTATTCGGCGGACTTGTTGTTCCAGAACGCGATGCGCTCCGTGATGTTGTCGGCGGTGTCGGCGGTGATCGGACCGTTCAGGGCGATGCGGCGGTCGGAAATGGTCAGCACACCGTTCTCCAGGGGAGTCTTGCTGTAAACCGGATCCTTGAGGGCGAGGTTGTCGAGATCGTCGGCCGTTCTCTGGCGGGTGATGGCGAGGTTTAGTTTTGTCACCTCGGCCTGGAGCCGGGCAAACTCGGCGTCCTGCTGGGCCTTTTGGAAACCGAGCTCACGCTCCTTGAGTTTCATCTCCTCCATCTTCGGGGCGAGACGGGCGGCCTCCAGATCAATCTGGGCCCGGATCTTGCGGGCCTCGTCCTCGCCGGCGGCAAACTGGGCCGAAAGACGGGCGGAGGCGATGGAGCGCTCCGCCTCAAGCTTTTCCTTCTCGCGGCGGAGGCCGGCGAGTTCGGCCGACTGGCGGGTGGACTCCAGCATCATCAGGGCCTCCAGCTTGTCGCGCTCCAGGCGCATCTTTTCAATTTCCTCCTTCGCGGCCTTCCGGGCCTTGGCCTCTGCCGTCTCCTCTTTGGGAGCCTCGGCCTCCGTGGATTTGGAGGGGGCGTCGGCTTTGGCTGACTCAGCCGGGGCATCGGCGGCAAAAACGGGGGCGGCAAGGCCGCTGGCACCGAGGAGAAGGGGAATGAGAAACTTTTTGGGCAGCATGGTGGAGGTGGGGGAAGAAGTTTTGAAAGCTGATAAGAGGAGGCGAAGCGATGATTTGTTCAACTGCCAACTGATTGCCAAAACAAAACCCGGCGGACGAGTATCCTCAGCCCGGGGTTTTTCAGTTGAAGGCGGCCCCCGGCTCCGCTCCCTTCTCCCCCTTCCATGAAAGCGCCCCGTCCCGCCGCCCCTCCGCTCCGTCCCAGGCGCTTCCTCACCTCGCTGGCCCTGCTCTCGGCCCTCTCCCACGAACTTCCGGCCCGGACGGACCCGGCCGCCACCACCGCCCAGCGCTTGGATCAATCCAAGGCTGATCCGGTCGTGCTGAACCAGGCCCGCGCCCTGGCCGACCGCGCCCAGGCCCTCGTCTTCGCCAAGGAGACCCCCCTCATCACCCGCGCCCAGGACGCCGCCGGCCTCGCCCTGCCCCGCCACCTCAAACCCGCCGCCGAACCGGCCGACGCCGAGGCCCTCGCCCTCGCCCTGGCCCGTGACGACATCCACCTCGCCCGCCAGCTCGCCGAGGAGCTTCCCGAACTCGCCGCCGCCTACCGCCTTTCCGGCCTGGGCGTCCTCAAACTCCGTGTCCTGCAACAACTTGGCGAAATCGCCTCCTGGCAGCCCCTGGCCCGCCCCGAATCCTCCGCCCCGGACGCGCCCCGCACCGGCCAGGCCCATTGGCTCACCCTCCGCGCCCTCCGCGACACCCTGGAGGTTTTCCCCGCCGCCGACCTTCCCCCCGATCTGGCCACCAAACTCGACCTCGCCTTCCTCGATGCGGCCAAGCCCCTTTTCTCCGACCTGCGCGACAAACGCCTGCCCTTTCTCAAGGACCCGGCGCCCGTGCCCGGAGCCGAGCCCGATGCCCCGCCCCCCCTGCGCCGCGAAGCCGCCGCCTCCTCCGAGTGGATCCAGTTCCACGAGGCCGTCCTCGGCCTCGCCACCCGCCTCGGCACCGAGGTCTGCCGCGAGGAATACGACCTCGCCCTGGCCAACCTGCGGGTAACCTTGAGACAGGGCGACGTCAACGGGGCCTGGCGCGGCGGCCTGCCCAAGGCCATGGAAGACCATCTGAACCTCGCCCGCTGCGCCCGCATCCTGGCCGGGCGGGGCGAGACCTGGCTGGCCCGCAGCGACTTCTTCCCCAAACACCTCGGCTGGATTTCCGGCCACCTCATGCCGGGGCGTTCCCTCATGAACACCGGGGGCACCGCCGGACTGCACCCCGTGGACACCCGCCAGGAGGATTTCCGGCGCTTCTACAGCCGCGAGGCCGTCCTCCTCGGTCAGCCCCAGGCCTGGTTTTTCCTCCAAAAATGGTTCGCCGCCCCCAGCGCCGACCGCTTCGGCATCATCGCCCTTTCCGATCTTTCCACCGCTTCCGCCGAAGCCCCTCCCCTCTGGAGCTATTCCTCCTTTGTCCCCACCCTGAAATGGCGCGATTCCTGGGACGATTTTGGCAGCGCGCTCTGGACCACCGTGGGTTACCCCGGCGACCCCGACACCCACCTCGACCGCGGCCACGTCAGCTACTTCCGCCGCGGACGCCCCATCCTCATCGAGGCCGGCACCCCGCCTCCCGGGGGCGATGCCGGCCTGGCCGACTACTTCGCCTCCCAGGCCGCCCACAACGTCCTTCAGATCGGAAGCAAAGCCCTCACGGCCGCCACCTGCACCATCCGGCCCGGCAAAATCAACGAGGCCGGCGGCAGCGCCATCCTCAACCTCACCCCCTCGACCAACGGGCTCGCCACCTCCTGGAGCCGCAAACTCGACTGGGATCACGACAAGCTCGTCATCACCGACCAGGTCACCCTCGCCCCCGGGGTCCGCGAAATCCTGCGCCTGCGTTTCCACCTCGGCGACGCCGGGCCGGTCGCCTTCACCAAACCCGATCCCCTCACCCATGCGGCCGACTCACCCGTGGGACGCTTTGAATTCAAGTCCGTCGGCCCCCTCGTCCTCGAGCAGTCCGCCCAGACCAACTTCACCCTGTTCACCGATCCCACCAAACCCGAACCCGCCTCCCACACCTGCATCGAGGTCCGCACGGCCAGTCCCGTCACCTCCTGGCGGCTTGAAACCCGCGTCCTTTCCCGCTGACACCTCATGTGACAAAGCACCTTCGGCAAAACTCTGTCACGGCATGGCAATTTTTAATCTTTAATTTTTAATCTTTAATTTCCTAGATGATCCGTCTGCACGACACCCTGTCCCGCTCCGCCAAACCGCTGGTCACCGCCGGCGACCGCTACCGCCTTTACTGCTGCGGACCAACGGTTTACGGCCCGGCCCATATCGGCAACTTCCGCACCTTCTGCATCCAGGACGTGCTCCGCCGCTGCCTGGAGCTCGACGGGCTTTCCCCGCTCCACGTCCGCAACCTGACCGACGTGGACGACAAGACCATCCGCGGCTCCATGGCCGCCGGGGAAACCCTCACGGACTTCACCCGGCGCTGGACGAAACTCTTCCACGCCGACTGCGCCGCGCTCCACTGCCTGCCGCCCCATGTCGAGCCCGCCGCCACCGAACACATCCCGGAGCAAGTCCATCTCATTCAGAAACTTATCCAGGGGGGCCACGCCTATGCCGCCGCCGACGGCTCGGTCTATTTCAAGGTCAGCTCCTTCGCCAGCTACGGCCGCCTTTCCCACCTGGAAAACCGCGAGCTCGAAACGCAGGCCACCAACAGCGCCGGCACGGCCAACGACGCCGACGAATACGACCGCGAGTCCGTCCGCGACTTCGCCCTCTGGAAATCCCACAAGCCCGAGGACGGCCCCAACTTCTGGCCCAGTCCCTGGGGCGACGGCCGCCCCGGCTGGCACATCGAGTGCAGCGCCATGAGCATGAGGTATTTGGGCGAGACCTTCGACCTCCACGGCGGCGGCGTGGACCTCTGCTTCCCCCACCACGAGAACGAGATCGCCCAGAGCGAGGCCGCCACCGGCAAACCCTTCTGCCACCACTGGTTCCACAGCGCCCACCTCATGGTCGAGGGCGCCAAGATGAGCAAAAGCCTCGGCAACCTCTACACCCTCGACAACCTGCGCGACAAGGGGTTCGAGCCCGCCGTGGTCCGCTACGCCCTCATCTCCGGCCACTACCGCAGCCAGCTCAACTTCACCATGAACGGCCTGACCGCCGCCGCCTCCGCCCTGGCCAAGATCCGCAAGGCCGCCCGGACGCTGCGCGAGAAGGCGGGCCTGCGCGGCTCATCTGAAATCTCACATCCGAAATCTGAAATCGGCCTCTCCTCCCCCGGTCCCTTCGCCTCCGCCTGGGACGCCCTGGCCGACGACCTCAACGTCCCCGCCGCCCTCGGACAGATCTTCACCACCCTGGCCGAACTGGAGAAACAGACCCTGGACGCCGCCACCGCCCAGGCCGCCGCCCGTGGTCTCGACACCCTCGCCTTCGCCCTCGGTCTCGACCTCACCGAGCCCGCCGCCGCCAAGGTGGAGGCCCCCGACGACGTCAAAGCCCTGGCCGAAGCCCGCTGGAAAGCCAAGCAGACCAAGCAGTTCGCCGAATCCGACCGCCTCCGCAACGAGCTCGCCGCCAAGGGCTGGAAGGCCCTCGACCGCAAGGACGGCTACGACCTCGCTCCGCTGTGAGCCGGCCCTTCATGCCCGCCCGCGCCTTCCTCTTCGACATCGGCAACGTCCTGGTCCGCTTCGACTTCGGTCCGGCCATCCGCCGGCTGGCGAAACGAAGCCGCGCCGACGAGGCCGAGATCAACTCCCTCCTCCTTCCGTTCAAGGAGGCCCACGAACGCGGACACATCGGCGACTCCGCCTTCGTCGCCCGCGCCATCGAACTCATTGGCTTCCAAGGATCTGCGGCGGAGTTCACCCTCATCTGGAACGACATCTTCACGGAAAACACCCCGATGCTCCGCCTCGTCCGCCGCCTGGCCGGGCAGCACCGCCTCCTGCATCTCTCGAACACCAGCGGCCTGCACAAGGGCTGGCTGGCCGAGCGTTTCGACTTCTTCCCCCTCTTCGAAGGCGGCTCCTACTCCCACGAGGTCGGCGAGATCAAGCCGCACGACGCCATCTACCGGCACGCCCTCGAGACCTTCGGCCTTGATCCGGCCCGGACCTTCTACGTGGACGACCTTCTACCCAACATACTCACAGGCAAACGTTTCGGACTCAACTGCCACCACTACGACCCCGATGACCACGCGGCCTTCGAGCAGGCCGTCAACGCCTGGCTGGGCTGAGGGCAAACCACCCGCCGCGCCTCACCCGGCTGGCAGCGTCACCTTGAAGACCGTCCCCTCCGGGCCGGTCTTTTCCAGCTCCAGGTCACCGCCCAGGCCGCGCGCCAGCTGTCTTGAGAGCGCCAGCCCCAGGCCCACGCCCGGCTTGCCGCCGGCGGCCTCCTCGGCGGAACGGCTGAAAGGGCGGAAAAGTTTTTTACGGACGGAGGGCGACACCCCCGGGCCGGCGTCCACGACGCGTATCACGGCGCGCCTGCCCTCGGCGGCGGCCTCCACCCGGATGGTCCCACCCGGCGTGGCGTATTTGGCGGCGTTGTCCACCAGGTTGAGCAGGATCTGCTCGACCGACCCGGCGTCGGTGCGGAGCCGGAGTTCTCCACTGCTCAAGTCTTTCCAGATGAATGACATGCCGGCCTCCTCGGTCCGCATCCGCAGACGGCCCTCCGAACGTTCCAGCAGTTCCGCCACGGCAAAACTTTCGCGCCGCTGGGTCTTGCCGCCCTGTTCCAACTGGGAAAACCCGAGGACGTTTTCGACCAGGTGAGAAAGCCGGATGGCCTCCTGTTGGAGCGTGCGGAGGTATTCCCGGCGTTTCGATTCCTCCGGCACCATGCCCTCGGCCAGCATCTCCGCGTAAAGCTGGAACGTGGTCAGGGGCGTGCGCAGCTCGTGTGTGACCGCGCTGACAAAGGTGGCCCGCCGCTCGCTCAGGACCAGCACGCCGCGCAGCATGAGGCCGAGGCCGGCCACGCCGGCGAGGGCGAGCACCCAGGCGACCCCGAGGGACCAGACCAAAGGCGAAAGCCCCTCCGCCGGCGGTTCGGCCAGAAACGCGGGAACCAGCTCCAGAGGCAGGGAGGCGAGGAGGCGGCGGGGGTCGGTGTGGTTCGGGCCGGTGGGCCGGAAGTCGGTGCCGGGAACCGCCAGAAGGTCGGGGATGAGTTCAAGGAGTTCCCGCCGGACCTGGGGCCAGTCCAGCCAGACGCTCTGCTGGAAGGTGCCGCTTTTGGTTACCACCTGGCGGACGAGAAGCAGCTCGTCCTTCACCCACACCGGGGCGAACTGGGTGACCAGTTGAAGGGTCCGGTCCGGCTGGGTCTCGTAGGCCTGCTGCTGGTCCATGCCTTTGCTGTAATTGCTCTTGTTGAGCAGGTTGCGCCTGGTGTTGAGCTCGGCGGCCTGCTGCTGGGGAATGGCGTAGTTGTTGCCGGCCTCCAGTTGCTGCCTCAGGACCGGGATGTCGGCTTTGGAGTTGGAAACCTGGATGTCGTTGCCCCACCAGGCGTTGGTGCCGGCGGTGTTTTCCGTGGTGAAAATGGCGGAACAGGTGGCGGCCAACTCCTTGGCGGTAAACAGATTGCCTATTTCGTTCAGGCGCGCCTGCCCCTGCTTGAAAAGCTCCTCGGGCAGCCCGTTGTTGTCCTTCGTGGCGGTCCAGGTGAGGCCGGAAGGGACCTGGGGGGAGGAAAAGACACCCTCGGGGCTGACCTGGAAGCGCAGTTTCACCTCGGGGTTCTGCGGGTTCATCAGCGGCGAGGGGATCAGCACGTCGTCCTTGCTGATGTTGCTGAGCATCCGGTTGTAGGCGGCCCCGGCCGGAAACAGCGGGCGGTAGTGGTGGTAAGGCCGGCTGTTCTCCTGGCTGACCAGGCCGGCCAGAAACGAGTCCATCCGCCAGAGCGCCAGCCGCACCTTTTCCTCGCGGGAGGCCTCCAGCCGGGCCTTGTGCTCGGACTCGTCCAGCCGGAGCACGGTGCAGGTGGTCCAGCCCAGCACGCCCAGCCAGACGCCAAGACAGGCGGTGAGCAGAAGCCAGGGCAGGTGCTCGCGTCTCATGGGCCCCCTTCCGGCGGAGTCCACTGGTAACCCTGGCCGCGGATGGTGCGGACGTGGCGGCCGTCGCCGTCCCCCAGTTTTTCACGGAGGCGGAGGACGGTCATGTCCATGGCCCGCGTCTCGACCTGGCGCGGGTCCAGTTTCCACACGCGCCAGAGGATTTCCTCGCGGGAGACAGGCCGCCCGGCATGGGCCACGAGGTGGCGGAGCAGCTCAAACTCCCGTTCGGTCAGGGCCGCTTCCGATCCATCGGCGGACGCCACGCAGCGCCTGGCCAAATCCACCCGGCCGGCCGGGCAACAGACCACGCGGTCCTCTTTCGAACGTTCCGGGCTGCGGCGGAGCACGGCCTCGATCCTCGCCAACAACTCCTTCACACTGAAGGGTTTGACCACATAGTCGTCCGCCCCCTTCCGCAGACCCCGGACGCGGTCGTCCTCGCCGCCCTTGGCCGTGAGGATGATGACCGGCAGCCCCGGGCACTCGCGCTGCACCGCCTCCAGCACCTCCCAGCCGCCGGCCCCGGGCAGGACGAGGTCGAGGAGCAGAAGATCCGGATGTTTGGTCAGCGCCAGCTCCAGGCCCAGATCGCCGCGCCCGGCCTCCAGCACCTCATGGCCCGCGAAACTCAGCGCGTCCACCATCCCGCGGCGGATGGAGGGATCGTCCTCCACTACGAGGATGCGGCGTTTGGACATGGCGGGAAGGTCGGCAGGAAAAACGGGCTTGGCAACGCCGGAGCTTCAGCGGGCAAAGGTGAGGCGGCGGCGGGCGGCCAGCTCATGCACGGCCTCGACGAGGGCGTCCTGAAGGGATTTGCCGTCGGCCCCGGTGTTGGTGGCGCGGCGTTCGGCGAGCCATGTGTCGCGGGTCGCTCCCACTTCCGCGATCTGGCCGCGGATGCGTTCGCGCTCCCCGGCCAGTCTTGCGACCTCCTTCACGCGGGCCTCGGCGGTGAGCCCGCGCAGTTTTTCCGGCAACTGGGCGGCAGGGAGTTGCTGCCAATCCCCGTCCTGTCTGGCCCGGTCCACCAGGTCCCAGCCGGTGTTGGTGTAAAGCGAGGTCGCCTTGGTCGCGGCCCGGGAGGCGAGGGAGGCGCCGGAGTTGTTGTCCTGCGCGATCTGGTTTTCGGCCCCGTGAGCGCCATCCCGGCCGTAGGGAAGATACGTGCCGTTCAGCTCGGTGTTCATCCGGGCCAGTTCCTTGTCATAAGGGCTTTCCGGGTCGGCCGCGCGTCCGTTCTGGTTGATGGAAAGATACTTGCCCGCCCCGCGCTGGGCCCCGTCCGCCCAGCCCGTGTTCCGGCCCTTTGTCTCGTCGCCGCAGAAGATGGAGCTGACAAAGATGCCGCGCCCCGGCGCCTGGGGCAGGATTTCGGCCACGCTGACCGGCCCCTGGGTGAAAGGCTCGTTGCCGGCCACAAAGATGAGTTTGAGGGTCTCGTCCCCCCGGTCCCAGGCCAGCTCGCCCATGGCTGTTTTCACGGCCCAGGCGCAGTATTCCTCCCCGCCGTTGGTGCTGAGCTTGAAGAGCGCGTCGGAAAGGGCGTCGAGGTCGGGGCTGAATCCCTGGACGCGGCGGATGAAGCCGCTTTCGGCGGAAAGCCCGCTGTTGCCATATTCGTAGAGGGCCACTTCCAGCCGGGGTGGCTGGCCATCGCGACGGCCCCGGGAAAGCTCCGTCACCACCCTCCACAGTTGGCTGCGGGCCTGGTCAATCAGGCCGTCCATGCTGTTCGAAGTGTCCAGCAGAAGGGCAATCTGGATGAGCGGGGCGGGACGGGCCAGGACCGGACGGGATACGGGGGGATCATTCGGGGGAGCACCGGTGCCGGATTTGGCGGGAACCGCGGCGGGAATGAGGCCGAGAAGAACCAAGGGAAGGAGCGGAAAAGTTTTCATGACCTCCGCAGTTTACCCGATTTCACCCCGCCGCGTGTCACAACTTCGTCACACCAAGGCCTCAGCCCCGCCTCGACTCGTCCCTGCGGCCGGCCGCGTAGGCGCCGAAGACGGCCCGGATCTCGTCGCGCACGCGGCGGAAGACAGCCAGCTGCTCCTCCTCCGTGCCGGCGGCGTGGGCGGGGTCGTCAAAGGGAAAGTGGTGGCGGTTCACCTGGCCGGGAAACATCGGGCAGACCTGGTCGGCCTTGCCGCAGACGGTGATGACCGTCTCGACGTCCTGGTTGAGAAAGGTGTCGAGGTGTTTGGAATGGTGTCCGGAGATGTCCAAACCGATCTCGGCCAGGACCTTGATGGCCAGGGGATGGACGTAGCCGGCAGGTTTGGAACCGGCGCTGCACACCTCCAGGCGGGCACCGGCCAGGGACTGAAGGATGCCCTCGGCCATGTGGCTGCGGCAGGAGTTGCCCGTGCACAGGACGAGGACGCGGGGTTTGTCGTGGTTTTTCATGGAAATCGGTTCGTTTGCGAAAGGATCAGGCGCGGCAGGACGAGGCGGCACGTGACGCGGCCGCCTCTCCCACCCGGCCCAGCGCCATCAGGTCCACGCAGTGGAAAAAGTCCGAGAGACACGGGCAGGCCAGGCGGTAGTAAATGTTCAGACCGCGTTTCTCGGACACAAGCAGGCCGGCCTTGCGCATGAGCGTGAGGTGTTTGGAAACCGTGGACATGTCGGCCCCGACAATCTCCTGAAGCTCGCAGACACAACGCTCGCCCGCCAGCAGGGACTCCGCGATGAGCACCCGGGAGGGGTGGGCCAGCGCCTTGATGACTCCGGCGCGCTGCGCGGGGGTGCTCGTTGGAAGGCTGGGTCGTGGACGGCTCACCACTTGGCTGTTTCGCCAAGCAGTGGAACAAGGCAAGCGGCGAAAGCGGGTCCGCCATCAAATCCCATTCCCAAGCTTGTCCCGGCGCGGGGAACCGCCTTCCTTTCAGACTCCCGCATGACCCCCACCCGCCGCGAAGACTGGGACCTCTGGGCCGCCAACCACACCTGGCTGCCCCGCGCGGCCGTCCATGCCGGAAACCCGCCTCCCCGATCCTGGTGCGGTTTCTGGACCGGCGGCGTCACCGCCCTCCTGGAAAGCGCCCGGGGCGGCCGCTGGCACTTCCTCTGCGACCGCCCCTCCCGGCTCTACCTCGGCGGCCCCGAAAGCACCCGCTGCCAGGCCCTCGACGTGGCGGGAAACGTCACCGCCGAAACCGTCCTCCCCGGCCCCCCTCTGGCCGTCCTGGAACAGGCCGCGGCCGCCCGCACCGGCCCCCGTCTCGAAGGCTGGCCCGGCTTCACCGGCGGCTGGGTCACCGCCCTCTCCTACGAGGCCGCCGCGACCTGGGAAAAACTCCCCGCCGCGCCCCGCGACGACCTCGAACTCCCCCTCCTCGCCGCCCTCGAATGCGACGAGGTCATGGTCCTCGACACCCAGTCCGACACCCTCGGCCTCGTCGTCTGGACGGACCGTCCCGCCGGTTGGGAAAACCTTTCCGAAACGGACCGCGCCGAACACCTGGACCGCCTCTGGGAAAAGGCCGGGAGCCGCCTCCACCACCTGCACGGCCGGTGGAAACATGGGGCGGCGCAAGATGTTGCGGCGGAACAACAGCTGGCCGACCGTTCCGTCTCCGCCCCCGCGGGCGGCGTGACCGACACCCTCGACGCCGGCACCTTCGCCGCCAACGCCCGTCACGTGCTTGAACGCATCGGCGCGGGGGACACCTACCAGGTCAACCTTTCCACCCGCCGCTCACGTCCGCTCCGGGCCGCCCCCGAGCTCGTTTACGAGGAACTCCGCCGCCTCAACCCCTCGCCCTACATGGGCCTGCTGCGTTTCCCCGGCTGGACCCTCGTCTGCGGTTCGCCCGAACTGCTGGTCTCCCTGGAAAACAACCGCCTCGCCACCCGCCCCATCGCCGGGACGCGCCCCCGGGGCCAGGGCGAGGCCGACCGCGCCCTTTCCGCCGAGCTCCTGGCCAGCCCGAAGGAACGCGCCGAACACCTCATGCTGGTGGACCTGCTCCGCAACGACCTCGGCCGCGCCGCCTCTTTTGGAAGCGTGAGCGTCTCCGAGTTCATGACGCTCGAATACTACTCGCACGTCATGCACATCGTCTCCCAGGTCGAGGCCGTGCTCGCCCCCGGCAAGTCCTGGCGCGACGCCCTCCAGTCCCTCTTCCCCGGCGGCACCATCACCGGATGCCCCAAGGTCAGCACCATGGGCATCATCGCCGAGCTCGAACCCGTCCGCCGCCACTTCTACACCGGCTCCCTCGGCTGGCTCAACCCCGCCGGCGACATGACCTTCAACATCGTCATCCGCACCCTCCTCGCCAAAGACGGCCTCGCCCACGTGCAGGCCGGGGCGGGCGTCGTGGCGGACTCCCTCCCCGGCCGCGAGCACGAGGAGTCCCTGAGCAAGGCGCGGGCGCTCTGGGCCGCCGTGGACCGCGCCGAAGCCAGGACCGCCCGATGAACCACGTCTGGCTCAACGGAAGGATCATCCCCGCCGGGGAGGCCGTCCTCCCCGTGGCCGACCACGGCCTGACCTACGGGGCGGGCTTCTTCGAGACCTTCCGCACCTTCGGGGGAAAACCGCGCGACCTGGCAAGACATCTGCTTCGTTTGCGAAACAGTTGCGCGCTGCTGGGCCTGAACCCGGATCTCTCCGGCGCGGAAGCCGCCGTGCGGGAACTGCTCAAGCTCGAAGGCGCGAACGACGCCGTGTTCCGCCTCACCGTCACCGCCGGCGTGCCCGGCCGCCCCGGCTTGGCGCCGGTTTACCCGAGCCCGTCCACCCTGCTCATCCTCCGCCCGCTGCCTCCGCCCCTGGCCGTGGCGGGAGCGGCGCTGCGGGTGCTGGGGACGGTCCGCTCCACCCCCGAGGTTTCGCCGCGTCCCAAATCACTCAACTATCTCAACAATCTGCTGGCCGCCAGGGAGCTGGCCGCAGGTGGGGAGCCCGCCGACGAGGGGCTCATGCTCGACCGTGACGGCCACGTTTGCGAGGGGGTGGTCACAAATGTCTCCTGGGTTTTTGGAAACATCCTGCACGTCCCCCACCCTTCCCTGGGAGCGCTGACCGGCATCACCCAGGAATGGCTCTGCGACACCTGGAAGAGAGCGGGCGGCGATGTGGCTGAAACACGGGCCACGCCCGAAAACCTTCGCCACGCCGACGCCCTCATCCTCTCGAACGCCGTGCGCGGACCGTTCCGGGTCGGACGCCTGATTCTCTCCGACGGCTCGGCCGCGGTCTTCGGCCCCTGGCCGGAAAACCTCGAACGCCTGGCGCAACGCTGGGCTGAAACCGATGGGTGAAAAACAAAGGAGCACGGGCATCCTGCCCGACACCTCCACCCACAACGACCAGGATGGTCGGGCTCCTTTAGGCAACGCCACTTAACCTATGACTCCCTCCTGGACCAGCCCGCACGGCCGCAAACTGCCCGAGATCGGCGGACGCACGCTGGTCATGGCCATTCTCAACGCCACACCGGACTCCTTTTCCGACGGCGGGGTCGCCTTCACGCCCGACGACGCCGTGCGCCATGCCGCGCGGCTTATCGCCGAAGGCGCTGATGTCCTCGACATCGGCGGCGAGAGCACACGGCCCGGTCACGAAGCCATTGAGGCCAAAGAGGAAACAAGCCGCGTCGTCTCCGTCATCCGCGCGGTGCGGCGGGAGTTTCCCGACATCCCCATCTCCGTGGACACCGCCAAGGCCGCCGTGGCCGAAGCCGCCGTCGAGGCCGGGGCCGATATGGTCAACGACGTGTGGGGCCTGCGCCACCAGGCCGCGCCCGAACTCTGGGAAAACTGGAACGCCGCGCTCCGCGAGAACCGCGATTTCCGCGGGCTTCCCTCCACCCCCATGGCCCGGACGGTGGCCCGGCTGCGTTGCCCGGTCATCCTTATGCACAACCGCCCCACACCGGTTTATGGCAACTTTTGGAACGATGTGCTGACGGACCTCCGCGCGGGCTGCGCCCTGGCTGTGGCGGCGGGCGTGGAGGAGCGCCAGCTCTGGACCGACCCCGGTTTCGGGTTCGCCAAGGACGGCCCCCAGAACCTCGAAGTCCTCAAAAACCTCCACCGCATCGCCCACCTCGGCCCGCCCGTGCTGCTGGGCACCTCGCGCAAGTCCACGATAGGCAAGGTCTTGGACCGGCCCGTGGACCGGCGCCTGGAGGGCACGGCCGCCACCCAGGTCTGGGGCATCGCGGAAGGCGCGGCCATGGTCAGGATTCACGACGTGGCCGAGATCATGCCCTTCCTGAAGATGACGGACGCCATCCGCCAAGGGATACGCTTCGCGTAAAAGCACCAAGTTCCAATACCCAAGCTCCAATGAATGACCAAGCATCAAGCTCCAAACCGGGGACTGTTACCCTTGAAGTTTGAGGCTTGGTGATTGAAGTTTCTTTGGGGTTTGGGGCTTGGGGCTTGGTGATTCCCGTTTTGCTCCGCAAAACGGGAATCAGCTCTGGCGCAGTGTTCCCGCCGCCTTCTCCGCCAGGAAGCTGGCGTAGGCCTTGGCCACCCCTTCGCGCAGGCTGATCTTCGATTTCCAACCGAGGTTCGTCATCTTGCTCACATCGAGTAGTTTGCGCGGGGTGCCGTCGGGCTTGGCCGAGTCCCAGACCACCTGGCCCGGGAAGCGGGTGACCTCGGCCACGGTTTCGGTCAGCTCGCGGATGGTCACGTCCGTGCCGGTGCCGACGTTGATCCAATCCGGAGGGTTGTCCAGTTGGAGGAGGAAGGCGCAGGCGTCGGCCAGGTCGTCCACATGGAGGAACTCGCGTTTGGGCGATCCGGTGCCCCAGGCCACCACCTCGGATTTTCCCAACTCCTTGGCCTCGTGAAACTTGCGGATAAGGGCGGGGAGGACGTGGGAGTTTTGCAGGTGGTAGTTGTCGTTCGGCCCGTAGAGGTTGGTGGGCATGGCCGAGTGGAAGAGCACGCCATGCTGGCGGCGGTAGGTCTGGCAAAGCTTGAGGCCGGTGATCTTGGCGATGGCGTAGGCCTCGTTGGTGGGTTCCAGGGGGCTGGTCAGGAGGCAGTCCTCCGTCATGGGCTGGGGGGCGAGTTTCGGGTAGATGCAGGAGCTGCCCAGAAACAGCACGCGTTTGACCCCGGCCCGGTAGGCCTCGTGGATGGCGTTGGTGGCGATGACGAGGTTGTCGTAAAGGAAGTCGGCCGGGTAGGTGTTGTTGGCGTGGATGCCGCCGACCTTGGCCGCCGCGATGAAGGCCGCGTCGGGTTTTTCCTTCGTGAAAAACTCGCGGACCTGCGCCTGGTTGGTGAGATCAAGCTCGCGGCGCGAGCGCGTCAGAATCGTGACTCCCGGTTCGTTGGCGAAACGGCGCACCATCGCGCTGCCGACCAGACCTTGATGCCCTGTGATGAAAAGCTTCATGCGTGAGTGCGGAATGGCGGAACGACACTCCGAGGGCAAGCCAGCGATGGCCAAAAAGCCGAGTCGGACCCTTCATAACCATGGGTAAAAATTATCTAACAAAACACCGCAGGCTCAAAAGCCACCTATTCCAACCAATAAAGCGCCGAGTAAGCTTATCTACTGGCCAACATTTCCAAAAAAAAACACACATTTTCATGCTATGCGGGTTCATTCCCCACCTGCCCAAGCTCTCCCTTTCGCCTTTTACCCATGAAAAAACCCTCCTCCCGTCTGCTCACCAGCCTCACTCCCGGCTCTTTGCTCCGCCCCCTTGGCCTCGCCGCCGCCCTCGCCGCCGGTCCCGCCGCCTTCGGCCAGTCCGCCGGCTTGTTCTCCTACGCCAATGCCGGAACTGGCAGTCTTGATGCCTCGGTCGGCCTCAGCACCACCAAGAGTTACCTCCACGCCTACAATCTGGGCGATACCCTGTCCCCCGTCATCAACGGGGTCCCCTTCACCGGCCTGAGTGCCGCCAACCCGACGGTCACCACAATTTTCAGCACCAGCGGACTGCCAAGCGCCGCCAGCGGGGGCACCAATCTTATGACGGCCGGGAGTGGTTTAAACATCCTTACCAACAAACTGATCTACGGTGGGGCACCGGAAGTTTTCAACTTCAACAACCTGACCGCCGGACAGACCTACACCGTCACCTACTACAACCGTTCCTGGGAAGCTGCCTACAACGCGGTGGCCGGCACCGGGGGACGCCGCCAGAACCTCACCGCCACCGGAGCCTCCACCGGAGGGCTGCCCAATTTCGATGAGGACGTCGGAGCCGCCGGTCAGGGAAGCCTCACCCTCCTGCGCTACACCTTCATCGCCGCCTCCAACACGCAGGCCATCAGTTTCTCGCCCGTTGTGGCCGCCAACACCATGCACCAATATGGTGTTTCCGTCGAAAACGTCTTCGCCGCCAGCACCGCCACGACCTGGAGCTCCGGGACCGACTGGACTTCCTCGACCTGGACCAATGGCACCCCCAATTCCGTCGGAGCCACCGCCACCTTC
The DNA here is from genome assembly GCA_031411855.1 of Opitutia bacterium. Taxonomy (GTDB): domain Bacteria; phylum Verrucomicrobiota; class Verrucomicrobiia; order Opitutales; family JANOBW01; genus JANOBW01. The sequence continues at coordinate 30,522 of JANOBW010000350.1, forward strand.
CCCTTCCAAGGCTCGGCGGCCTCGCTCAACCTCAATGCGAATGTCACCGCGGGTAACCTGCAGTTCGACGGGACCAACGGCTGGGGCCTGACCAGCACGGGGGGCAGCACCCTCACCCTCCAAAGCGACGTGGGTGCCAGCGCCGTCGTGACCAACACGGCCGGCAACCTGACCATCGCCCCCAATGTCGTCCTCGGCACCTCCCTGGGCAAACTCGGCAACGGCAACCTGACCATCAGCGGCAACATCTCCGGCCCCGGCGGCGTCGGTTCGGGCGGCGGCACCGTCATCCTCAACGGCACCATGACCTATGCGGGTTCGACCACGGTCAGCGCCGGCACCCTCACCCTCAACGGCACCAGTTCCTACAACGGCGCCACCATCGTCAACGGCGGCACCCTCAATCTCAACGGGGCCAACTCCTCCAGCGGCACCTCCTATGTTTCCAACGGGACGCTGAACATCGCCGCCAACGCCAACACCAGTTCCGGTTCCTTCGTCGTGAACTCGGGAGGCGTCCTCAACCTGGGCAGCTTCTCCGACTACGGCGTGGCCAGCGCGATGGGAAACCGCGCCGCCTCTTCCGATACCGGTGTGGACACTGACAACGCCACCGCCGGCATCGGCCTGCACATCCGTGGCGGCACCGTCCAATACACTGGCTCCACCCCGCAGAGCACCAACCGGCAGATGCGGATCTCAACTGCGGGCGCGATCATAGACGCCTCCGGGTCCGTTCCCACCGCCACCCTTAGTTTCAGCCGCACCACCGACAACACCAACCTCTTCGACACCGGCGGCACCCGCACCGTGACCCTGACCGGCACCAACACCGGCAACAACACCTTTGCCCTTATCCTCTTAAATCAGGCTGCCAGTGCCACCAGCCTGACCAAATCCGGCGTGGGCACCTGGAACTACTCCGGCCTGGGCACCTACACCGGCAACACCACCGTCAAGGCCGGCAAACTCATCCTCTCCGGCAACCGCGTCGCCGGGGCCGGCGGCATCAACGTCGGCGATACCGCCGGCGTCACCGCCACCCTCGACATCACCAACGGCACCTTCACCACCGGCACCGTTGTCGTCGGCGGAGTCGGCAGTGTCGCCGCCCCCGGCATCGTCAATCAGACCGGCGGCAGCATCACCGTCACCGGCACCGAGCTGATCATCGGCAACGGCAACGTCGCCAACCCCGGCAACGGCACCTACAACCTCAGCGCCGGCACCCTCAACGCCGGAGCTTCGACCACACGCGGGATCATTCTTGGCACCAACGACGGGGTGACCGGCACCTTCAACCTCAGCGGCACCGGTGTCATCAACATGGGTTCCTCCAACCTTCAGGTCGGACGCACTGAAAACTCCAGCTCCCTCGGGTCCACCGGAAACTACAACCAGACCGGCGGCACCGCCACCATCGGCTACCTCGGCATCGGAGGGATGAACACCCTCAACAACGGCAACATCGGCAACTTCTCCGTCACCGGCGGCACGTTCACCGCCACCTCCATCAACGGCATCGCGGGAGGTAACAACAGCATCGCCAACCTTACCTTCGGGGGCAACTCCACCGTCACCCTGCCGGTCTTCCCCGCCACCCGGGGCACGGGAGCCGTCCTCAATCTGAGCTTCGACGGCGGCACCCTCGTCACCGTCGCCCCCTCGGCCGGCACCACCGACTTCTTCGGTCCGGTCACCTCCGCCCTCATCGGCACGGGCGGGGCCAAAATCAATGTCGCGACCGGCAATGACATCTCCACCACGGCGTCCTTCTCCAATGTGCCTGCGCAGGCGGGGTCCTTCACCAAACTCGGCACCGGAGCCCTGACCGTCTCCTCCGCCAGCACCTACACCGGCCCGACCAATGTCAACGCCGGGTCCCTCTACGTCGCGGGGCTTGATCCCGCCTCCGCCGTCACCGTCGCCGCTGGCGCGGCCTTCGGCGGCACCGGCACCGTCGGCGCCATCACCACCGCCGCCGCCTCCGCCATCATCCCAGGCGGCCCCACCGCCGCCGGCACCCTCAGCCCGTCCACCCTCAGCCTCACCGCTGGCAGCATCGTCAACTTCGAGCTCGGCGGCACCAGCGACCTCGTCAACGTCACCACCCCCGGTGGCCTGGCCGTCAACGGCGGCGTCATCAACCTCTATGCCACCGGCGGCGTCACCCCGCTGACGACCAACGGAACCTACACCCTCTTCGACTACGCCGGCACCTTCGCCGGGGACATCGAAAACCTCACCATCGGCAACGCCCAGGCCGGCAAGTATTACTCCCTCACGGACGACACCGTCGGCACCACCATTCAGGTCACCGTCGGCCCGGCCACCACTTCCACCTGGAGCGGTCTCGCCGCCGACGGCCTCTGGTCCTCCGCCGGCAACTGGGATAGCGGCTCTCCCAACAACCCCGGCTCGGTCGCCTCCTTCGGGCCCGCCCCCGCCTCCCCCACCGCGGTGACGGTGGACGGCGCCAAGACGGTCGGCGGGATCAGTTTCAGCAACACCAACAGCTACACCCTGGCCGGCAGCGCCATCACGCTCGACAACGGCGTGGCCTCCGCCGTCATCTCCACGGTCTCCGGCAGCCATGTGGTGAACGCCCCGCTGGTCCTCAACACCCCCCTGAACCTCACCCCCGCCACCTCCACCACGCTGACCATCGGCGGAGGCGTCACCGGAGCGAAAACCGTCGTAGCCAGCGGCCCCGGCACCACCCTCCTGACCGGCACCAACGCCTTCGCCAACCTCTCCGTCACCGGAGGCACCGCCATCCTCGCGGGCACCAACACCTTCGGCTCGGCCGGAATCGTCGCCGGCACCCTCCAGGTCGGCAACGGCGGCACCGCCGGAAACCTCGGTTCCAGCACCGTGGCCATCAATGGAAACGCCGCCCTGAGCTTCAACCGTTCCGATGACTTCACCGTCGCCAACAACCTCCTCGGTTCGGGCGCGGTCGTCAGCCAGAACGGCACCGGTGTCGTCACCCTCTCGGGTATCAACACCATCGCCACCGCCTCGGGCGGTTCCGTCAACCTCAACGCCGGCACCATCCGCCTGGGCTCCGCCACCGCCCTCCCCGCCGGGGTCAAACTCGTCCTCAACGGCGGCACCCTCGACCTGAACACCAACAGCGTCTCCGTCTCCACCCTGACCGGAACCCTGGGCTCCATCACCGACCTCGCGGCCGGTGCCGGGACCAGCACCGTCTCGTTGGCGAACACCTCGGCCCAGACCCTCGACGCCACCATGGCCGACGGCCCCTCCCGCAAGGTCGCCCTGACCAAGACCGGCCTGGGCACCCTGACCGTCACCGGAGCCAACACCTTCACCGGCGGCACCACCATCGTTGACGGCACGGTCACCCTCGCCCGTGTCAGTGGAAACGCCCTCAGCGGCCCCATCACCATCGGCGACACCGTCGCCTCCGACACCCTCCTTCTCGCCGGCAACGAGCAGATCAGCGACGCCTCCGTCCTGACCTTTAACTCAGGAGGCAGCAACAACAGCGCCTTCTTCCGGATGAACGGTTTCAGCGAGACGGTTCACGGGATTCAGACCACCGGTGCCAACGCCGCCGTCATCGAAAACACCAGCGCCAGTGTCAACAGCACCCTCACGGTGGACACCGGCTCGGACAGCTACACCTACGACGGCATCATCCGGAATTCGGGCACGGGCACGGTCTCCCTGATGAAAAACGGCTCCGGCACCCAGACCTTGGCCAACACCGCCAACGTGGCCACCACCAGCCACACCGGCACCACCACCGTCAACGACGGGGTGTTGAAGCTCAGCAACATGACGGCCTACTCCAGCCCCATCCTCAACAACGCCGCCAACTCCTCCCTTGTCTTCGACCAGACCACCCGGAACCTCGGCTACGGCGCCACCATCAGCGGCTTCGGCGGCCTGACCAAGGAGGGTGCCGCCATCCTCTCCCTCAGCAGCACCACCAGCACCTACAACGGCGGCACCGTCGTCAAAGGCGGCACCCACCAGCTGTCCAGCGGACCCGCCGACGGCATCTCCACCTCCTGCGTGGGCAACGGCGAGCCCGGCAACACCGTCACCGTCAACAGCGGCGCCATCCTCGCCATCAACGCCACCGCCCCCCTGGGCGCGAGCACCCTCCAGTCCGCCACCTCGCCGTCCATCGTGATCAACGCCGGAGGCAAACTGACGGGCAACGGTTTCGTCGCCTTCATCCCCAACCTCACCCTCAACGGCGGCACCGTTGAAATCGGCAACGGGGCCACCGCGGGCAATTTCAACACCAACCTCGGCCTCCTCGGCACGGTGGTGGTCGGCGGCACCACCCCCTCCACCATCACCACCACGGGAACCGGACCCAACGCCGCCGCCAACCTCGGCGTCCGCGGCACCAACATCGGCACCACCTTCCAGGTCGCCGAGGTCACCGGCAGCCCCGCGGCGGACCTCATCATCAGCTCCGTTCTCAAAAACGTCCAGAACAGCTCCGATGGCACCGTGGCCTCGCCCCTCACCAAGACCGGCCCCGGCACCCTGCTCCTCTCCGGAGCCAACACCTACTCCGGCGGCACCAACGTCAACGAGGGCACCATCATCGCGGCCTCACCCTCCGCCCTGGGAGCCGGCGCGCTCAACCTCACCAACGGCAACGTCAAGGTGAGCGGGCTCACCACCGTCGCCTCCGCCACCTTCGGCGCTTCCGGCCACCTCGCCCTCCAACTGACCAACACCGGCATCCGCGGCACCGACTACGACGCCCTCAACGTCACCGGAGCCCTCGTCCTCGATGGCACCATCACCGTCACCCTCAACGGCCTCACCCCAGCCCTCGGACAGTCCTTCGATCTCATTGACGCCGCCTCGACCGATGTGGTCGCCTTCAATGTCACCACCGACCTCGTCCTCCCCACCCTCGCGGCCGGCCTGGTCTGGGACCGCACCGCCTTCGCCTCCACCGGCGTCGTCACCATCGTGGATGCCAACAGCTTCGCCGCCTACGCCTCCAACAGCGGACTCTCCGGCAGCAGCGCCCTCCCCGACGCCGACCCCGATGGCGACGGCATCAGCAACGCCCTTGAATTCGCCTTCGGCCTCAGCCCCGTGGCCGGAAACGACGCCGCCTACCGCAGCATCTCCACCAGCACCTCCGGTGAGCTCGTCCTGGCCTACCGCCGCCCCATCGGAGGTGTCTCCGGTGTCACCTACGGCGTCGAGGTCAACAACGCTGGCCTCGTCGGTGGCAACACCAACTGGGTTCCCGCCGTGGAAGGCGCGCTGAACGACTACACCCGCGCCGTCGTCGGCAACGGCGATGGCACCGAGACGGTCACCATCACCTTCAACGGCACGGTCAGCGCCCCCAGGTTCGGCCGCATCTCCGTCACCTACTGAGCACTGACGCATCACACTCTCACCAGCCCGCCGCGCGACTCCGCCGGCGGGCTTTTTTTGTCCTCCTCGGAACCGCGCCACCTGTGACCAAGTTGTGACATGGGGTCGCCCGCTGATGCGCTATGATTCACGGCCACAGGGGGGCGGAGCAAAAAAACAAATTTTTCCAAGAAAACCATTCCCTCTGTGTCTTCTCCCTCAGCCGCCATCCGAAAACCGATATGAAACCGTCCCTCCGCCACTTCAGGGTTCCCCTCAGGATGCTTCTGCTCGCGGGCCTCTCCTTCCTGTCCCTGGGCATGATGTCCCTTGACGTCATCTCCCGCGACTGGGCCCGCGAACTCGGGGCGGAAATCCGCGTCACCTCGGCCGGCCCCCATGAGGTCAGGGTGGAATTGGAACTCAAAACCGAGGGTGCTCTGAAAAATTTCAGCCGCGTGGAACTGGAACTGACCGACGGGAAAAAACTGCTGGTGACTTCCACCCTCCGCGAAGAACGTCCCTCCCTGGGGCGCGTCGTGGTCGGCTTTGCCACCGGCAAAACCAACCTGGAAAAAATCACCCTCAAGGTCGTGACCGGCAAGGGAACCCGTGATCAGGTCAGCTACGATCTCAAACTCAAGGCCATCCTCGACCCCGGAAAAACCCGCTGAACCCGGCCCTCCCCTTTCCCCTGAAATTTGAAATCTGAAATGCCGGTTTTCCGGCCCCTCCTCTCCCCTCTGAAATCTGAAATGCCGGTTTTCCGGCCCCCCACCATGCGCCTCCCCCTCTTTCTCACGTCCTGGCTCCTCCTCGCCACCTCCGGGCTCACCGCCCAAAACGTCGCCCTCGACAAGGCCAGACTCACCGCCGAGGCCACCCCCGAGGGCTCCTCCTTCACCGTCACCGGCGTGCTCCGGCCCGACGGCAAGGGCGTCCTCCCGCTCATCGCCACCTCGCGGATCAAATCCACCGCCAAGATCGGCCTGACCGGAGCGGAGATCACCGCCACACTCGATACCCAAGTCCTTCAGGGTGAGCTGGAAACAATCTCCCTCCGCCTCTCCGCCGCCGCCGAGGTGCTTTCCGTCACCGGCGACGGCGTCCTCGATTTCAGCATCCGCCAAACCCCCGCCGGGGAACGCTGGCTCGATGTCCGCACCACCCCGCCGCGCGCCGAACGCAAGAAACTCACCGCCGAGATCAAGCTCCGCCAGGCCTGGACCACCCTGCCCGCCACCTGGGAGGCCCCGCTCCTTTCCCCCGCCCAGACCGGTCTCGGGGAGTCCACCCTCAGCCTGACCTTCGACGCCGACCTGACCGCCACCGTGGCTGAGGCCAAGGACATCTTCCAGGGCAAGTCCGGCGAACGCGGCTCCTTCAACTTCCGTTTCTCCGGCCCCGGCTCGCTCCGTTTCAACCTCGCCCGCTCCGACGCCACCTTCGGCGTCGCCACCCTGACCGAGACCAAGCTCACCGGCACCCTGCGCGAAGGCTTCGCCAGTTGGGAACTGACCGCCAAAGCGCAAGTGCGCCGCGCCAACCAGCCGTGGCCCTTCCTCAACGGGTCCGCCGCCCTGGCCACCGCCCCGACCGGTGCCTCCGCCCGTCTCTCCTCCGAAGGTGCCACTTCTCTCGTGTTTCCCGCCACCGGCGAATCGGCTCTCGCCGCCTCCCTCCACACCCGCCGCGAGGAGGCCGAAGGCTGGTCCGAACTTCGTTTCTCCCTCCCCGCCGGCCAGGTCATCCCCTTGTCCCTCAGTGGTTTGCCCGCCTCCGTCCAGTTCAACCCGGAGAGCATTCCCTCCCTGCGACTTGATGCCGCCGGAGCCGTCTGGACCGGCTTCGTCCCCGGCGACGGCCAGATCCGTCTCCGCTGGCGCGCGGCCCCTCCGGCCGATTCCGCCAGCCTCGTTTTCCAAGTCCAGGCCCGCGCCGAATCCCAGGTCAGCGCCGGCCTCCTCCGCCAGATCATCGAGGCCGACCTCGGCGTCCTCCAGGGCGAATCCGCCTCCCTCAGCCTGCTCATCGCGGGCGAAGGTGAAATCCTCCGCGTCACCAGCGACAAACTCCTCGACTGGGCCGTGGCCGACGCCCCCACCGTGGCCGGAGAACGCCGCCGCGAACTGAAACTCCGCTGGACCCGCCCCATTTCCAAAACCTCCACCGTCCGCGTCGAAACGCAGACCGCCCTCGGCGCGCTGCCCGCCCAGGTTTCCCTCCTCCGCCTCGAAGCCCCCGGCGCGGTCCGCTTCGGCGGTTACCTGCTCGTCGTGCCCGACGGCCCCGTCCGCCTCGACGCCCCGTCCGCCTCCGGCCTCGTCCAGCTTCCGCCCGAGGACTGGCCCGCCTCCAAGGGAGACGCCTCCAAAACCCCCGCCCGCGCCCTCGTTTACCGCCACCACGGGGCCGAATGGAAACTGCCCCTGACCGTCTCCGAAATCCGCCCCGAGGTTTCCGTCAACTCCGTTGTCATCCATGAACTTGCGGACAACGCCACCATCCTCGTCTCCGAGTCCGAACTGGAAATCCGCGAGGCTCCTCTTCGCGAATGGGCCATCCTCGCCCCGGCCGGCTACACCCTCTCCTCGGCCTCCGGCGTGGACGGACTCGAAACGGCCGCCGGCCCCGAGGAAAACGGCCGCCGCCTCTGGCGTCTCACTTTCCCGAAACCGGTCTCCGGCCGCGTCGCCCTCGCCGGCCGCTGGGAACGCGACGGCCCGCCCGCCGCCGGCGAATGGACCGCCCCCGCCCTCGGTTTCCCCGGGGCCAAGGCCGTGCGCGGCCATGTCGGCATCGTCGCCTCCGCCTCCTGGCGTCTGGCTGTGACCCAGGCCACCGATCTCACCGAGGTCGCCCCCGCCTACTTCCCCAAGAAACTGGACGGCCTCGCCCTGGCCTTCCGCCTGCGTTCCCCCGAGGCCACCCCGGTGTTGAAGGTGGAACGGGCCGAACAGACCGTCACCGCCGATGTGCTTCACCTCCATGCCCTTAGCGAGGGAGCCGACCACGTCAGCCTCCTCGTCAACTACCGCGTGGTCGGAGCGCCGCTCGGCCAGGTCATGGTCCGCCTTCCCAAGAACGCCGCCAACGTCGAGTTCACCGGTCTCGACATCCGTTCCTGGCGTCTCGTCGGCGAGGACCACGAGGTCCTGCTCCACCGCCCGCTGGCCGGGACCGGCACGCTGCTCGCCACCTTTGAACTGCCCCTCGGCAGCTCGGCCGTCACCATCGAGCCCCGCCTGGCCCGCCCGCTCAACGTCTCGTCCGAGCAGGGTTACGTCCTGGTCACCGGCGAGCACTTCTTCCGCCTCGCCCCCGAGGAGGCCAAAAACCTTCACGCCGTGGCCGAGGAGGAAATTCCCGCCGAATACCGCCCGCTCATCGTCAAACCCCTCCTCTCCGCCCACCAATACGGCGGGGCCGATGCCGCCCTGCGCCTCAAGGTCGAGCGTCTCAACCACGGCGAAACCGTCGCCCAGCTCATTGACTTTGCCGATATCAGCACGCGCCTCTCCGTCCGGGGGGAGGTCCTGACCGAGGCCCGCTACGCCCTCAAGAGCCGCGGCCAGGCCCGCCTGCGCCTCACGCTTCCGTCCGGGGCCGTTCTCCAGGATGTCCAGGTCGAGGGACACCCCGTGCTGCCCGCCAAGGAAGGCGATGACCTCCTCCTCGCCCTGCCCGCCGCCTCCGATCCGAACACGCCGATGATCGTCACCATCCGTTGCTCGCAAACCGGTGAGGGTGGAAAACTTACCCTCACCGCCCCCGTCCTTTCCGCCCCGGTCGTCCAGACCCAGTGGAGCATCCAGGCCGAGGCCGGGCGCATCCTCCGCGTCGAGGGCGGCAATCTCTCGACCCAGCCGGGCACCGGCCAGGGCCGCCGCAGTTTCTGGGAGCGTCTTTCCTTCGTCATCGAAGGAAACTGGGTCCGCGCCGCCATCGCCCTCGGCATTTTCCTCGTCACCCTCGGGGCCACCTTCCTCGGCCTGAAATACCGCCGCCAGGCCAAGCCCCGCATCTCCTGGGCCTTCGCCGGACTCGCCGTGATTTCCCTCGGCCTGCTGGCCTTCGCTACCTGGCAGGTCTCCCGCGAGGCCGCCCGCCTTCATCTCAACGGCCCGGTCGAATCCGCCCGCGTCGTGCTCGAAACCACCTCCCAGCCCGCCAAGTTCCAGGCCAAGGTCGAGCTGGCCCACCTCTCTTCCCTCAGCGCCAAAATCACGATCATGAACATCGCCACCCTCGTCGCCGGGGCCGCCCTCCTCCTCCGAGGCCTCTTCGGCTCCGGCACGCTCGGCCTGTGCCAGCGCGCCCTCGGCTGGGCGCTCATCGCCGCCATCGTCGGTTCGCGTTCCTATGACCGCTCCGCCGTCATCATCCTTGGCGTCGCCTTCGTCTTTGAGGTGCTCGTCCCGCTGCTCCGCGCCTGGCGCCGCACCGTCCCGATGGAGCTCCCGCCCGTTGAGCCCGCCGTGGTTGCGTTGCTCGCCTTGGCCTGCCTGTTCGGAACACCCTCCGACTCCCAGGCCAAGGAGGTGGCCGCGCCGGACCGCGTCGCCCAAAATGTTGCGGTAACGAATCAAGTTTCCGGGGCCGCCGCCCTTCTGTCTATCAAACAGGAGGTGACCACCTCGGGCGGCCAGGCCCGCGCCACCGGACGCCTGGAGGCCCAGGGTTCCATCGGCCAGAGCCTACCCTGGCTCGACTCGCCCGCCACCGTCACGGCCTTCAAGGTCGTTTCCGGCTCCGTCCGCCTCGTCCGCGACAACTCCTCCCGCAATGTCATCGTCTTTGAAAACGACGGCCTCGCCACCGTGGACTTCTCCTACGAAACACCCGTCGCCGCCGACGGCCTCGGTTTCGTCCTTCCGACCCTGCCCGCCGCCGCCGACTCCGCCGTGATCACCCTCGAACAGGACAGCCAGGAACTCCGCAGCGCCGCCGCCCTTTCCATCGTGGCCCAGGGCTCCGGCCGTTCCTTCGCCGTCACCCTCGGCCCGCGCGGCGAGCGCCGCCTCACCTGGCGCCCCAAGCCCCGCGATCCCGCCACCGAGCCGCTTTCCCTCTTCGCCGAAAGCCGCCTCGCCCTCCGCCTTTCCGCCGGGGCCGCCGAAGCCCGCCAGCTCTGGACGCTCAAGCCCGCCCAGGGCCAGGTCTCCGAGTTCGCCTCCGTCGTCCCCGCAGGCTGGTCCGTCTCCGACGTGGGCGGCGACACCGTCTCCAGCTGGCGTTTCGACCCGGCCAGCCGCCGTCTCACCGTCCGCCTCGCCCCGCCCGCCCGCGCCCCGTTCAATGTCATCGTCGGCCTCCAGGCCCCGCTTCCGGCCCTGCCCGGTGAGCTGACCCTTTCGCCTCTCACCGTCGAGGGCGCGGCCGGCCTCAGCGGCCAGATTGGCGTCGCCACCGCACCCGAGGTCCAACTGCTCGACTCCACCGCCGAGGGCCTGACCTCCGTGAGCTTGGAAGACTTCGATCCCCGCGCCGGGGCCGACACCGCCGCCCAGGGCACCGCCCTCCGCCGCGCCTACCGCCACGGTCCCGCCGGCGGGAAACTCATCCTGAAACTCGCCGCCGTCGAACCCGAGCTGCGCGTCGTTTCGAGCCAGACGCTCTCCCTCGGCGAGGACCGCAGCCTGCTTGCCGCCGACCTCACGTGCGACATCCGCCGCGCCGGTCTCTTCCGTGTCAGTTTCGTCCTGCCCGAAGGCTGGGACCTTGAGGCCGCCAGTGGTTCCAACCTCAGCCACCACAGCGAGATCCGCGAGGGTAACGACCGCCTCGTCACCCTCCACTTCAACGGCCGCATCCTCGGCGCGACCAAGCTCCGCGTCCAGTTGTCCGGTCCCGGTTCCGGGAAGGTCACGGAACTCGTCGCCCCCAAGGTCACGCTCCGCGAGGCCTCCCGCGCCTCCGGTGATCTGCGCGTCATCCCCGAGGCCGGCCTCCGTGTCACGGCCGCGAAACGCTCCCAGGTTTCCCCGCAGGACCCGGCCAGTCTCGGCGTCTCCGCCAAGGGCGCGCTCGC
>JANOBW010000351.1:0-18115 GCA_031411855.1 Opitutia bacterium
TGCGTCATGGCCATCTGCTCCCCCGCCGTCCCCGGAGCCGCCGAAGCCGTGAAGCAAGCGGGCAAAGTCGGCGCGATCAAAGTGCTCGGCCTCGGCCTGCCCAGCGAGAACAAGCAGTATGTAAAAGACGGCGTCACCCAGGCCGTCATCCTCTGGAAAGTCCAGGACCTCGGCTACCTCACCATCCAAGCGGCCGCCGCCACCGCCAGGGGCACCCTCAAGGCCGGTGACAAGACCTTCAAGGCCGGCAAACTCGGTGCCATGGAAATCCAGGGGACTGACATCCTCCTCGGCAAACCCTTCGTCTTCACGAAGGAAAACATCGATCAGTTCGACTTCTGAGCCGGCCGAACCGAACTTTCCTCTTAGCTTTTTCTCTCAGTTTCCGACGTGGCCGTGGGTTCCCCTGCGGCCACGTTTTTTTGCGTCATCCTTCGACGCCTCCTTTCTCCCGGCGACTTGTTTCAGGGAAAGACAACCTCGCCAATCGGCCGGGTGGTCCCGTCCGGATTCCGGTAGAACACGCGGTGCGGGCCGGGCTGGGCTCCTTTGACCGAAAACTCCGGGACGGCCGCCGGTTTTCCTCCCAGGCAGGTGTTGACCCAAATCTCCACGTCCGCGCCCTTGCTCGTCGCGTTGATGCTGCGAAGGCAGATGCCGGAGTTTCGCATCCATTCGCCGCCGCTGAAACTCACCGGGACGGTCGTTTGTGAACCGGAGGAAACCGGTGTTCCCAGGGTGATCGTGCCCACATAGGAAAGGGGCTGGTGCGTGGTGGTGACGGTTTGCGTGATGAGGCAGCAACTCGCCAGCGTGCCAGCGAACAGGAACGGAAGGAGGCGTCGTGGAAGGTTGGACATGAAACTCGTGCAGGTGAGCGTAGGCTTAAACTCCCCGCCATCCCAGTAGGTTTCTCAGATCCTGTCCCGGAAGGAATCCACCATCTCACGCCACGCGGAGGCGGGGTCCACCTGGGGCGAATAACCAAGGTCTCGTTTGGCCGCCTCGACGCTGAACCAGTGGTCCTTGGCCAGCTCGACGGCGGCGAAGCGGGTGATTTTGGGAGGTTCGACGCGGCCGGTGAGTTTGCCCAGAAACTCCAGCACGGCTCCGGCGGCGTAGGCTTGGCGCAGGCTCACGCGGCGGGTCAGGGGTGGTTTCCCGAGGTCGGCGAGGAGGCGGTTGACCCAGGGCCAGAGCTCGACGGGGGCGTCGTCGGAAAGGAAGTAGGCGCGGCCGCCGGCGCGGTTGTCGTCGAGGGCGTCGAGGGCGAGGAGGTGGGCCTGGGCGGCGTTGCGGACGTGGGTCATGTCCACCCGGTTCCGGCCGTTGCCTATGACAGGCAGGCCGCGCGAGGCGGCGCGGAGGATGGCCGGGACGAGGTGGGGGTCGCCCGCACCCCAGATGAGGTGGGGGCGGAGCGCGCAGACGCGGAACGAGGACGTGTGGGCGCCCAGCGCGAGCTGCTCGGCCTCGGCCTTGGTGCGGGCGTAGGGGCAGAGCCAGTTCCGGCCATAGGGCAGGGATTCGTCGGCTCCGGCGAAAGCTTCCCCGCTGAAGACGACACTGGGGGTGCTGGTGTGGACGAAACGGGAAACCCCGGCGGCGCGGGCGGCGTCCAGTAGGACGCTTGTGCCCTTCAGATTGGCCAGCTCATAATCGGCGGCGGGCCCCCAGACACCGGCCTTGGCGGCGGTGTGGATGACGGCGTCGCACCCTTCCACGGCGGCGCGGGCGGCGGCGGGATCATGAAGCGCCCCGGCAATGTGCGCGACGCCCAGGGCGGTCAACGCGGGTTGCGGGGAACGCCCAAGCGAACGCAGCTCCCAGCCTTGGGGCCGCAGGAGTCCGATGATGTGACGGCCGAGGAAACCTCCCCCGCCGGTGACCAAAACGCGCATGGGGAAAACAGGGGGGCGAAACCGGCCCGGCGCAACGCCGGACTGGGAGGGGAGGACGCCGGTGAGTTTGAAGTCGAGGCCCTGTGAGGTGGACGGAAAATTTTTCGTGGTCGCGGCCGAGCTTGTGGAGGAGGGTGGTGTGGATGTCGCGGACGTGGGGGTGGGGTAATCAAATTTCCATGCTCAATAACCTTCGAAAAGATCTTCGTTTAAATCTTCGGTGTGGGATTGGAAAGTTTGATATTTTATAAAGTATAATTTGAATTAGTGTTTAAATTGTGGCGTTAAATTTAAAAAATACTTTATATTTAAAGAAATTGACTGAGTTGGATATCTTCGTAATTATCTTCGGAAACTTCCATTTTTATGGACGCCTACCAGAATCCCAGTGCGATGGAGCCGCTGCTGCCAACCGCCCAGGCAGGCCGCCTGTCCGAGCTCACGTGCGACATCCTTCAAGCCTCAGGTCGGATCGAAGGACAGGTGTATTCCCCGGTTATGCGTCAGCGCCTGCGGGATCTGGTCCTTGAGATGAACTGCTACTACTCCAACCTGATCGAAGGCCACAAGACCACGCCCCGGGACATTGAGCAGGCCCTGCGGCAGGACTTTTCCAGCAACCCAACCCAAAAAGAGAACCAACTCCTTGGCCTGGCCCACATTGCCGTCGAAAAGGACATGGAGAATCGTCTGGAAAAGGAGCCGCAGTTGGACGTCTGCTCGCCAGATTTTCTCTGCTGGCTTCATCGCGAGTTTTATTCCCGCCTGCCGGAATCGCTGCATGGGTCCGAGACCAAGGGGGGCAAACGCTATCGGATCGTTCCCGGGAGTTTCCGTGACTTCACGGTGGGTGTGGGCAGCCACACCCCGCCGGACCATGAGGCTCTACCTGCTTTCATGAGCCGTTTCCAGGAGTTTTATGGTGGCTCCAGCCTCCTGCACTCGGCCCGCCTCACTGCCATCGCCGCTTCCCACCATCGTCTGGCTTGGATTCACCCGTTTGGCGACGGCAACGGACGCGTGATCCGGCTCCAGTCCCAGGCCATGCTCATCCGTGCCGGAATCAACAGCCATGGACTTTGGACTTTGTCCCGTGGACTGGCCCGGAGCCGTGAACGCTACTACGAAAACCTCGCCGACGCCGACCGGCAACGGCAGGGCTCGCGTGATGGTCGCGGCAACCTTTCCGACAGCACCCTGGCCGACTTTTGCGTCTATTTCCTCGAAACGATGCTCGACCAGATCCGCTTCATGAGCGGTCTGCTTGACCTGCCCGCCCTCCGCACCCGGGTGGAGCGCTATTTTCAATTTCAGAACCCCGGCCTTTCTCGCTATCAGGAGGAAGTCATGCAGGTGGTTCGAGTGCTTGTCGGCGAAGGAGAAATCGACCGCTCCCGCGTGCAGGAAATCACCGGCAGGCGCGGCACGGTATCCGCCGAAATCATCAAGGCCGGCCTCGCCTCGGGGCTCATCAGCAGCCCGAGTCCGAAAGGTCCGCTCCACCCGGCGTTTCCCTCGGAGGTGTTGGAGTTTTATTTCCCCCGGCTTTGGGAGTGAGGGGAAGGGGGATTTTTCGCCTCCGGTTGTTTGCTTTCTGAGTCGTCCGTTTTGCGCCTGGGCAGAAACGGGTGGAGTAGCTGGCCGAGGTAACTTTGGGGGAACGGTTCGTGGCGGCCGAGGGTCTCGGGCTCGTGGCCAGGGTGGCTGTCAGTTTTGGATGACGCGGAGGCGGGCGAAACGTGTTCCGGTGGACGGGGCCGTTTCGCGCACCGTGACGGTTTCAGTGCCGTCACCGTTGTCTGTCACGGAGGTTTCGGTGAAGGGCGCGGGGGCGAAGCCGGAGTCGGCCGGGGTGGAGGAAAACTCCACGTTGAAGGTGACCCCCAGGACGGTTTTGGAGCGGGTGTAGGTCAGGCCCGCATGCGTTTCGGAGTCCACCAGATCCAGAAGGGGGCGGGGCCGGCGTGTGCCGCCGGGCAGGAGGGGGTCCGAACCGAAGGCGTTTTCGAGCAGGTTGGAAACGCCGTCGCCATCGGTGTCGCCCGCGGGGTCCTGGAAGGTCGAGGAAGTGCTTGTGGTGGAAGCGTTTGCTTCCGGAGCCCCGATGATGGTCCAGGAGAGGTTGGAGTTGCCGTCCGAGGAAACGACGGACCAGGAGCCGGAGCCAAGGTTGGTGAATCCGCTGAGATCCAAGGTGAAGTCGCCGGCGTTGTAGGTGGGGACGCTGACGGCGGAAACCACAGTCCAGGTGTAACCGCCGGTGCCGACCGGGTTGGTGACCGTGAGGTTGGAAGGAGTCAACGTGCCGACCGTGAGATCGAAGGGGGACAAGGAGCCGGAGCCGGTGATGTTTAGCAGGGCATCGTCGGTTTGGGGCGACAGGTTCGGCACCGAGTTGTTGACCTCCCAGAGGTAGGTGCCGCCGACGGTTTCCAGAGGGCCGGGGACGATCAGGGAACCGGTCCCGGTGCTGAGAGTGCCGGAGTTGACGGTGCCGGTGAAGGTGGTGCTGCCTTGGGTCGTGGTCGGGTAAGATGCGCCGCCGGTGATGGTCCCGCCGATGAGGAACGAGGTGGTGCCGCTGACGAGGGTGGAAGGCTCGCAGCCCCAGATCAGGGCCGGGCTGGCCAGGCCGGGGGAGCCGCTGGTCGCAACGATGGAGCCGGAGGCCGGTGACGGGGAGGTGACGCCGCCTGCGCCCGCAGGGCCGTCCGGGGTTACGGTGAGAATGATGTCACCACTTGAACCCGTGCCCGAAACTGTGCTCCGGCCGGTGTAAGCCTCAGCTCCGATGGTGGGGGAAGCCACGGTGGCATTGACCGAACCCGCGGCCAGGCGTGAGGCCTGGACCAGGACAAGAAGGATCAGTGGGGAGCGTCGCATGGGAGGATGAACTCGGATTCAGATGATTCGGACGAATCCCCAACGTCAACCCTTTTGCCTGACTGATCGGCTGGAACCAAGGCTTGGAAAACCACGGAGTCGGGGTGCCTTCGTCAGGCTTCTAGTCACGTCCCTGAGCTCAATTCGGCTCAGTTTCCCACCCGGCCCTGGGTCCTGGTGCGGATGCGGACGAGGTGCATGTCCGCCGTGATGTAGAGATAACCATCCGGGCCGAAGGCGCAGTTGCCGGTGGATTCGCCGGTGAGGAGGGTGCCGAGGTGTTTGCCCTGGGGCGAGAGGATGAGCACACCGCCGGGGCCGGTGGCCCAGAGGTTGCCCTTCACATCCACCTTGAGGCCGTCGGGCAGGCCTTTGCGGCCCGGGGTGAGCGGGTTGGCGTCGAAGAAGACGCGGCCCTTCGCGAGGCGTCCGTCGGGTGAGATCTCGTAGGCCATGATGACGGCGTTTTTCGGGTCGGAAACGGCCACGTAGAGGGTCTTTTCATCGGGGGAAAAGGCCAGGCCGTTCGGGAAGGTGAGGCTGTCCAGCAGGAGGGTGACGGTGCCATCGGGCTGCCGGCGGTAAACGCCGTTGCAGGGTGTTTCCTTCTGCGGGTCGGCGTTGTTTTTCTCCAGGCCGTAGGGCGGGTCGGTGAAGTAGAGGTCGCCCCGCGAGTTGACCGCGAGGTCGTTCGGGCTGCTGAAACGTTTGCCGGCAAAGTGGGTGGCCAGCGGGGTGAAGGAGCCGTCGCGTTCGAGACGGGCGATCTGGCGGTTGCCATGCTGGCAGAGGAGGAGGCGTCCGTCGGGTGAGGCCGCGAGTCCGTTGGAGCCGGTCTCGCCGCCGCGGGGGACGCTGCCGGTGTAGCCGCTGGGCTTGAGGAAAACCCGCACGCCGGTCGAGGGCTGCCAGCGGTAGGCGGTGTTTTCCGGCACATCGGAGAAGAGCAGCCCCTGGGCCGAGGCCAGCCAGACGGGCCCCTCGGACCAGTTGAAACCACTCCCCAGCACTTCCATCCGCGAGCCGGGCGCGAGGAGTTCGTCCAGGGCGGGATCAAGCCGTTCGACCGAGCCGAGTGTGGCCTGGGCGGGGGGAAAGGGCGAGGGTGGGACGGACTGGCAGGCGGAGATCAGCGCGGCCAGGGCCAGCAGGGCGGGGAAGACGGGGAGTTTCATGGGGAAGTGAATACCCAAGCTCCAATGACCAAACCCCAAAGAAGCTCCAAGCTTCAAAATTCAAGATCCATGGGGGAGGACTCTTCCTGAGAGCGCCTTTGGTGTCAGACCAGGATGCCTTTGACGACTTTCGCCGGCTCCACGCCGGTGAGGCGGAAGTCGAGGCCTTGGGAGCGGACGAAGAGTTTCTCGTGGTCGAGGCCGAGCTGGTTGAGAAGGGTGGCGTGGATGTCGTGGACGTGGACGGGGTTTTCCGCCGCGCCGAAGCCGAACTCGTCCGTGGTGCCGTAGGTGAGGCCGGGTTTGAAACCGCCGCCGGCGAACCACATGGTGAAGGCGTCGATGTGGTGGTTGCGGCCGGTGGATTCGCGGACCTCGCCCATGGGGGTGCGGCCGAACTCGCCACCCCAGACGACGATGGTATCCTTGAGGAGGCCGCGCTGCTTGAGATCCATGACGAGGGCGGCGCTGGCCTGGTCAATGTCATGGCATTTCATGGGAAGGTGCTTCTGAAGGTTTTCCGTGGGGCCGCCGTGGTGGTCCCAGTTGGTGTCGTAGAGCTGGACGAAGCGCACGCCGCGCTCGATGAGACGCCGGGCGAGGAGGCAGTTGCGGGCGAAACTGGTCTCCTTGGCGTCCTTGATGCCGTAGAGGTCGAGGGTGGCCTTGGTTTCGCCGGAGGTGTCCATCAGTTCGGGCGCGCTGGTCTGCATGCGGTAGGCCATCTCGTAGGCATTGATGCGGGTGGAGATCTCGTCGTCACCGGTCTGTTCGAGGCGTTTGAGGTTGAGATCGCGGACGGCGTCCACGACCTGGCGCTGCTGGGCGTCGGAGATGTTTTTCGGGGTGGAGAGGCTGACGATGGGGTCGCCCTGGTTGCGGAGTGGCACGCCCTGGTAGGTGGTGGGCAGGACGCCGCTGCTCCAGAGGGTGGAGCCGCCCCGGGGGCCGCGCGGGCCGCTTTGCAGGACGACGAAGCCGGGGAGGTTGTCGCACGCGCTGCCGAGGCCGTAGGTGACCCAGGCGCCCATGCTGGGGCGGCCGAAGAGGCCGCTGCCGGTGTTCATGAAGAGCTTGGCCGGGGCGTGGTTGAAGAGGTCCGTCTTGCAGGTGGAGACAAAGGTGAGCTCGTCCACGATTTTCGCGGCGTGAGGCATGTAGTCGCTGACCCATTTGCCGGACTTGCCGTATTGTTTGAAACTCGGGATGGGGGCGAGCAGGTCGCTGCGGTGGCTGCTGTCCATGAAGGCGAAGCGTTTCCCCTTGGTGAAACTTTCGGGGATGGGCTGGCCGTTGAGTTTGGTGAGGATGGGCTTGTGGTCGAACGTCTCCAGTTGGGACGGCCCGCCCGCCATGAAGAGGAAGATGATGTTCTTGGCCTTGGCCGGAAAGTGGGGGGCCTTGGGTGTCAAGGGGTTGCGCGTCTTGGGCTCGGCGGCGGCGAGGAGGGAGCCGAGGGCCATGGCGCCGACGCCGACACCGCAGCGTTGGAAGAAGTGGCGGCGGGTGGTGTGGAGGAGAGACATACAAATTAAAAATTAAGAATTAAAAATTAAAAATTGGGCCGAGACAACGAGGCAGGAAGAGGGGAAGAAGTGAGATGGGGAAGAGGTGATTTGAAAACAGGGCGCGGAGCGCGGACTCAGGCCTTGGGGCCTTTTTCATAACTCATAATTCATAACTCATAATTTGTTTCTCACTCCCGCGTGATGGTTTCGTCGAGGTTGAGGAGGACGCGCGCGGCGCCGAGGGGGTCGAGTTTTTTGAGCACGGCGAGCTCGTCGGCCCTGGGGGAGCGGGAGGTGCAGCGCCGGAAGGCGGTTTCGAGGCCGTCCTTCCTGATGATTTTCTCGAGCGCCGTGGCGAATTCGAAGAAGCTGACGTCATTCAGCAGGGTGAGGGCCTGCAGGGGGGTGTTGCTGCGGAGCCGGCGGGTGCAGGTGCTGCCGGAGTCGGCGGAGTCGAAGACGGAGAGGGAAGGAGGCGGTGAGCCCCGGAAGACGAAGGTGTAGAGGCCCCGGCGGTAGCGGTCCTCGCCCGGGCTCACCGTCCAGGCGCGTTTGATCTGGCCCTGGCCCATGACGCCGTCGGGGATGGGGGGAAAGACGGAGGGGCCGCCGATCTTGGGCGAGAGCAGGCCGGAGGCGCTGAGGGCGACATCGCGGACCACCTCGGCGTCCAGCCGCAGGCGGCTCTGGCGGGCGAGGAGAACGTTGAGGGGGTCTTTCTCCCGCAGGTCATCGCGGTTGGCGGAGCTTTGGCGGTAGGTGTGGGAGGTGACGATGAGGCGGTGCATCTCCTTGAGGCTCCACTTCTTGTTCATGAACTCGAGGGCCAGCCAGTCGAGCAGTTCGGGGTGGGAGGGGGCGGTCCCCTGGCTGCCAAAGTCGTTTTCCGTCGGCACGATGCCGCGGCCGAAATACTGCTGCCACACGCGGTTGACGATGACCCGGGCGGTGAGCGGGTTTTTCGGGCTCACGATCCATTTCGCGAGGTCGAGGCGGTTGGGCAGGGGGTTGGTGGTTTCCAGGGGAGGCAGGACCTTGAGGGTGCCGGGGGTGACCTCCTCGCCGGGCCGCGTGAAATCCCCCTTGATGAGGACGGTGGTTTTGCGGGGTGTGGCCAGCTCCTTGAGGACGAGGGTGGTGCTGCCTTTGAGGAGCTCGGTCACCTCTTCGTGGCGGTCGGCGAGGGTTTTGAACTCTCCCTCGGCGCCGAGGTCGGCTTCGAAGATGAGGCGGTTCTGGGCGAAGGAGCGTTTGTCAACCGGGATGGCCATGGCCTTGCGGGCCTCGGCTTTCATGGCCTTGCGGGCGGCGGGGGTGAGGGCGGCCTCCCATTTGGCCAGTTCCCGCGCGCGGGCCTTCATGATCGCCGCCATGCGGTCGGCGAGGTCCTTGAGTTCGGCGGTGAGGCCTTTGACATCGAGGCGGGGGTCGGGGACTTTGAGGGTGGGCTCCTCCTGGTTGTTGAAGAAGGCGAAGAGGCGGTAGTGGTCCTTCTGCTCAATGGGGTCGAACTTGTGGTCGTGGCATTGGGCGCAGCCGACGGTGAGGCCGAGCCAGACGGTGCTGGTGGTGCCGACGCGGTCGAACACGCTGTCTATGCGGAACTGTTCCTTGTCTATGCCGCCCTCCTCGTTGATCTGGGTGTTGCGGTGGAAACCGGTGGCGACGCGCTGGCTGAGGGTGGCGTTCGGGAGCAGGTCGCCGGCCAGTTGCTCGATGGTGAACTGGTCGAAGGGCATGTCGGCGTTGAGGGCCTCGATGACCCAGTCGCGAAACTTCCAGATCTGGCGGGGGGCGTCCACGGAGTAGCCGTTGGAATCGGCGTAGCGGGCCTGGTCGAGCCACCAGCGGCCCCAGCGTTCGCCGTAGTGGGGGCTGGCGAGGAGGCGGTCCACCAGTTTGCCGTAGGCGTCGGCGGAGGGGTTGGCGACGAAGGCGGCGACCTCCTGCGGGGTGGGCGGCAGGCCGGTGAGATCAAGGGAGACACGGCGGATGAGGGTGGCGGGATCGGCGACGGGGGAGGGCGCGAGCTTTTCTGCGGCGAGACGGGCCTGGATGAAGTGGTCAATGGGATGGCCCTTGATTCCGGCGGTGGTTTTGGGCGGCTCGAAGGACCAGTGGTGCTCATACGTCGCGCCCTGTTCGATCCAGGTTTTGAGGACCTGGCGCTGGGCGGCGTTGAGGGTCGGCTTGTGGGACTTCGGCGGCGGCATGACCTCCTCGGGGTCGTCGCTGTTGATGCGTTCCCAGAGGTCGGAGTTTTCGAGATCTCCCGGCACGATGGCGCGCGAGCCCTTGCGGTCCTCGGTGGCACCCTCGAAGGTGTCGAGGCGCAGGTCGGCCTTGCGGTGTTTCGGGTCGAACCCGTGGCAGGCGAAACAGTTTTCCGAGAGGATGGGCCGGATGTCGCGGTTGAAACTGATCGGGCCGGACGGCTTTGTTTCGGCGGCGTGAAGCGTGGCGAGGGCGAGACAGACGGCGGCGAGGGGCGGGAGGATGCGTTTCATGGCGGGGACGCGCGAGGCCGGGAGCGGATGGTGCGAGCCGGCAGTTGCTCTGGTGGTGCGGGAAAGAGGTGGCATGGGGTGGGGGAAGGCGGGTGAAAACAGAGCCTCCGAGAAAACGTTGGAGAGTGGGAGGCCCTTGATCAAACGTTTGATCCCTTTCGCGACAAATTTGACGATTTTCCGCTCTGAGGGCGACACCGCCTTGGGCCATGGCGCGCCGTTTCCCCGGGGGCAGTTCCTGCGTTGTCAACACGCGGGGTCTGCAAAGTCAGATGTTTTGGTGTTATCTTCCCCATGTTTCGGGGAAACGGAAGGATCAAACAAGCCTGACAGGTGACACATCCCGACAAAACAACATCCTTGGCCGAGCGAGCGACCGACTGGCCTTCCTTATCCCGGCCGGGACACCCGGCCCGAACGATGCCGCCGTCCTCCATCCCCCCGCTCCCTTTAACCCCGCTCCCCCATGAACCTGCTTCGCATCACTTTGAATCTCTTTTCAGCCACCGCTCTGGGCGCCCTGGTGATGGGCCCGAGCGCGTTCGCGGCGGACAACGCCTCGCATCCTGGCGGGAAAAAGCTGCTGATCTATCTCCTCGCCGGGCAGTCGAACATGCAGGGCCACGCGGAGGTGTCCACCCTGGCCTACCTGCCCAAACCCGCCTACGTGCCGACGCGCGAGGAGTGGGCGCTGCTCACCGGCGGGCTGGAACGCCAGGTCCGGCTCAAGTCGGAAGCCTCCCTCCGCGAGGAACTTCTCAAGGATCCGGCCAAGGCGAAACTGCCCAAAAAGGAGTTCGGGGAACTGCTTCAGAAAACCCTCGCCGCCGAAGTGGAAAAACTGCGCAACGAAGGTTTTGAGGAGTTTAAGAGACGCCAGACCGATCCGGCCCGCGCGGCCCGCGACCAGGAACTCGCCGCGATTTTCACCCCCGGCCTGACGGACCAGAAAGTCCTCGCAACCGCCGCCGCCACCAAGGCCGTCAAAGACTCGCTGCAAGTGGCGACCGAATGGCAGGCGAGGCTGGGTCTGCCGGTCGGCAGGCACACCTTCGTCGCGGCCTACGGCGGCGTCAATCGTGGCCCCGAACCCGGCGTCGCGACCGGTCCGCTGGGCGTCGGATTTGGCGCCAGGCCGTCCGCCTTTGGACCTGAATACGCGTTCGGGATGATGCTGGAAAGGAACCTCGATCAGCCGGTTCTGATCATCAAGACCTCCTGGGGCGGAAAGTCGCTCCACTACGATTTCCGACCACCCTCCGCCGGCCCCTACCAACTGACGGCGGGGCAGCAGGAACAGGTGGACAAATGGAAGGCCAGGAAGGCGGTGTGGGACACCTACATCGCCGGCGGTGGAACGGCCGCGGCGATGGCAAAAATCGAAAAAGAGTTCAAGGACATCGAAAACCAGAAGCGGACCCTGCAGGCCTCTCTCGCCACCATGCCCAAGGACCAGCAGGCCGCCGGGCAGGAAAAACTTGCCGCCCTGGCCGCGAAGGGCAGGGAACTCCAGCCAAAGCTCGTCCCGCTTCCCGGCGAGATGCCCAAACACGACCAGGCCAGCTTCTACTGGAAGGAGATGACCAGCTTCATCCGCAAGGTCCTGGCGGACCCGAAGGCCTATCACCCGGAATACGATCCGCAGGCCGGTTTTGAAGTGGCCGGAGCCCTCTGGTTCCAGGGCTTCAACGACCAGTTCGACCCCGAGTTTTACGGCCACTACAGCGGCAACATGGTGCATTACATCCGGGACCTGCGCCAAGAGGTCAAACAGCCGAAAATGCCCTTCGTGATCGGCGTGCTGGGGACGCCGGCCTTTCGCGAGGAAGCTCTCGCCAACAACGTGTCCAAAGCCCAGCGCGAGGCCGCGGCCGCCCCGGAGCTGGCCGGCACCGTGGCGGCGGTCGAAAGCTGGCCGCTGACGACTCCGGAGGTCGCCATCTGGCGCATGAAATTGGAAGCGGCCCGCGCCCGAGGCGACGCCGCCGAGATCGAACGCGCGGGACAGCAATGGCCCCTGCATGGCAGCAACCTGGGCTATCACTACGATGGCAGCGGCCGCTTCTTCATCCGCCTCGGCGACGAGTGTGCCACCGCCATGCTCAAACTCATGCGCGGGAAGTGACCGGAAGCGCGAAGCCCGCCCCGGCCCCTTTGGCCCGGTCCGTTCGTGAGTGGGGTTCTTGTGTGTGGGCGTGAAACGCCGTGGAGTGCTGCAACCCTGTTGCAGCTGTGAGGCATCGCGACCCTGTCGCGGCCTCGGCGTGACCATCGCCGGGAACTTCTGGCACCACTTCGACCCGTTTCGCAGCGGCCACGTCCCTCCGGCCCGGCCACAGGGTTGCCCTGGGCCACGGCTGCCACTGGGTGTCATACCATTCCAATTTAGCTTTTGAACTTTCGCTGGCACCCCTTCTGGCACCGCCTCCGGGGTGCTGGGGTATGGGCTGGTATTCCGGGGGTGGCACTGCGTTTACCCCCGGCTACCTTCCTTCACTCCTCCAGGGTGTGGGAAAATCCTGTCCCGGAGGGACACTTGAGCTTAGCCCGGGGTCAGGCGCTTGGCGCCGCCACCCCGGGAATCGTCTTCGCACACACAAAAAAGCCCGCACGGTTGGCACCGGGCGGGCTTGAAAGTGGCGAAACGTTTACCGCTCAGAGGGCGACGTAGCCCTGCACGGTGGCGACGACGTTTTCGGGGGAGATGCCGAGCTCCTTCATGACGGTGTTGCCGGGGGCGGAGAGGCCGAAGCGGTTGATGGCGACGGTTTTGCCGTCCAGGCCGATGTATTTCCACCAGGAGGTGTCCACGCCGGCTTCCACGGCGATGCGGGCGCGGCAGGCGGTGGGGAGGACTTCCTCGCGGTAGGCGGCGGGCTGCTGGTCGAAGCGGAAGAAGGACGGAACCGAAACAACGCGGACGGCCGGACCGAGTTTCTCGGCGGCGGCGAGGGCGACGTTGAGCTCGCTGCCGGAGGAGAGGAGGATGGCCTTGAGCGGGGCGGTTTCCTTGCGGGCGATGTAGGCTCCCTTAAGGACGCCCTGGCGGCGGGTGGCCACGGGGATGGCGTCGAGGTTGGGGAGATCCTGGCGGGAGAGGATGATGGAGGTGGGGCCGTCGGTGCGCAGCATGGCGGCGACGAAGGCTCCGGCGGCTTCCTCGGCGTCGGCGGGACGAATGACGTCGAGGCCGGGGATGAGGCGGAGGGAGGCGGTGGTTTCGACGGGTTGGTGGGTGGGGCCATCCTCGCCAACGGCCACGCTGTCGTGGGTGAAGATGTGGAGGACCGGGAGTTTGCTCAGGGCGGAGAGGCGGATGGCGCCGCGCATATAGTCGGCAAAGGCCAGGAAGGTGGCACCGCTGGCGCGGAAGAGGCCGTAGTAGCCGAAGCCGTTGACCATCGCGCCCATGGCGTGCTCGCGGATGCCGAACTTGAAGTTGCGGCCGAGGGGGGTGGAGCGGGTGAAGTCGCCGAGGCCGTCGAGGTAGTTTTTGGTCGAGCCGTGGAGGTCGGCCGAGCCGCTGGTGATGAAGGGGATCTTCTTGGCCAGGGCGTTGAGGCAGACGCCGCCGGTGACGCGGGTGGCGGCCTTGGAGCCGGGGGCGAAGGCGGGGATGGCGTCCATGAGGTCGGCAGGGAGCTCATATTTCAGGCCGGCGTCGAGGAGGGCGGCCTTGTCGGGGTTGGCCTGGCGCCAGGTTTGGAAGCCGGCTTCCCAGCAGGCGCGGGCTCCGGCCTTCTCGGTGGCCTTGGCGGCGAAGTGGGCGCGGACCTCGTCCGAGACGAAAAAGTGCTGGTCGGCGGGGAGGCCGAGGCCGAGGCGGGCCTTGTCGCCAAACTTGGCTCCGCCCTCGCCGTGGGCCTTGGAGGTGCCGGCGACTTCGGGGATGCCGAGGCCGATGACGGTCTTGGCGATGATGACCTTGGGTTTACCGTTGAGATTGGTCTTGGCGGCGTTGTAGGCGGCGAGGACGGCGGCCATGTCGTGGCCGTTGATCTGGACGGCGTCGAAACCGATGGACTCGAAGTATTTAACGAAGTCCGTGCTCTGGGTGGCGGAGCCGGGTCCGTCGAGGGTCACGTCGTTCGAGTCAAAAATGAGGATGAGGTTGTCGAGGCCGAGGTGTCCGGCGAGGGCGAGGGCTTCCTGTCCGACACCTTCCTGGATGCAGCCGTCGCCGGCGAGGCAGACGACCTTATGGTCCACGACGGCGAACTCCGGGGTGTTGAATATCGCGCCGGCCATTTTGGCGGCGGCGGCGAGACCGACGGCGTTGCCGATGCCCTGGCCGAGGGGGCCGGTGGTGCATTCGACACCGGGGGTTTCATGAAACTCGGGGTGGCCGGGGGTGATGCTGTGGAGCTGGCGGAAGTTTTTGACCTCGTCGAGGGAGAGGGCGTAACCGGCGAGGTGGAGCCATCCGTAGAGGAACATGGAGCCGTGGCCGGCGGAGAGGACGAAGCGGTCGCGGTTGAGCCAGCAGGGCTTGGCCGGATCGAAGCGGAGGGCCTCGCTGAAGAGGACCGCGCCGATGTCGGCGGCGCCGAGGGGAAGGCCGAGGTGGCCGATGCCCGCCTTGTGGATGGCATCAATGGCAAGACCGCGGGCCTCGTTGGCGGCGCGGGACAGGATGGCGGTGTTCATTGGAAAGGAAAAAGAGGTGGGAAAAGTCGGTTAAGAGAGGCCTTTGCGTTGGGTAAGGCAACACTGTTGAAGGCCCGAATGGTGAAAGTGGCTCATGGGGTGAAGGGGTTTTGGTTCATGGGGGGCGGGTAAGTTTAGCGGCAAAATGTGAAAATTTTCCTGCGTTGGGCTCTTTCCTGTGGCCAAGCAGGACTTGTCAAAGGAAACGGTGACCATAGCGTTGAGTTTATGGTCACAGCCCAACTGATCGAAACCGTTCTGGCCCTTCCCGAAGGAGACCGGCTTGATTTGGCCCACCGACTGGTGGAAAGTGTTTCGGCAGAAAGGGAACTTAAACATCTTATCGCAGACGGGGTTAGGCGTATTGAGGATGTGCTTGAGGGCCGGGTGGTGGGATTAACCGAGGAGCAGTTTCGACAAGCTTTGGTATGACGGACACTTTTGTCCCCTGATTTCGCACTCTCTGACTTCAGCGTTCAAAGTTCAGCGTTCAAAGTTCGACGTTCGTTCCGGGCACTGAATTCCGCGTTGAAGCCTCGCTGTTTCCGGCTTGTTGTTTTCCCACACCCTTTCATGTCCGCCAACTCCGCCGAACTTTTCCGCCGCGCCCGTGAGCTTATCCCGGGCGGGGTCAACTCGCCGGTGCGCGCCTTCCGTTCCGTCGGGGGCTCGCCCTTTTTCACCGTCTCCGCCCACGGCGCGCGGCTCAACACGGCCGATGGGGCCAGCCTGATTGACTACGTCTGCACCTGGGGTCCGGCCATCCACGGGCACAACCACCCCCGCATCCGCGAAGCCCTGGCCGAGGCGCTGGAACGCGGCACCAGTTTCGGGACGCCCGGCCCGCTGGAAGTGGACATGGCCGAGATGATCACCTCGCTCGTCCCCAGCGTGGAGATGGTCCGCATGTGCAACAGCGGGACCGAGGCGACGATGAGCTGCGTCCGCCTGGCCCGGGGCTTCACGGGGCGCACCAAGATCGTGAAGTTCGCGGGCTGTTTCCACGGCCATGTGGACTCCCTTCTGGTCAAGGCCGGCAGCGGCGCGCTCACTCTCGGTTACCCCGACAGCGCGGGCATTCCCGCCAGTTTCGCGGCCGAAACCATCGTGCTGCCCTACAACGACTTCGACGCCGCCCGCGAGCTCTTCGCCACCCGGGGCGGCGAGATCGCCGGCCTCATCCTCGAACCTTATCCGGCCAATGTCGGCCTCATCCTGCCGCGTCCCGGTTTCCTCCAACTCCTGCGCGACCTCTGCACGCAGCACGGCACCGTCCTGATCTTCGACGAGGTCATGACCGGTTTCCGCCTCGCGCTTGGTGGTGTTCAGGAGATCGAAAAAATCCGTCCCGACCTCACCGCCATGGGCAAGGTAATCGGCGGCGGTTTGCCCGTCGGCGCCTTTGGCGGACGCCGCGACATTATGGAAAAACTCGCGCCGCTCGGGCCCGTTTACCAGGCCGGCACCCTCAGCGGCAACCCGCTCGCCATGGCCGCCGGACTCGCCTCGCTCAAGCTTCTCGTCGAAACGAAACCCTTCGCCCGCCTCGACACCCTTGGCAAACGCCTCGTCGCCGGAGTCGCCGCCACCGCCAAGGAACGCGGCATCGCCCTCCAGACGCCGCAGACCGGCTCGATGTTCTCCTTCTACTTCAGCGACACCCGCGTGGACAACTACGAGCAGGCCATCGCCTCGCGCAAAGACCTCTTCAATAAGGTGTTCCACTACGCGCTTTCCCACGGTGTCTATCTTCCGCCCTCCGCCTACGAGGCCTGCTTCCTCAGCACCGCCCACACCGAGGCCGATGTGGACCGCACCGTAGAAATCCTGTCCGAAGGCTTGCGCTCCCTCTGAACCACCCGAAACTTCACCCGAGAATATCACCCCTTGCACGATCTTAAACCGGAAGCCGAAAAAGCCTATCTGGTGGGAATCCAAACCCACCCCGAGTCCGAGGAGCACGCCCTCTCCATGCTGGCCGAACTGCGCGAACTTGTTGCCAGTCTGGGAGTTGAGTTCGGCGGCCAGACCCTGGTCCGGCTCCGCGAGCATAACTCCCACTTCCTCATCGGCTCAGGCAAGGCCGAGGAGATTATCGAGGCGGCCAAGGCGGCGGGGGCCAAGCTCATCGTTTTTGACCAGGAACTTTCTCCTGCCCAGCAGCGCAACTGGGAGAAGGCGGCGGGCCTTGGCGTGACGGACCGCCAGGAGGTCATCCTCGACATCTTCGGCCAGCGCGCTCACTCCCGGGAGGCCGTCCTCCAGGTCGAGCTGGCCCGCCTCGAATACGAACTGCCCCGCCTCAAACGCGCCTGGACGCACTTGGACCGCCAACGCGGCGGCGGCAGCACCCAGCGCGGCGAGGGCGAGCTCCAGATCGAATTGGACAGCCGGATGGTGCGCGACAAAATCGCCCGCACCAAACGCGAGCTGCTCGAGGTCATCCAGCAGCGCTCCACCCAGCGCAAACAGCGCCTCCGCAAACCCGTCCCCGTCGCCGCCATCGTGGGCTACACCAACGCAGGCAAGTCCTCGTTGCTCAACACCTTGACGCATGCCGGGGTGTTGGCGGAAAACAAACTCTTCGCCACTCTCGACCCCACCGTCCGCCGGCTCGAACTGCCCGACGGACGCGAGGTGCTGCTCTCCGACACCGTCGGCTTCATCCGCCGCCTCCCCCACGGCCTGATAGACGCCTTCAAGGCCACCTTGGAAGAGGCCGTGCTCGCGGATGTGCTTCTCCACGTCGTGGACATTTCCAACCCCGAGCACGAGGAACACATCGCCACGACCAAGGCTGTCCTGGCCGAAATCGGCGCGGGAGACAAACCCGTCCTTATGGTCTGCAACAAGGCCGACCTCCTCGAACCCGACGAACGCGCCCGGCGCCTGGCCCTCGGCACCGCCCACACCGTCCTCCTCAGCACCAAAACCGGCGAGGGCATCCCCCAGCTCCTCCACGAACTGACCCACATGGTCCAGGACGAGACCCGCGTCGTCGAGGTCCGCATCCCGCACTCCCGTTTCGACCTCGTGGCCCGTTTCCACTCCCAGGCCCGCGTCCAGGAGGAGGAGTTTCTGGACGAGGTCGTGCGCCTCAAGGGTGTCCTCGACATGCGCTTCGCCAACGTCTTCAACGGCTTTCTGACGGTGTTGTGAGGGCAAAGCCGTGCCGGGGCTTCGACCCTTTTGGAGTGCGGTGGCAGAGCAACGCGCCGACACCGCTTTTCGGTGACAAACGCAAAGGCCGTGGGTCGGGGTTCACTTAAGACGCTTCTGATCTTCGGTTTAAAAATCAAGAACGGCGGGAGTTCGCGGGTTCTCGGTTTGGAACAGAAGATCGGAAGCGTCTAAGAGCCTGTTCACGATCTTTTCAAGAGTAACACGAGGAAGGCGAGATTGACGAACTGCAGGCTTGTGTTGAGCAACCTCTCGCAGTTCTTCCACAGTCGTCGGCATTTCTCCAGCCAGGCGAAGGAACGTTCCACCACCCA
>JANOBW010000352.1:0-23714 GCA_031411855.1 Opitutia bacterium
TCTGGGCGGTGTCGTCGGTGAGTTCGAGGTTGGGAAAGCCGTCGTCGCCCTCGTAGCGGGTGGCCATGTAGAGCAGGCTGCGGGCGATGTTGCCGCGTTCGGCCGGCAGGGGCTGCCAGACATTGGCCCCGGAGGTGGGGCCGGAGGCGAGTTTGCGGCAGCCCGGGGCGTAAACGGAATCATAGCCGGCGGTGTCGGCGATGGTGTCGAAATAGCCGTTGGAGCGCTCGCCGTTGGACTGCACGTCGCAGGGGCGGAGGTTGAAGAGGTCGGAGCCGGTCGCGGCCCCGGTGTCCAGCCCGAAACTTTGGGGCCAGAGGTGCTCCCGGTTCCAGTTCGTCACCCCGCCGCCATGGTTGGATTTCACCCCCCGGGTGCTCCAGCCGGCGTGGGAGGGCTCCCAGTAGGTGAGATGGACGTTGCCCGCCGGGGCGGAGGCGGCGTCGAGCATGTTGCTGGCGGTGTCCCAGGCCACCCAGCTGTAGGGGATGACGGTCTGGTCCTTGACGGCCTGATGGAGGGCGGCCTTCAGCGGCAGCCCAACCTTGCCCTCGGCCGCCGTGTAAAACCCCGCCGGCGGGTCATACGTGTCGGCCCGGAGACAGACGGCAAACCCGACGAGCAGGGCCAGGCATGACCTAAGTGGTTTCATGGGAAAGGAAGAGGGTGGGCCAAAACACCTTTCAAGCAAACGCCATTCCCGGGCGGATCCGTCCGACAAACAAAAAAACTCGCCCTCTCCGCTCCCTCCTGTGACCATGATCGCCGCCGCTGTGAGTTTCCCCACCAACACCAACCCCCGCGCCGATTCCTCCGCCCTCTGGAAGGAATGGTTCCGGCGCCAGGGACCCAATCTCGTCCTCTTCGCCCGCCAGCAGACCTCCGTCCCCAGCGAGGCCGAGGACCTTGTCCAGGAAGCCGTCCGCAAACTCTGGCAGCTCAACCCCGACACCCCGCCCGACAACGCGCTGGCCTACCACAAGATCCGCCAGCTCGCCACCGACTTCGCCCGCTCCCGCATCCGCCGCGGTGTGCGCGAGGAGACGTGGGAGTCCGAAGCCCCCCGCGTGGAATGGTTTGACCGCCGCGCCGAACGCACCGAGCGCGACGCCCGCCTCGAATCCGCCGTCCGCGCCCTGCCCCCCGAGCAGCGCGAGGTCATCTCCCTCAAAATCTGGGGCGAACTCACCTTCGACCAGATCGCCCGCACCCTCGATATCTCCCCCAACACCGCCGCCTCCCGTTACCGTTACGGGTTGGAACGTCTGCGGACCCTCCTCGCACCTTCCGAAGCCTGAAACGCCATGGACCTCGAATCCCTTGAAAAGGAACTGCGCGCCCTCCGTCCGGCCGCGCCCTCCGAATCCCTTGTCCGCCACGTGGCCGAAACCACCGGAGGCACCCCGGAGGCACCGGTCGTTTTTTTCCCCGAGGCCGCCTCCCTCCGCCGCCGTGTCCGCCGCTGGCAGGCCGGGGCGGCCGTCACGGGAGCCCTCGCCGCCTGCCTGGCCCTGGTGCTTCTCGTCTCTTCCCGCACCCCGGAGCCCTCGGGCACGGTGGCTCCGGCCCCCGCCGCCCTCGCCGCCACCACTCCCGCCCCCGCCGCCGCCGCCGAAGTTTCCCCCGCCCCTGAGCCCCCCCTCCCCCGGCTGACCGATCCCGTGCGGATCTCCCCGCCCGCCGCCTCGCTGGTCATGCTCGGCCGGGAAGGCCGCCTCCAAAGCGCCCGGCAGGAAGGCTGGATGGACCAGCAGGACGGCACCCGCTCCCGCATCGTCCGTGTGCGCTATCTCGACTCGGTCCGCTGGCAGGACCCCCAGGACCAGTCCGCCGTGATTGAAACCACCCTCCCCATGGAGCAGGTCGTGCGCGTCCCTTCCGGGGAAACCTACTGAACCGGCCCTGCCATGAAACTCCCCTCGCTACTCCTTTTCGGGGCGGCGGCAGCCTTCCTGACTCCCGCGCCCTTTTTTGCCCAAACCGGCGGAAACAGTCCCGCCGCCGTCGCCGGGGCGGAAAAGAACACCACCCACACCTGGCTCGGTCTCAGCACCTGGCCGCTGGACCCGTCGGTGGCCAAACAGCTCAAACTGACCCCGGGTTTCCACCTCTCCGTCGTGGAGGTCGCGCCGGACAGCCCCGCCGCCCAGGCCGGCTTGCAGGCTGACGACATCCTTCTGCGCATTGACGACCAGATCCTGGTCAACCCGCCGCAGCTCCGCACCCTCATCCGGTCCCACTCCCCGGGGGAGAAGATCCGCCTCACCTTTCTCCGCGGCGGCACGCAAAAATCCGTCGAGATCGCCTTGGGCACAAGGACTTACACGGAAAACGAGCAGAACGTGGGCAGCGCCCTGGGCTCGAATGAGCTGATCGAGATGCTGAGCCGCTCCAGCAACCTTCCCGACATCCAGGAACACGTCCGCATGCTGCCCCTGGAACTCCAGGTGGACGACAACGGAAACACCCCGGCCAGCGCCACCGTTTCCCGGACGGACGTGGCCGGCTCCATCAACCTGACGCGGACCGAAACCGGCACCCGCCTGAGCTGCACCGACCCCTCCGGCAAAACCGTTTTCGAAGGCCCGATCAACACGCCCGAACAACGCGCCCAGGTCCCCGCCGAATGGCTGCGCAAAGCCGACCAGCTCGGGGCCGGACTCAAGGTCACGCCCTCCGCCCCCATCCGCCGCCGGGTCATCCTCCCCGAAGGCGGCTCCCAATCCGTCAGCATGCAGTCCTCCGACGAGCAGGGAACCGCCGTCATGACGGTCTCCAACGGAAACAAAGTCCTGGTCTGCACCGACCCCCAGGGCCGGGTGGTCTTCAACGGCCCGGTCAACACCCCGGAGGAACGCTCCCGGATTCCGGCGGAATGGCTCACCAAGGCGGACAAACTGAGCAACCCGCTGATTCAGAGCGGTTCCGGACGCGGCACCTCCCGCAAACCCACGGTCCTGCCCACTCCCGGTCCACGGGTGTCCGTGCTTTCCGAAACCACCGCCGAGGGCAGCCTGACCCTGCGGGAGGAAAACGGCATGAAAACCCTGCGCGCGACGGACACCGCCGGGGCGGTCCTTTTCGACGGCCCGGTCACGACTTCCGAGGACCGCGCCAAGGTGCCGCCGGAAGTGCTGAGCCGGAGCGAGGCCCTGGAGCGGCGCGAAAAAAACCGCTCGCCCGACATGCCTCCCGAGCCCCCCGCCGTGAAGTGAGCCGGGGCCGGACGTTTCGCGGTCCGTTTTGGGTTTGCCAACACGTTCCCCTGCCCGGAAGCGTGCTGGCCTCATCCACGCCATGGCCCTCCTCACCGCCACCATCAACTACGAGGTCAGCGACACCCGCCCCTTCCATCTCAACCCCGGCCAGCGGGTTGTCTGCGGCCCCCGCGACACCGCCTGGCCCGGCTGGATCTGGGTCACCCTCGAAAACGGCCAGAGCGGCTGGGTGCCCGAGGAGGTGCTGAAACGCGGCGAGGGCGCCGAGGCCGTGGTGTCCGGCGGCTTTGAGGCCCGCGAACTTTCCGTGGCCAAGGGGGAGCAGGTCACCTCGCTCCGCACCCTCCACGGCTGGCACTGGTGCCGCCGCGCCAACGGGGCCGAGGGCTGGCTGCCGGGCTACCTGCTCAAGGCCTGAGGCCCGTCAGAGGACGAAGCCGGCCTTGGCGATCAGGACGACAAACTCGCCCTTCACGCTGCCGCCCATGACCTTGGCGCGCACCTCGCCGGCCGGGCCGGTGTGGATGCTCTCGTGAAGTTTCGTGAGTTCCCGGGCCGAGCAGATGACGCGGTCCGGTCCCAGCACCTCCACGATCTCGTCGAGGAATTTGTCAATGCGGTGGCAGGATTCGAGGATGATGACCGTGGCCTCGGTCTCCCGGTGTTTTTCCAGAAACGCCCGGCGGGCGTTCGTCTTGGGCGCGAGGAAACCGACAAAAAGGAAACAGTCGCTGGGCAGGCCCGAGGCGCTCAGGGCCACCACCGCGCTGCACGGGCCCGGGATGGGCGAGACGGTCAGGCCCCGCTTGCGGCACTCGCGGGTCACGCGGAAGCCGGGGTCGCTGATGGCGGGCGTGCCGGCATCGGTCACCAGGGCCACGGTCTTGCCCGAGGCCACCAGGTCGGCGATGCGTCCGGCCACCTCGCCCTCGTTGTGCTCATGGCAGGAGGCCACGGCCGAGCGGGAGCCCACGCGGTCGAGGAGGAAGCGGGAGGTGCGGGTGTCCTCGCAGATCACCACATCGGCCGTCTTGAGCGCCTCGGCGGCGCGGGGGGAAAGGTCCCCGAGGTTGCCGATGGGCGTGGCCACGACGAGGAGTTTCCCGGCCGGAACCGGGGCGGGAGGCGCTTCCGGGACGGCTTCCGGGGCGGGGACGGGATCGGTTTGGGACATGCTCATTTGCCGGAGGCCGCTTTTCCGTAGAACTCGCGCAGGTCGGTGGTGAAGGCCTTCAGTTCGGTGGCGCCCATATAGAACATGTGGCCGCCGTGGTAGCGTTTGAAGGTGAGGTTGGCGCGCGCCTCCGGGGTCAGCTCCATGCGGGCGAAGGTTGTTTCGGCTCCGAAGTAAGGTGTGGCCAGGTCGTAGTAGCCGCTGGCGACAAAGACCCGCAGCGAGGGGTTCCGGCCCATGGCCTCGCGCAGGGGGGAGGCGGTGTCCACATAGCGGTTTTCAAAGGGGCTGAAGTCCCAGCTCAGGCCGGTCAGGATCTGGTATTGCTGGTCCTTTTTCCAGCCCAGGCCGTTGCGGAGATGGTCGTGCATCGCGGCGGTGAAGAGGCCGAGGTAGTTGCTCAGGCTGGCGTCGCCGGAGGCGCTTTCGCCCACCAGGTCGTCCTCGGGGGCCAGGGCGCGGGCGTCGAAACGGCCGAGGCTGAGGGGCTGGCCGCGCAGGAGTTCGCGGCGGAAACGCTCGGGGGTGACGCGCAGGTTCGAGCCCAGGACGTAGGCCTCGCCCAGGCCGGTCAGGCGGGAGAGTTTTTTGGCCAGGGCGGCGCGGCGTTCCGGGCTGAGCGAGCCGAGGTGCGACAGGGCCGGCAGATATTCCTCCGTGGCAAAGGTTTGCGCCTCGGCCAGGGCCTTGGCCAGATCGGCCTGGAGGTCGGGGGCGAGCTTCCTGAAGTTGAAGGCGCAGGAGGTGTAGGTCGGGAGGTAGCTGACGTAGGGCAGGTCGTTGTCGTCCGTGAAGCTGATGGTGTTGAACTGGAGGATGGTCGAGACGAGCACGATGCCGTTCAGCTCGATGCCGAGGCGGCGCTGGAGGTGCCCGGCCAGACCGGCGGCGCGGGTCGTGCCATAACTTTCCCCGGCGAGAAACTTGGGCGAGGACCAGCGGCCTTCCTTGGTGATGTAGAGGCGGATGGCCTCGCCGACCGAATCGAGGTCGCCCCGGTAGCCATGGTAGGCGGCGGGGTTTTCCTTCGGGGCGGCCTTGCTGTAACCGGTGCTGATGGGATCGAGGAAGACGAGGTCGGAAACCTCCAGCAGGCTCATGGGGTTGTCCGCCACGCCGCCGGGTGGCGGGGGCACGCTGCCGTCGTCGCGGAGGACGACCTTTTTCGGGCCGAGCACGCCGAGGTGGAGCCAGACGGAGGAGGAGCCGGGTCCGCCGTTGAAACAGAAGGTCACGGGGCGCTTCGGATCGGCCGCGCCATGGCCCTTGGTGTAGGCGATGTGGAAGAGGCCGGCCTTGGGTTTGCCCTCCTCGTCGGTGAGCGGAAGGAGGCCGGTGGTGGAGGTGTAATCAAGCTTGGAGCCGTCCGCCAGGGTCAGGGTGTGTTTGGTGGTGACAGGCTCGGCGGCCTCGGCCTTGGGTTTGGTCTCCGCCGCCTTGTCCGGGCCTTCGGCGGGTTTGCCCTCGGGGGCCTTGTCCTCGGCCCGGAGGGGAAGGAGGGTGAAAAGAAGGGCGGAAAGCCACAGTCGGGAACGGGAAAACATGGTGTGAGAAGAAAGGAAGCGGAGCAGGTTGTCGAGGGTGCCTTCCTCACCACGCGCCCGAGGCGCTGAAGGGCAGGGAGAGCTCAAGGCGGTCGCCCGGCTCCTGGTGTTCCACCACAAAACTCCAGACCGCCCATTCGGCGTTTTCCGGGACCCGGGCGGCGATCAGCAGCGGCCACTCCCCCGCCTTCCCCGCGCCAAACAGCCGCTCCCGGCGCCGGCCGGCGGGATTGCCCGCCGCGTCGAGAAACTGGACCTCCATCGCCACCGGACTGGAAACCCCCACCCTCCCCCGGGCGGTGGCCCCCACGGCAAAGAGTTCCCCGGGAGTGACTTGCAGGGTGAGGTTGAGGCGGGCCGACTCCTGGCCGGAGAAGGTCAGGCGGTCGGGCGAGGGCTGGTCCAGAAGCGCGTCCGGGGTGCGGCGCGAGGCGGTCTGAAACGAGCGCCAGGAGTGCGGAACGGGGTCGTCCAGAACACGGTTGCGGCCCGCCAGCGCCGCCACGGCACCCTCGCGGAAAACGAGGCGCGCCGGGCGGCCCGGACCCGTTTCCGGGGTGAGCTCAAAGGCCTTGGCTTCAACTGGTTCCGTGTTCAGCAGGAAGGTGGCGTCGGCCATGAGGCGGTTGGGTCCGGTGCGGAAGAGCGGGTCCGCCAGCCGCTTCGCCAGCTCACTCCGGCGGGAGACCCAGTCCGTCGCTCCCGTGGCCGCGGCCTGCCAGGCCCGGTGGAGCGAGGCGGCGAGTTCGGTCACCTCCCAGGCCTCGGCCAGGCGGTGGATGTTGAGCCGCTGGCTGTCGGAAACATCGGCCGTCAGCATCTCGTCCAGTTCGGACCGGAGTGTCCTGAGGTCGCGGTCGGTCAGCACGGCCAGCTGGTGTTCATCGCGGTAAAACTTGATCCAGCGGACCGGTCCGGGAGCGCGGCTCCAGGCCTCGGCGGCCCGTTTCCAAAAACGGCGGGCGGCCGGGGCGGCGGGGCCAAACTCGTGGTCGAAGTAGTTATCCAAGAGCATCTTCGGATCCGACGTCGGGTCGTCCAAAAGCGAGGCGGCCAGAAACGCCTTGGGCCCGTCAAAGCCCCAGACGGGGTAAAGCTCGGCGTAGTAGGCCCTCACCCCCAGCCGGGCGGCGGTGGGGATGCTGTCGGCCAGGGCCGGCTCGAAACAACGGGGCAATTCGTGGCTGAAACCGTAGAGGTAGTCGTAGATTCCCACGATCCGGGCACCCGAGGCGGTCCAGCGGGCCATCAGGGCGGTGTCCTCGGCCCGGAAGGCGGGCTGGGACCACGCGGAACGGTCGGAGGTCAGCCAGGGGATGACGTTGGGCGCGACCGCACCATCCGGCACGTTTTCCGCGTAGTAATAGGCCAGGGAGGTGAACCAGAGGTCGGGACGCGTCCGGGCCACCTCGGAGGTCCAGGCAAAGACGGGCGTGCCGAGGTCGGGACGGCGGCGGAACCAGCGGTCCCCGGCGGCGGCCAGCACCTCGTCGGGGTAGGCCGTGGTGTCGTTGACCCCGAGGGAAAACACACGGGTTTCGGGCTGTTGAGCCGACCATTCCCCGATCCGCCGGGAGGCGTGGGCCACGGTGGCGGGGTGGGTGAAGTCCACCTGCCAGCCGTAGCCCCGGGCGGGCGGGCGGACCGGCGTGCCATCGCGGTGCCCAAGCCATTCCGGATGGGCAACCAAGTCCTTGGGGATGAAGAGGTTGGTCAGGTTGTGTCCGGAGGGAAGCAGTTGCCGCAGGCCCACGCGCCGCGCCCAGAGAAGCTCGTCCGGCGTGCGCAGGCCGCTCAGTTGCCGGGAAACAAAGGGCGGACGCCGGTCCAGCTCGGCCTGGGTGGGAAGTTTCCACCGGGCCGGGGGCGGGACAAATTCCTCCCACGCGGCGGGGCCATACCACCTGACTCCGGTGGCGGCGCGGAGGAAGGCGTAAACCCCGGCGGCGGCGGACTCAGGGTCGCGGCCGGTGATGCAGAACCTTTTTTTATTCGTTTCCGCAATGATTTTCACGGACCAGCCCTCGCGGAAGGAATCAAACGGGGCGCGGGTTCCGGGAAAGACAGGCGGGGCCAGCAGCGGCGAGACCACCACCTCGACCGCCACTCCTTCCGGCCAGGCCGGCCCGAGGATGCGCCACATGTCCGCCGTGGCCTGGGCCACCGGCCCCTCCCCGGGCGTAAGCGGCGCGGCCCCGGCGGCGGCCGTGAGCAGGAACGGAAGAAGGAAACGGGAAAACATGCCGGAAAACCCCGCCATCCTTGGGAAAACCGCTCCCCATCCAAGAGCGGAGTTTGCCCCTTGCCGCCGCACCTACTTCCCATCTGCCTGTCAAACAATTTACCCATGCGCCTTGCCACCCTCTTCCTGCTGCTACTCACACAGTTGCACGCCGCCCCCGCCACCGTCCTCTGGTATGACAAACCCGCCCGCAAGTGGGAGGCCGAGGCCCTGCCCGTCGGCAACGGCCGCATCGGCGGGATGTTCTTCGGCGGAGCCTTTGAAGAGCGCATGCAGTTTAACGACATCAGCCTCTGGACCGGGGACGCCAACCCCTCGGGAAACTACGACAGCATGGGCATGTTTCAAAACTTCGGCGACCTGATCCTCAAAGTCTCCGAGCCCTCGGCCGGCACGGCGGTCAGTGTCAATGTCACCCCCGGCAGCGAGCACGCCCCCTACACGCCTTCCGAGGGCATCGCCTCCAGCTTCGACGGCAACTTCAGCACCAAGTGGTGCGTCGAGCCCAGGGGCAGGCCGGTCGTCTGGCTGGCGGAGTTGGGCGAGCCCCGCGCGTTGTCATCCTATGTGTTCACCTCGACCCAGGAAAACATCCCGGCCCGCGACCCCAAGACCTGGGAGCTGGCCGGCTCGGACGATGGCCGGACCTGGACTTCCCTCGACCGTCGGGAAAACCAGCCCGCCTTCGTGAAACGCGGCGACATGCGCATCTTCAACTTCGCCAACACCAAGGCTTTCCGCCATTACCGCCTCACCTTCGAGGCCAACCAGGGAGGCTCCCACTTCCAGCTCGCCGAAATCTCCCTCCCCGGCCTCCCCCCGACCGGCGCGGCCACTTTGCCCGAGGGTTACCTCCGGTCTCTCGATGTCGCCACCGGCCTCCACAAAGTGATCTACCGTGCCGGCGACGCCACCTTCACCCGCGAGAGTTTTTCCAGCCACCCGGCCGAGGTCATCGTCACCCGCCTGACCGGCGAAAGACCGGCCGCCCAGACCGGCTCGGTCACCCTCAGGGGCGCGCATGGCGAGAAGACCGGCACGGACTCCGCCGACATCGTTTTCTCCGGCACGTTTCCGAACGGCCTGAACTACACCGCCCGCCTCCGCGCCGTGGCCCAGGGCGGCAGGGTTTCGGCCGGCGGCGACACCCTCCGTTTCGAGAAATGCGACGCCGTCACCCTCGTCCTTGGACTCGGCACCGACTACGCCTTCGACCACACGAAAAAATTCAAAGGCCCGGATCCCAAGCCCTTGGTGCTCAAGCAGGTGGAAGCCGCCGCCCGGCGCCCCTACGACGACCTCAAGAAGGAACACCTGGCCGACCTGACCAAACTCCTCGGCCGCGTGACCCTCGACCTGGGCGACTCCGCCGCCGCGGTCCGCGGCCTCCCGACCAACGAGCGCCTGGCCGCCGTCAAAAAGGGCGCGGCCGATCCCGAGCTGGAGGCGACCCTCTTCCAACTCGGCCGCTACCTGCTCGCCTCGTCCTCCCGCGACTTCCTCCCCGCCAACCTCCAGGGCCTGTGGAACGACAGCAACAAACCCGCCTGGAGCAGCGACTACCACAACAACATCAACATCCAGATGAACTACTGGCCGGCCGAGAGCACCAACCTCGCCGAATGCCACGAGCCGCTCCTCCGGTTCATTGACGAGATGCGCGAGGGCAGCCGCGAGGCCACCCGCAAGTCGTTCGGAGCCAACATCCGCGGCTGGACCGGCCGCACCTCGCAGAACATTTTCGGCGGGCACGGCTGGGAGTGGAACATCCCGGCCAGCGCCTGGTATGCCCAGCACCTCTGGGAGCACTACGCGTTTTCCGGCGACACGACCTATCTGCGCGACACCGCCTACCCCATGATGAAGGAGATCTGCCACTTCTGGGAGGACCACCTCAAGCAGCTCCCGAACGGCAAACTCGTCGCCCCCAAGGGCTGGTCCCCGGAGCACGGCCCCCGCGAGGACGGCGTGGCCCACGACCAGCAGATCATCTGGGACCTCTTCACCAACACCATCGAGGCCTCGGAAAAACTCGGCACCGACACCGATTACCGCAAACTCCTGAGGGACAAACGCGAGCGCCTCGACGGACCCCGCATCGGGAAGTGGGGCCAGCTCCAGGAATGGGTCACCGACCGCGACGACCCCAACGACCACCACCGCCACACCTCGCACCTCTTCGCCGTTTATCCCGGCCGCCAGATCTCGATCAGCAAAACCCCGCAACTGGCCGAGGCCGCCCGCATCTCGCTCGAAGCGCGCGGGGCCGACGGTGACAGCCGCCGCCAGTGGACCTGGGCCTGGCGCTGCAGCCTCTGGGCCCGCCTCCGCCAGCCCGAGAAGGCCCACTCCATGATCACCGGGTTGTTGACTTACAACACCTTGGACAACCTTTTCGGCGTCCACCCTCCCATGCAGCTCGATGGCAACTGGGGCATCGCGGCCGGCATCGCCGAGATGCTCCTCCAATCCCACGCCGGCGAGCTTGACCTCCTCCCCGCGCTTCCCGCCAAGGACTGGCCCAAGGGCTCCGTCACGGGTCTGCGCGGACGCGGCGGCTTCACCGTCTCCCTCCGCTGGGCCGAGGGCAAACTCGACCGCGCCGTCATCACCAGCGCCCAGGGCGGCAAGATCCCCGTCCGCTCCGGCACCATCGTCCGCGAAATCACCATCCCGGCCGGCGGCCAGGTCACGCTCGACGCCGGGTTGAACCCCGTGCGGTGAGACGCGGACCGTTCCGTCCGGTCACAAAAAAGCGCCGGAGGAAAACCTGCGGCGCTTGGTGGAAAAACTCTGGCGGCTCTTACTTCGCGACGGGCAGCTTGGCGGCATCCCAGGGCTTGAGACCGGTTTCCTGGGCCAGCTCGTTGAAGGCGCTGACCTCGGCGGCGGAGAAGAGCAGGCCGCCGTTGCGGGCGCACTTCTGGGACCACTCGTGCTCCATCTGGCCGGGGACCTTGGCGCTTTCGTTGCCGTGGCCGAGGAGGTCGGCCAGGACGGCCTTGACGTTTCCAGCCTGGGTGCGGCCCTGGGCGAAGGCGTTGGCGCTCATGGCCTCCGGATGGATGACCTGGAAGAAGAAGCAGGGAGTGCGCTTCTCGTCGGCCGCGCCGAGGGCGGGACGGCAGCGGATGGTCGGCAGGGAGCCGCCGATGAGCGCGCCCACCACCTCGTTGAGGAGGGAAAGGCCGTAGCCCTTGTGGGCTCCGAAGGGAAGGAGGGCGACCGCCTTGGCCGGATCGGTCGTGGGTTTGCCGTCGGCGTCCACCGCGGCGTCGGGCGGGAGGGACTTGCCCTCACGCAGGAGCTGCTGGACGCGGCCCATGGCGACGACGGAGGTGGCCCAGTCAATGACGATGGGGAAACCGAGCGCGTCGGTCGTGGGCAGGCCCCAGGAATGGGGGTTGGTGCCGAGGGTGGGAAACTTGCCGCCGAAGGGGACGACCTCGGCGAGGGCGGCCGTGCAGTTGGTGTAGGCGATGTAGCCGCGTTTGGCGGCCTCCATCACATAGCCGCCGCCCCAGAGGTAGTGGAAGCCGGAGTCCACGGAAACGGTGCCGGTGCCGTATTGGTCGGCCAGCTTGATGCAGGTCTCCATCGCCTCCAGGGCGACGGCCTGGCCGAGTTTGCGGTTGGCGTTCCAGACCTGGGCGGCGGCGAAACGGCCGGGCAGGCGCTCGATCGAGGCGCCGGGGACGCAGCCGCCGGCGGCGGCGCCGAACAGGTGGTCGAGGTGCAGCGCCTTGAGGCCGTTGTGGGTGCGGATGCCGTGGCGGGAGGCCATGGCGGCCATGATGGCGGCGGCGCGGGCCTCCTCGGGCAGATAACCGCGGTGGCGGTAGGCGGCCTCAACGAGGGCGTTGTGGTCGGCTTCGGGGACGACGTGGAAGGTTTCCATGGGAGTTTTCGAGGGAAAGATGTCAGACTGCGTTCATCCGGCCGGGAAGGTCAAGACGCGCGCTTGGCGGGCGAAACTAAGCTCATGTTTTGAAGATTCCTTGGTGCTTGGGGATGGGAACTTGGGATTTTCCATCCGCGCGGCGGTTGGTGCTTGGAGGTTGGTGCGCGGTGCTTTTGTTTACGCCCACCATGGCCACGCCTCCTTCCAACGAACCGAAGATCATCTACACGATGGTCCGTGTCTCCAAATCACACGAAAAGAAACAGGTCCTCAAAGAGGTTTCCCTGAGTTATTACTACGGGGCCAAGATCGGCGTGCTGGGCCTCAACGGCTCCGGCAAATCCTCCCTCCTGCGCATCATGGCGGGGGTGGACAAAGAGTTCGACGGCCAGGCCATCCTGCACGCCGGATACACCCTGGGTTTCCTTTCCCAGGAACCCCAGCTCAACCCCGCCCACACCGTGAAGCAGGCCGTCTCCGAGGGCGTGGCCGAGCTGGCCGGACTGCTTTCCGAATACGACGACACCTTCATCCAGATGGGCGAGGTCGAGGGGGCCGAGCTCGACGCCGTCCTGGCCCGCCAGGCCGAGCTTCAGGAGAAACTCGACGCCTCCGGGGCCTGGGATCTCGACTCCCGCCTGGAACAGGCCATGGACGCCCTCCGCTGCCCCCCGCCCGAGGCCTCCGTCGCCACCCTTTCCGGCGGTGAGAAACGCCGCGTGGCCCTCTGCCGCCTCCTGCTGCAAAAGCCCGATGTCCTTCTCTTGGATGAACCTACGAATCACCTGGACGCCGAGTCCGTGGGCTGGCTGGAGCAGCATTTGCAAACCTATCCCGGCACCGTCATCGCCGTGACGCACGACCGCTACTTCCTAGACAACGCCGCGCAGTGGATTCTGGAACTCGAACGCGGCCAGGGACTTCCGTTCAAGGGAAACTACTCGGACTGGCTGCGCCAGAAGGAGGAGCGCCTGCGCCTGGAGGAGAAGCAGGAGTCGTCCCGCCAGCGCACCCTCAAGCGCGAGCTCGAGTGGATCCGCCAGGGCACGAAGGCCCGCCACGCCAAGTCGAAGGCGCGGATCGCGGCCTACGAAAGCCTCCTCAACCAGGAGTCCTCCAAACGCGACAACGAGCTGGAAATCTACGTGCCGCCCGGCCCGCGTCTCGGCGGTGTCGTCATCAGCGCCAAGGGTTTGCGCAAGGCCTACGGCGACCGCCTCCTCATTGACAACGGCGAGTTCACCCTCCCGCCCGGCGGCATCGTCGGCGTCATCGGACCGAACGGCGCCGGCAAATCCACCCTCTTCCGCATGATCCTCGGCCTGGAGAAACCCGACGCCGGCGAACTCATCGTGGGCGCGACCGTGCAGCTCGGCCACGTGGACCAGTCCCGCGACGCCCTGCCCGACCACGAGACCGTCTGGGAGGCGCTTTCCGGCGGCGAGGAGATGATCCAGCTCGGCCGCGATTTCAAGATCAGCAGCCGCGCCTACTGCGGCAAGTTCGGCTTCAGCGGCGCGGACCAGCAGAAAAAGGTCGGCGTGCTCTCCGGCGGCGAACGCAACCGCATCCAGCTCGCCCGCGTCCTCAAGTCCGGCGCGAACGTCCTCCTGCTCGACGAGCCGACCAACGACATTGACGTCAACACCGTCCGCGCCCTCGAGGAGGCCCTGATGAACTTCGCCGGCTGCGCCGTGGTCGTCTCCCACGACCGCTGGTTCCTCGACCGCGTGGCCACCCACATCCTCGCCTTCGAGGGCGACAGCCAGATCCGTTTCTTCGATGGTAACTACACTGAATACGAAGAGGATAGACGACGACGCCTCGGCGACGAGGCCGCCAAGCCCCACCGCATCAAATACCGCCAGTTGACGCGGTGAGTGTGGGTGCTCGCCGCATGGACTTAAGGGACACCATGGACGCTCCTCGCCCTTAAAACCTAAATCCTACCCCCTGCCCCCCCCGCCCCATGAACCGTCGCTCCTTCCTGCTCAACTCCGCCGCCCTGCTCGGCGCGGCCTCGCTCTCCGGCATCGAGCCGGTCAAACGCCTGGGGAAACCCCGGTTCCAGCTCGGCCTGGCCGCTTATTCCTTCCGCGATTACTTCCCCTGGATGCGCGACAAGGCGGTGACGCCCAGGGCCGGCCATGAGCCGCTCGACATGTTCTCCTTTATGAGGATCTGCGCGGAAAACGGCTGCGACGGCGCCGAGCTCACCTCCTACTTCTTCCCTCCCACGGCCGACGACGCCTACTTCCTGGAAATCCGCCGGCAGGCCTACCTCAACGGCATCGCCATCAGCGGCACCGCCATTGGCAACACCTGGGCCCTCCCGAAAGGGCCCGAACTCGACGCGCAGAACACCTACACCAAACGCTGGATTGACCGCGCCGCCCTCATGGGAGCCCCCCACATCCGCGTCTTTGCCGGCGCCCCTGCCAAGGGCCTGGCCCTCGACGAGGCCACCAAGAACTGCATCGAGGCCTACCAGGTCTGCGCCGATTACGCCGCGGCCAAGGGCGTGTTTCTCGGCATGGAAAACCACCACGGCATCGTCGCCGAGGCCGACAATCTCGTGAAGATCGTCCGGGCCGTGGACAGCCCCTGGGTCGGCATCAATTTTGACAGCGGCAACTTCCTCACCGAGGACCCCTACGGCGACCTCGCCAAGATCGCGCCCTACGCCATCAACGTGCAGCTCAAGATGAGCATCAAACCCAAGGGAAAACCGGCCGAGCCGACCGACATCCCCCGCGTCATCAAGATCCTGCGCGATGCCAACTACCAGGGCTGGTTCACCCTCGAATACGAGGACAAGGAAGATCCCTTCACGGTCGTCCCCCGCGTGCTCAAAGAGTTGAAGCCGTTGCTGGCCTGAGGGTTGCGACCTAAGGGGGCGGCGGATTCATTCTCCGCCAAATCCTCAGGTCATACGGTTTGGCCCC
Organism: Opitutia bacterium; assembly: GCA_031411855.1. Classification (GTDB taxonomy): domain Bacteria; phylum Verrucomicrobiota; class Verrucomicrobiia; order Opitutales; family JANOBW01; genus JANOBW01. Next base: position 15,025 of record JANOBW010000352.1, read on the forward strand.
CAGCCCCTCCTCGCCCGCTTTGGGCGAGACGGCGGCTCCCGTGTCCCGCCATTTTCCCCCGATCAGTCGGACCGTTTCGTCATAGTCCTTCGGGGCGATGATCAGGCACGTCACCCGCTCTTTTTCCGGCTGGGTGATGGCCCGGGCGTAGGAGGAAACCCAAGTCTCCCCGGCCAGGGGTTTCACGGCATAGTAGGCTTGGAAATTGGCGAAAACACAGTCTTTCGAGGTCACGTTTTCACGAACCAATTCCCGCACCGGTCCGTAGTCCCTCCGTTCCCATTCCTTCACCGTGATGCCCAGCCGCAGGGGCAGACCCAGGCCGGCCGCCACGAGTCCGCAACCGAGCAAAAAATTTCGCGCCCTGATCATGCCGGAGTTGGCGGTTTCGTCCAGAAGGTTGGCCCAGACCAGGGCCACGGGCACAAAGGCCATCCAGGAGTAAAAGAGGGGGAATTTTCCGAGGCTGAACACGGTCAGGGCCGCGACCAGGGCAAAGCAGAGTCCGCCGAAGGATTGCGCCACCAGATGGTCCCGAAGGTTTCTCCGGAAGAGCAGGAGGGTCAGCAAGCTGCCGCCACCCAGGACCAAAAGGCTCAGATCGGCCACCAGGGTTCGGGAGTTGCGCACCTTTTCTTCCACGAGCGTGGCCAGGGATTGGGTCTGCCCCAGGACATGGTGAGAGGAGATGGAATCAAGAAAGGCGGTCAGCACACCCTGGGACTGATAAAGCAGCAGCAGGGCGATGATTCCAGCGACGCCTCCCGCCGCCATCGCCGTCACCTCGGCCACCACCGCCCGCCTTCGCCAGAAAAGCAGCGCCCCTCCCGTAACCGCCAGCAGCGGAAGGGCTTGCAAGCCGGCAAAGGGAAGCAAACCGGACACCGCCCAAAGAACGGAAACGCGTTTGGTCCCGGGAAGGGCGCGGAAGGCGTAAAACAGCAGCGCGAAGAGCAGGATGAGCAGGGCGTCGGGCCGCCCGCTGCGGTAGGAGTAACACATCCCGAAGCTGGAAAGCAGGAGGGTGGCGAATCCGAGGCGCGGGAGGGGTGATTTCAACCCCTGCCCCGCGCGGGTGCCCCGCCAGAAAAACAGGGCCGCGAGGGCCGCGAGCACATAGTTGAGCGAGCGGGCCTGGACCAGTCCCACCCCCCAGATCTTCATCCAGCCCGCGAGGCAGAGGGCATGCAGCGGAACGTTGCCGGCCCAGAAGGCGTCCCTGGTCTGGCCATACCAGGCCGAACTGGTGAAACCGTTGCCAGCCAAGAGGTTGACCGCCGGGTCGAGATAGCTGACCTCATCCAGCCACACCGTCGGGGAACGCTCCGCCGTGAGCAGGTTCAGGACGAGGACCACGGCCAGCAGCAGGACCAGGGCGGCTTGCTCGAGCCGATGGGGCCGGGAGAGGGATGCGAAAGGACGTCCTGGATGAAGCACGGTTCGCCAGTGCAAACTTCCGTTCCGGCCGGGGCAATCCAAAGGCGGGGGGCGAAGCCTTTGGATTGCGGTGGCAGAGCAACGCGCCGCCACCCTCTGCCACCGCACTCCATAAACGGGGCAATCCCAGAAACTGGCGTCACTTCCTGTTGCCCCCGGCGATGCGCGCGGACCACTTTGCTTACGCTCACACCGACTTTGCCAACGCCTCCCAGGCGGCCTGGCGGCCGGGTTGGGCGGACTTTGGTGTGACGGAACTGGCGGGTTTCGTCGCCTTGGCGGAGAGTTCGTCGAGGCTGAGGTTTCCCGCCACGGAGGCGGCGAGGAGAGCGGCGCCGAGGGCGGCCGAGTCGGGCACGGAGAGCACCTCAACCGTGGCCTGGAAGGTGTCGGCGAGGACCTGAAGCAGGCCCTCGCACTGGCTGGCGCCCCCGGTCACGCGCAGGTGGGTGAAGTCCCCGATCCAGCGGGAATGGCGGCGGAGGGCGGCCACCTGGCCTTCGCAGAGCGCCCGAACCTGATGGTAGGGAGTGGGTTGGGCGGGGCCTCCGGACCAGCGGAGTCCGGCCGCGCCGGGCGGCGTGATCTCGGGTTCAAACCATGGCAGGCAGAGCAGGCCGTCCGCTCCCGCCGGCGTGGCGGCAAAGGCGTCCTTGCCGAACTGGTCCCAGGTCAGGCCCAGCTCGCGGCGCAGGCGGTCGCGGGCCAGCGAGCCGTTTTTGAAACAGATGAGGCTCATGCCGCCGCCGGCCGGATTGCCGAAGACGTGGCCGCATCCCTCGGGGTCGCCGGCGGGAACGCGCAGGGCCGCGAAGAAGGTGTCGCTGGTGCCGAGGCTGACCACGGCCAGACCGGGGCGGGCCGCGCCCACGCCGACGAGGCTGGCGGGGTTGTCGCCGGTCCAGGTCACCACCGGAATGCCGGGTTTGAGGCCGTGGCGGGCGAAGTAGGGGGAAAGTTTCCCGACGATCTCGGCCTGGGGGGAAACGCGGGGCAGGCGGCGGAGCAGGTCCGGCGCGGTCGCGGCCACCGCCCCGGCGTGCCATTGCGAGGTGGCGAGGTCGAGGAGGTTCATCCCGGCGCCGTCCCCGGTGTCCACCGGACAGTCGGCTCCGGCCAGGAGTGAGCAGAGGAAGGAGCTAACCAGATGGACGCGCGCCGTCGCGGCGTAGGCGGCGGGTTCGGTCCGGGCAAAACGGCGGATCTGCGGGCCGGTGAACCGCGCGATGGCGGGGGAACCGGTGGCGCGCTGCATTTCCGGGCCGAGGGCGGCATCAAGGGCGGCGCAGTCCTCCGCCGTGGATCCGTCCATCCAGATGGGCGCGACGGGGCGTGAGAAGATACCCTTAAGTTGTTGGGCGAGAGGTTTTCCGGCGTCGAGGTTGGCCACGGCTTTTTCCCAGCCGTCGGCGAGGTAAACGGAGCCGTGCTGCTGGCCGCTGCCGGAGACTCCCGCGATCCGGTCCACCGCCGCGCCCGAGGCCTTGAGACGCTCCAGGGCAAGGTCCATGGCCTCGACCCAGAGGAGGGGCGGGGCCTGCCGGATCAACGGATCAGGGTGGGGCAGAAAACCGTCCGGGCAGCCATGACGGGGGAGGTCGCGGCCGTAATGGACCGAGCTGACCGCCACGACGGAGCCGTCCGCCGGGTTGAAGAGAAGAGCCTTGAGGGACTGCGTGCCGCAATCGAGACCGAGGTAGAGGGACATGGTGGGAAAAAGGGAAAGGTGTCTGATGAGTTCGGAAAACCGCAGGTGAGGCAAGACGCCGTTGGGAGGCGGACAACATTCGCGAGCCGGAGCCCCGTGGTTGCGTTGCCGGCCCGGCCATGTTCCCTCGCGGCATGCGTGTGCCGCTTTGCCTGTCGCTGCTTCTGGCCGGTTGGTTGTCCGCGGGGGAATTCCACCCCCCCGCCGCCACCCCGGAAGGCTACGCCGTGCCCCAGCCCGGGCGGAAGTTCACCTTTCCCCGCGACCATGGCAGCCACCCGGAGTTCAAGGTCGAGTGGTGGTATGTGACCGGCCATCTGGAGGCTCCCGGGGGACGCCGGTTTGGGTTTCAGGCCACCTTTTTCCGCCAGGCCCAGACTCCGCCCGGAGCGTCCGGGGACCACCCGGGACCGGCCCACATCCACATGGCCCACATGGCTTTGCTGGATGTGGAAGGGAAACGTTTCCTCCACCAGGAGCGCCTGGCCCGCGAAGGCTGGGACACCACGGCCTCGACCTCGGACCTGGAGGTGCGCAACGGCCCCTGGAGCCTCCGCCGGGGTGAAAACGACCGGCTGGAACTGGCCGGCGGCGTGCGGGCCGAGGCCCTCTGGAATCTCTCCCTTGCGCCCGCCAAACCCCTCGTCGTTTTTGGCGAGGACGGCGTCTCCCGCAAAAGTGAAAGCCCCACCGCCAGCAGCCACTACCTGACCTGGCCCCGGCTGGAAGTTTCCGGCTCGCTTGAGTGGGAGGGCAAGTCCTTGCCGGTCACAGGCCTGGCCTGGATGGACCACGAGATCAGCTCAAACCAGCTTTCGGAGGGGCAGGCGGGCTGGGACTGGGCCTCGCTCCAGCTCAGGGACGGCTCGGAGATCATGGTTTACCGCCTGCGGGACAAGGCCGGGAAGGCCGACCCGTTTTCCAGTCTGACGTGGGTGGATCCCCGGGGCGGCACCCGGTCGGTCAAGGCCGAGGGTTTCACCTGGCAATCCGGCCGCCACTGGAAAAGCCCAACCACGGGAGGGGATTACCCGGTGGAAAACACCGTTACCGCCGTCAACCCGGCCACGGGGCGAAAGGAAACCTACCGTCTGAGGCCTCTCCAGGACTCCCAGGAACTGGAAGGCCGGGTCGGGGGCATTCCCTACTGGGAGGGTGCCTGCGAGGTCCTTGATGCAGAGGGGAACAGCGTGGGAAACGCCTTTGTCGAGCTCACGGGTTATGCCGCCGATTTGGGACGCCGCCTTTAAAGGCCAAAACACCAAACAGTTCTTGCCTGACAACAATTCAGCGGAGTAAACGTTCATTTTTAAAACCTCGCTGTTTCACGAACCAATCATGGCCCAGGACAACCCCCAGAAAGCCGACTTGCAGCCGTGGTATGCGGGTGGTGCTGTGGCCCTTTTGATCTGCGTGGCGGCCTTGGTTCTCGACGTGACGACCCAGGTGGAGGCAAGGCACCGGATGTCCGAACAGGCGACCCGCGCCGCCTCGGTGGCCGCCCTCCTGATCCCCGTCGAACCGGTTAAGAACGCCGCCGGTCGAAGCGCTTTCTCCCCCGACGACCGCAAACCCGTCTGGGATGGCTTCGAGCGCGCCATGCGGCTGCGTCCCGACATCATCCGCATCCGGCTCCGCCTCCGCAAGGCCGGGACCGATTACTGGCTGGCCGACAGCGCCGAAAACCTCCGGGACAACGCCAAAAACGCCGGCCGCACGCTCGTCGCCACCCCCAGCCTCACCCTCGTCCAAAACGACGCCACGCCGCATGAGGCCGAGATTGTGGCGGCCGTCTTTGACCAAAAGAGCGCCTGGACCGCCTCGGTCCCCGAATCCCAGGGGGCGGCCGTCTGGATGGTTTCCTACCAGCCGCTTCCGGACACCTCCAACAACCTCGTTGCCGCCGAGGTCGAGGTGAACGTCAAACCCGTCGCGGAACAGCGCTCCTTCCGCCAGATCCTCCATATCATCCTCGCCCTGTGCGGCCTGGCCGCCGGCGGCGTCACCGCCTTTCTCCTGCGCTCCTCCCGCCACCGCATCCGCGTCCTCCAGGCCGAGGCGGCCGAAAGCCGCCTGGAAGTGGTCGAGGCCAACCAACGCTGGCACCTCGTGACCGAGGCCCAGGAAGGCGGCCTCTGGGAATGGAATCCCGCCGACAACCAGGCCTGGTTCTCCTCCTCCTGGCGCGTCACCCGCGGCCTGACCGGCGAGGTCGAGGCCGTCTTTGAAACCTGGGCCTCCCAGATCCATCCCGACGAACGCGCCGGCGTGCTCCGTTCCATGGACGCGTTTGTCCGCCGGCAAATCCAGGACTTCGCCCCCACCTACCGCTCCAAGCAGGCCGACGGCTCCTGGCGGCAGGTCAAGGAAAGCGGCTCCGCCCTGTGGAACGCCGACGGCCAGTGCGTGCGCTACCTCGGGGTTGTCACCGATGTCCACGACCTCCGCCTCGCCGAGCGCACCATCGTCCGCTCCACCCAGCAGCTCTCCGACGCCCAGAGCCTCGCCCGCCTCGGCGCCTGGGACTATGACCCCTCGGCCCGCAGCGTCTCCCTTTCCGCCCACGCCCTCCGCCTCCTCGGCCTGGACCATGGCGAACGCCAGACCCTCGACGAGTTTCTCTCGCTTTTCCTTGATGAATATCAGGATACGCTCCGAGCCGCCATGATCGAGGCCTCCGTCCAGGGCGTGCCGCTGGACCGCGAGGTCCGGGCCCTCGACACCGACCGCCGCACCCTCTGGCTGCGCGTGGTGGCCAACCCCGTCAAGGAGGCCGGCCGCATCTCCCGCCTCGGCGGCATCATCCAGGACATCACCGCCAACAAACGCCTTCTCACCCAGCTCGAGCGCCAGAAGGAGTTTCTCGGCAAGATCATCGAGAGTCTCCCCGTCGGCGTCTTCATCAAAGACCTCAAGCGGGAAAGCCGTTTCGTCCTCTGGAACGCCCAGATGGAGGCACTCTTCGGCATCAAACGGGTGGACGCCCTGGGCCGGACCGATGCCGACCTGCTCCCCTCCATCGAGGCCGCCCGCCTCCGCGCCGGGGACGACAACGCCGTCTCCTCCGGCCAGCTCTACGATGTGCCCGAGGAGCGCCTCACCACCAAGGCCGGCAAGATCATCGCCCGCATCGTCAAGGTGCCCTTTTTGGACAACGAGGGGAAACCCGAGATTCTGCTCGGCATCGTGGACGACATCACCTTCCGCAAACAGGCGGAGGATCAGCTCATCCGCTCCCGCGACGAATCGGAAAAACTCAACAAACAGCTCAAGGAAGCCGCTGAAAAGGCCAACGAAGCCGTCCGCCAGGCCGCCGAGGCGACCAAGGCCAAGAGCTCCTTCCTGGCCACCATGAGCCATGAGATCCGGACGCCCATGAACGGCGTCATCGGCATGACCAGCCTCCTGCTCAAGACCCAGCTCGACGAGCAGCAGCGGGACTTCCTCCAGACCATCCTCGTCAGCGGTTCCTCCCTCCTCACCATCATTGACGACATCCTCGACTACTCCAAGATCGAGTCGGGGAAACTGGACCTGGAAAACCGGCCCTTCTCCCTCGTCGAGTGCATCGAGAGCGCCCTGGAAATCGTCGGCCAGCGCGCCTCCGAAAAGGACCTGGAACTGGCCTACCACCTCGCCCCCAACGTCCCCGTCTGGGTCAAGGGGGACATCACCCGCGTCCGCCAGATCTTCGTCAACCTGCTGAGCAACGCCATCAAGTTCACCCACTACGGCGAGATCGTCATCACCGCCAACCTCGCCGCCGAGGAGGCCCTGCCCGGCCGGCCCGCCCGCATCGAGTTCCACGTCCAGGACACCGGCATCGGCATCCCGGCCGACCGCCTCACCCGCCTCTTCCAGGCCTTCAGCCAGGTGGACGCCTCCACCACCCGCGAATACGGCGGCACCGGCCTGGGCCTCTCCATCTGCAAAAAACTGGCCGAGGCCATGCAGGGAGAAATCTGGGTCTCCAGCGAGGTCGGCGACGGTTCCATCTTCTCCTTCAGCATCGCCGCCGCCGCCTGCCCCCCGCCCCAGCCCGAACCCGCCCCCGACACCAAGCCGGTCTTTGGCAAACGCGCCCTGGTCCTCGTCCACAACACCCAGTCCCGCCAGCTCATCGCCGAACAGCTCGGCCTCCTCAGCGTCTCCGTCATCAACGGCCCCGAGATCACCACCAACAACACCCTCCCCGAAAACTGGGAGGACGCCCTCGACGAGGGCCTCGATTCGACCCAACTGCTCATCCTCGACCAGCTTTACCAAAAGAAGGCCGGCCCCGCCTTCATCAAACACATGGAGCTCCATGCCGAGGACCCGGGCCGCAAGGTCCTTCGCCTGGCCCGGATAGACCCCAACTCGGCCAACACCCGCACCTCCGGCCTTCTCCTCAAACCCCTCAAACGCAAGGCTTTCCAAGCCGCCGTTCTTGAGCTTTACTCCCCCCGGCCCAACACCACCATCCCGCCCTTCCGGTTCTCCCACTCCGGTCCCGCCGCCACCAGCCCCGCGCCTTCCGCCCCCGCGGCACCGGCCGCCGTCATGCCGGCCGGCATCAAGTCCCCCTTCGCCCGCATGGGCTCCCTTGCCGCCGCCGCCGCCAAACTCCAAGGCGGGCCTGCCGCCGCCCCCCTTCCCCCCGCCGCCGTCGCCCCGGCCATCGCCAGCAACACCTCCTCCCGCTCCCCCATCTCCGTCCCCGGCATGGGCGGCCGCCCCTCCGGCTCCTCCGACAAACAGTTCGACCTCAAAATCCTCCTGGCCGAGGACAACATGGTGAACCAGAAGGTCGCCACCCTCATGCTCAAGCAGCTGGGCTGCCGCATCACCACCGTCGGAAACGGCCTGGAGGCCCTCCAGGCCGCCCAGGCCGACACCTACGACCTCATCCTGATGGACCTCCAGATGCCCGAAATGGACGGCATCACCTCCGCCAAGGAAATCATCAAGGCCAAAGGCGACTCCGCCCCGCCCATCATCGCCCTCACCGCCAACGCCATGGTCAGCGACAAGGAGGCCGTCCGCGCCGCCGGCATGAAGGACCACCTCTCCAAGCCCGTCACCCCCAACGCCATTCAGGAAGTCCTCCTCCGCCACTTCCCCCACAAGGTGAAGAAATAACCCGGGCTTCACCCCGGCCCCTTCGGATCACACCCCAAAAAACCGGGATGCATCACCCGGCGTTCCCAGACCCGCACCTGGCGGGGAGACAGGCGTGGCGAAACGTGCTGACCATCTCGACGAGCCCTGAAATTCGCGGTTTCAATTGCCGCTTTCCGCCGAAACATTGACTTTCCGCCCGATGTGGACGTAATAAGTCCACATGAAAACCGCCACCGTCCGCGACCTCCGCAACAACTTCTCCCAGCTCGAAACCTGGCTCGCCGAGGGCGAACAGATCGAGATCCGCAAACGCGGCCAGACGGTGGCCGTGCTTTCCGCTTCCGCAGAAAAGAAACCCTTCAATCCGCCCGACATCATGGCGCGGCTCAAGTCCACCTGGGGCGACCGGGTTTTCAGCGCGGCAGAGGTCGCCGAAATGCGG
>JANOBW010000353.1:0-24104 GCA_031411855.1 Opitutia bacterium
ATTTCCAACGCGACTGCTTACTTCTCCACCGGGGGGACGGCCGGTGTCGTTTCTTTCGGGGCGGCCGGAGTTTCGGGGACGGCGTTTTTGCCGGCCTTTTTGCCTTTCTTGCCTTTTTTGCCAACCTTGCCCGGCTTTTCCTGCGGTTGCTCGGATTTTCCGTGAAGCTGGTCGAGGGCGGCTTGCAGTTGTTTGCGGGCGGCGATGGCCTCGGGGTCGGCGGAATCGGCGGGGACGGCCAGCTCCTTGAAGGGGGCGTCCTTCATGTCGAAGAGTTCGCCTGATTCCGTCAGTTTCCAACGCGTGGTGGTGACGTAGTGTTTGCCGGAAAGCTCCACATAGGCCCATTCGCGGGGAGTTCCCTTTTCGCCATGGAGCTGGGGGACGAGGCTGTGGCCGTCGAGTTTCACGCCCTCGGGGAGTTTGGCTCCGGCCAGGTCGGCGATGGTGGTGAAGAAGTCGCTGAAGTCGGTCACCTCCGGCAGCACCTTGCCGGCCGGGGTGGTGCCGGGCCAGCTGATGGCGAGGGGCACCCGGCTGCCGCCTTCGAGCATGGAGGCTTTCTGGCCGCTGATGGGCTTCCCATTGACGGTGGCGAGGTCCACTCCGAAGCGGGCGGTGCCGTTGTCGCCGGCAAAGATGACGACGGTCTTTTCGCGCAGTTTCAGGCGGTCGAGTTCGGCCATGAGTTTGCCGACGAGTTTGTCCATGTAGCTGACGTTGTCGGTGTAGAGCTGGTCCTTGCCCGCTCCGGGTTTGCTGTCCGGGGTTTTCAGGATGGGGCCGTGGATGTGGTCCATCGAGTAGTAGAGGTAGAAAGGATGGTCCTTGTTTTTCTCGATGAACTGGACCGCGAAGTTGTGCATGAGGTCGGGGAGGTAGTCGCCGTCCCGGAGTTTTTTGGTCTGCCCGTTGACGAAATATTCGCCGCCCCGGACCTCCCAATACTGCCCGCTGCCATGGAAACTGAGGGACTCCTCAAACCCCCAGTCGGCCGGGCCGAAGGGCATCTGGCCCCATTTGCCGACGCAGGCGGTGGCGTAGCCGGCGGGTTTCAGCACGGTGGGCATCATGATCTCCTTGTGGGCGGCGAGGGCGTCGGCGCTCTGGTTGCTGACCAGCCCGGTGCGGAAGGGGTAGCGGCCGGTCAGGAGCATGCAGCGGGACGGTCCGCAGAGCGGCATGGCGTAGCAGCGCTCAAACTGGAGGCCGGACTTGGCCAGGGCGTCGAGGTGGGGCGTCTTGAACGGTCCGCCGCTGAACCCGACATCGCCCAGGCCGACATCATCCGCGAGGATGAAGATGACGTTTGGTTTGGCCGGTGTTGGCTTGGCCTCGGTTTCCGCCCGTGCGCTCGTGAAAAGGCCGAGGGTGAGGCAGGCGAGAAGGAGTTTCGGAAAGTTCATGAAAGGGTAACAGCGCGGGCGGCGGATTTTGGGACAACACTGTTTTTTGAGATGGTTCCGTCACGCTCTGCAACCGACTTGCGGTCAACCAAACACGGCTGCTCTGGCGGTATTCCAGTTTCCCATCCGGGCTGAATGGCTGAGGCGCTTGTCCAAAGACCCTCCCGTTGGCCGGTGTAAACTTGGCCCATCCCTGGAGGGACGGCGATCAAGCCAGCCACCGTCCTTGCTCACATTCTCCGTATCATCTGCCACATTTCGGAAAAGGCTTGGGGCGGCTTGGACATCACCAGCCTGATGTCAAGATGGGCCAGGAAGCGGCTGGAGGCGAAGCCAAGGCGGCTGTCCGAAAAGCGCACCGTCCCCGGCCGGCATTTGGCGACGTTCAAATACTGCACCAGGCAGTCCAGCGCCAGGGTGCCCAGGGGGATGTCTGCCATCTTTATCTCCTGACCCACAATCATTTGCGACTTCACCTCGATCGCCATGGCGAGGCGGGTCAGGCGTGGGGGATCGGTCTTCTCCTCCTGCACCACGCTGTTCAGGTAGCGTTCCTCCAGATGGATCGAAACGTTCGGGTTGAGCGGAAGCTGGTTCCACGCCTTGATCATCTCCGCCGGAGCCATGATCTCATCCAAAAGTGGACCGGGAGCTTTCCCCAGGGGCTGCCAGGAGATGTCGGCCAGGGTCCAGGGCCGGTCGGTGGTGAGAGTCTCCGGCACATGGGCCAGGGGGCGGGTTTCAAGGGGAAGATCCATGTCCGGCTCGGGCAGGGTGGAGGCCAGCTCGGCCCAGCGGAGCGCCCTGCGGATGTCGGCCAGCAGGCGGCGGGCATGGACCTCCTCGACATGCCACGGTCGGCAGTCCGGGCGGAACGCGCGGAAAATCGGATAGGCCTGACGGGAGCGGGGAGCGGGCTTGTGTCCCATCCGCCCGTTCCGGGCCTTGTCAAAGGAGTCGAGCTGCTTGGCTGAAACAAACTCCAATTCCTGACCGTCCAGATGGGCCAGCAGACTCAAGGGAGACTCGTAAAATTCGGGCGGCGGATTTTCCGTGCAGTGGATGAAGTCGGCCGCGCAGGAGGACTCGTAGCTTTGCAGCCCATAAATTTCCCGGCCATTCCCCAGGATGCACAGGGTCCGGCGCCCGCCGTCCGCCTCGACCATCATGAGGCGCTGGACGTTGCTCATGTGTTTCCACGGTTCGGCCTGGCGGAAGGCCAGGGCGGCGGAAAAGAGGTCACGTTCCAGTTCGGGGGGGAGTGGATGAGTCACGGGATGGGAAGTCTGGGAAAGTCACGATAACAAGGAAAGGGAAATGCCCGGGCAAGCTCACAGCCTGCGCGCCCGGCACCGATACACCCTTTGTGCCGTCCCCGGGGTCACCCTTAAAAAATCAAGCCCGACACCGGCGATGGCATCATCCGGCGTTCCGGGGAAGACCCTCGCCTTTGGGGTGCAAACACCGGCGTGAGGCAAATGTGGACCCTCGGTGCGATTCTCTTAAATTCGCGGTTCAACAGGCCCTCAGCAGGGCGGAAATGCCGGGCCGGACGTGGTGCCAGCGGGGGAGGGGAAACTCACCCGGCGGCGAGGCCAGGGCCCAGGCGTGAAGGGCGGGTCCGGCTTGAAAAAAACCTCCCCGGCGCCGCGCCCTGTTTCCCCGCGGCACACCTCCGGCCAGTCCGGTTCCCCACAGTTTTCCCTCCGCCTCGCGCAGGCACCAGAGGAGGGTGGCGAGGCGTTCGGGATGTTGCGAACGGGCGATTTTCGCGCGCTGCTCCGGACTGAAACAGAGGGCGGCGGTGCCGTCGTCGAAATCCTGGACCGGCTCGACATCCACGCCCACCTCCTCCGTGCCCACGGCCAGCAGGAAGACATCGCCGGCGTGGGAGAGGTTGAAGCGGACTCCGGTTAACGTGGGTTTGCCGTTTGCTCCCGGCCGGGTCGCAAGGGTGGGGAAGTCCTTGATCCTTGAGGGGTTGAAGCCGGTCAGGGCGGCTTTCAGCAGAAGCCGGCCGAGGAGAAACTCGCGGCGGCGACGTTCGGCAGGGAAGCCGGCGTGGAGCGCTTTTTCGCCGGGCGAGAAAACAAGTTCGCCCGTGTGGGCCGGGAGTTCCAGTCCGGCCGCATCAAGCAGGTGCAGTTCGATCAAGGTGCCGGTTCCTCGGTGTTTTCGAAAAACCGCAGGCGGTCCTCCCGTGACCCGTAACCCACATCTTCGGAACCCAGGGCTTCGGTGGTGCGGGTCCGGTCAATCGCGGGCGGGGTCACCTCCTCCTCGGGCAGTTCCCCCGTCAGGTGCAGGACGAAGGCGAGGCTGTCGTCGGCCCTCGTTTCGGCCGCCTCCCGCAAGAGTTTTTTCCAGTCCTCCCAGGGTGCCATGGCAAGGTTGTCGGGCAGTCCCCGGGCAAACTCACGCAGGGGAACCGGCTGGGGATGAACGAGATGGAAGGCGTGCCCCCATGAGGCCGGCCGGCGGGAAAGACGGTGCAGAATCCGCGCGGCGTAGTCCGCCGTGATGAAGTTCAGCCCCAGGCCGAGGTCGGGCACGGCTCCCAGTTGGCGGCAGCAGCGCCAGACGTGGCCGAACAGGTCGCAGGTGAACCCCGTGCCCCGGCCCACGATCTGTCCCGGCCGGTAAACCACCGTCCGCAGTCCCAAGGCCGAGGCCTTCGCCACCAGCCGTTCGGCCGCCCACTTGGCCTGGGCGTAACCTCCGGCAAGGGTTCCGACCTGGGTCAGGTCCTCGTCCTCCCGCCGCGCCGCGTTCCCGCCGTAGGGAAACACGGCCACGCTCGAGACATGATGGAAGACCGCCCCGGCCCGGGCCGCGAGGTGGACCAGCCCGCGGGTGGCCCCGACATGGGCCGGGACCAGCCGTTCGAAGGAGGGCGTGAAATTGACCTCGGCCGCGCAGTGGTAAACCGCGCCGATCGAGTGCGTAAGGCGTTCCCGGAGAGCGAGATCCAGACCAAGCTCCGGATGTCCCAGGTCGCAGGGCAGAGCCTCCAGTCGGTGGGCAAACCGGCCATGGTTTTCCCCCGGCAGACTGCGCAGGCGCCGGTCCGCCTCCACCGCTGAGGGGGCGCGGACGAGGCAGATGATCCGCTCCGTGCCGTTCTCCAACAGCTCGCGCAGAAGGGAGCGGCCCAGGAGGCCGGTGGCTCCGGTCAGGACAATGTCGCCACCCGTCCTCGGGGGAGACACCAAGGAAATTTCCGGCTCCGTCCAGGCCTCCAGTTCCGACACCGGCCTGCGCTCCAACACGGCAGCCGGGCGGTTTCCCGGGGCCTTGTCCACCTCGGCCGAAAGCAGGCGCACCGTGGGGCGGCCGCCCAGCAGGCTGAGCGGGAGGGAAACGCCCAGGCGCGAGCGGATCTGCTGGAGCATCCGCACGCCCATCAGGGAGTGGCCGCCCAGCGAGTAAAAGTCGTCGTCGAGACCGATATCGTTTCCGCCGAGCATTTCGGCCCAGATCGCGGCCACACGCCGCTCGGAGGTGGTGGCGGGAAGTTGGCGACCCACCCGCGGGGCGCTGGCCACCAGGGTGCGCAGGGCGGCCCGGTCGAGTTTGCCGTTCGAGGTCAACGGCGGGTGCTCCAACACCAGATACGAGGCGGGCAGGAGCGCGGCGGGAAGCAGACCGGCCGCATGGGAGGCGAGTTCTTCGGGCGTCAGCGAGGCCGGAGCCTGGACCACGGCGGCCAGACTGGCCCCGCCGGCGGCATCCTTGCGGACCTCGACCCAGGCCCGGCGGACCTGCGGGTGGGAGCGCAGGGCCAGCTCGATCTCCTCCACCTCGACCCGGACTCCGTTGAGTTTCACGAGGCTGTCGAGGCGGCCGAGAATGTCTATGTCGCCGTCGGGCCGGAGCCTTCCCCGGTCGGCGGTGCGGAAGAAACGGAAGCCCCGTTTCGGATGGGTGGGAAACTTGCGCGCGGTCTGCTCGGGGTCTTTCCAGTAACCTTCCGCCAGCCCCGTCCCGAGAAGGCAGATCTCGCCTTCCACGCCAACGCGGCAGGGCTCCAGATCGGCGTCGAGCACGGCGATGCCGCGTTCCGCCATGGGTTCGCCGTAGGGCACGGAAACCCAGTCCGCCTTCACTTCGTCCACTTCGCGGACCACGGTCCAGATCGCGTCCTCGGTCGCACCTCCCAGAGCCGCAAGTCGCGCATGTGGAAGTGTTTGCAAGATGCGCCTGGCCAGTCCGGCCGGAACAAAATCACCGCTCAGCATGACGCGCCGCAGCCCGGCGAGGGTTTCGGGACGGTCTGCGGCCTCGTCCAGCAGCAGCTCGAAAAGGCAGGGCACGGAGTTCCATACTGTGATGGTCGGCGAGGTCAGATCATGAAGCCAATGCGAGGGGTCGTTGCCGCTGGGAAACACCACCGTGCCGCCCGCGCCGAGGAGGGCGAAGACATCGAAGACCGAGAGATCGAACTGCGGCGAGGAGACGGACAGCACCGCATCCTCCGGGCCGAGGCTGAAGCGGTTTCCGAGGTCGGTGATCGTCGCCATGGCCGCGCCGTGGGTGACCATCACGCCCTTGGGCACCCCGGTGGTTCCGGAGGTGAAAAACACGTAGGCCAGGCTGTCGGGAGGGATGGTCGGAGTGGAAAACGGATTACCCGGGGAAGGTGCTGGCAGGTTGAGAAGACGAGCGGGGTCCAGGCCGGGAACCGAACACGGCTCCGTGCCGTTTTCCACAAACGCCGCCTCGAAACCTCCGCGTCCGAAAATGGCCTCCAGCCGTGCGGCCGGAAGCGCCGGATCAAGCGGCACGTAGGCCCCGCCGGCCTTGAGCACGCCGAGGCAGGCCGCGACCTGCGCCCAGCCTTTGGGCAGGATCACGGCGACCAGCCCGCCGAGCGGAATCCCACGTTTTTGGAGAAGCCGCGCGGTGGAAGTGGCGAGGGCGTCGAGTTCCCCGTAGGTGAGGCGAACCGCGCCATCTTTCAAAGCCAGGGCTTCGGGACGGAGGGCGGTTTGGCGTTCAAAACCGGAATGCAGGAGAGCGGCTGAACAGGGGGTGGTGGAGAACGATTCAGCGGGCACGATTGAGGGCGTAGCCGCCCCGATTCTTCCGGCTGCCTCGGCGAGTCCTTCCGCCACATGAAGCGCGGCCGCCCGCGCCTCGGGCGAACCGTCGTGCCGGAGCCGTCCGCGGAACGAGCCGTCCACCCAACCCAGCGCGAGATCGAGGGGGAACTGCGGGTCGGGTGGCGGCATCTCCAGCCGCTCGGCGCGGAGGCCGGGCGCAAACTCCCAGGACGCCCCGGCCAGACCCAGGGCCATGGGCAGCAGGTGCCGCACCGGGCGGGGCAGCGACTGGTAGGCGAAAATGGCCTGGAAGAGCGGGTTGACCCCGGGCAGACGCGGACCGCGCAAGTCCGCCGCCATCAGGGAGAAAGGAAAACGGCGATGGGCCAGCGCGGCCTGGGTTCGGGCGGAGAGAGCAGCGAGGCGCTCCGGTCCTGAACCGAAATGGGGACAGCGGACCGGCACGGAGTTCACGAGGTAACCCAGCGTGCGACGCAGGGTGCTCCGGTCTCGCAACGAGGCCGCCACTCCAATAGTCACTTCGGACCGTCCGCAGACCTCCGCCAGGAGGCCGGAATACAACGCGAGCAGAAGGGTGAACGGTGTCGTCCCGGCCGATTGGGCGGCCTCGCGAACCTGCCGTGATGTTTCCGGGCTGAGGGCCAGCGGCATTTCGCCTCCTACCAGCGGGGGAGAGGGGCCAAACAGGGGTGTTCCGAGCGCGGCCAGTTCCCTTTCCCAAAACTCGCGGTCAGCGCGGCCGGGCGGACTTCCCAGATAGGTTCGTTCGCCGCGCGCAAACTCACCGAAGGGCAGGCCGGCGTCCGGGATGTCGGGGCAACCGCCCGCCAGTCGGCTGCGGTAGGCCTGGGCCAGACCATCCAGAATCAGGGCGGAGGACCACAGGTCGCCCGCGATATGATGGAGGCAGATGGTCAGGACTCCCGATCCGTTTTCCGGAATGAAACTGGCGCGGATGGGCGGTTCGTGGGCCAGGTCAAACGGACGCAACGCGGGCAGTTTCCAGACTTCCGCCGTGCCCTCCGGTTTGGCTAGGTGAAGCGGGTCCGGTTCGGGGTTCGTCACGCAGACCGGTCCATCTCCCGACAGCACAAAACGCGCCCGGAGTTGAGGATGCCAGCGGCAGAGATCCTCCCAGGCCGCCACCAGGGCGGGGACATCAACCTGGCCCGTCAGTCGCAGGCAGACCGAGAGGTGGTAGGCGGTGGAGGAAGGGTCCCGCTGCTGGAGAAACCAGAGGGCCTCCTGGCCTTGGGACAACACATCGGTTGGATTCATGCCGGGAGGTTTGCGGGGCGAATCCGCCTCAGCGGTGGCGGATTTTCCAGATCTCGCCGGCGTCCTGGATGAGGCGGCGGAGGGTTACCGGGTTGAGGGCCTGCTTGGGGTCGTCGCCGATGCCCTTGGCGGGTTCGCAGTGGGATTCGACGATGATGCCGTCGGCCCCGTAGATGAGGGCGGCGAGGGCGCAGGCGGGGACAAACTCGGCCTTGCCGACGGAGTGGGAGGGGTCGGCCACGACGGGGGCCCAGGTCTTCTTTTTCAAGAGGGGGGTGACGGATTCGTCCGGGTGGTTGCGGTAGATGTCGAGGCCGGGCATGGTGCCGCGCGGGCAGAGGACGACATTGGGGTTGCCGCCGGCCACGATGTATTCGGCGGCGGAGATGAACTCGTCAATCGGCCCCATGTTGCGGGCGCGTTTGAGAAGGACGGCGCACTTTTTTCCGGCGGTGAGTTTGCCGACCTGTTTCAGGAGCGAGTAGTTGAGGGCGTTGCGGGTGCCGATCTGGATGACGTCCACGGCGGCGTCCACCGCGATCCTAAGTTGTTCCTCATCCATGACTTCCGTGACGACGGGCAGGCCGCAGCGGGAGCGGGCCTCAACGAGGATGTCCATGGAGCGGTTGTCGCCCTGGAAACTGTGCGGGGTGGTGCGGGGCTTCCAGACGCCGCCACGCAGGGCGTGGGCGCCGGCCTCCTTCACGGCCTGGGCCGTCTCGTAGAAGTAGTGCGGGTTTTTCGGGTCAATCGTGCATTGGCCGGCGGCGATGAACGGGCCGTGGCCAAGGGTGTGGCCGCCGATGACGACGCGGTGGCGGGCCAGTTCGGAGCGGATGTCCATGAGTTTGTAGATGGACTCCACGCGGTCCACCTTGTCCACGTAGTCGAGGCCTTCGAGGCGGTTGAACATCAGTTCGCTCGTCTCATCGCCGATGATGGCGTAGATGCTGCGGTGCGCCCCGTGGATGGGGTGGATGGTGCAGCGGTATTCGGCCACCAGGGCTTCGATTTCGCGAAGCTGGGTGTCGGTCAGGTGCGGTTCTTTGGAGATGATCATGGAACGGGCGAAAAAGGAAACAGCTGACAACTGCCCCGGCGGAGGGCGAGCCACTTCTCGACCTGGGGGTTGGTAGCGGAGGCTCACCTGGCAGCCGCCCCTTCCGAAGCACGGCGGACTGGGCCAGTCCGGCCTACCCAAACCCGGCCATCACTCCGCTTGAGTCTGGAGCGATGGCCTCCCTCCCGTCTCCGCCCTCACTCGGCTTTGGCCTTCGGGCCGTTCTTTTTCCTGCCGTTTCCGGCCCCGTCGCCGCCGCCCGTGGTTTCGCCGCGCAGCTGGCGGGCGTAGTCCTTTTTGAACGCCGGGCTTTTCGGGTCGGCCAGGACGCGGGCGGCCCAGCCGCGCGGGATGGAGGCGGTCAACTCCATGCGGCCCAGCACGTTGGTGAGCCACTGGAAGGTTTCGGCGGACAGCGGGACGTCCATCAGTCCGAGCAGGGTGGCGCGGCCTTTCTCCGCCTGGCCGGCCTGGACCAGGGCCTGGGCGGCGGTGATGCGGAGGAGGGGCTGGGGGTCGTCCAAGAGTTTCACCAGGGCCTCGGCGGCGGGGGCCGCCTTTTCCCCGAGGACGAGGCAGCCATGAGCGCCCCAGTAGCGGCGCACCGGATCTTCCGAGGCCAGGGCCTTCGCCAGTTCCGGGAGTCTGGCCGAGTCCCGGGACGAGGCCGCAAAGGCGAGGTCGAGCGTGGCGGCGAGGTCGAATTTGGGACTGCGGACAAACTCGTGGATGGTCTTCCCGCCGATGAGGGAATCCCACATGGGTTCGGGCACGAGGGCGGTGTCGCGCACGTCGGCCATGGTCTGGCGGAGGCGTTCGCGAAAGTTTCCCAGCCTTTCCTTCTGATCGGGTTGCGCGGCGAGGTTGACGGTGCTCCACGGATCGGAGGCGTTGTCATAAAGCATCTCGACGGGTTGGGGCGACTGCCAGATCGAGGCGTGGAGCCCGGAGAGTGTCCCGGCCTTCCAGGCCTTTTGCCAGGCCACCCAGGAGGGCTGGCCCATCTGGTATTCGCTGTAGGGCGCGCCGGGCAGATGTGGCGTGAAGCAGCGGATGTAGGTGTAGCGGCCGTCGGTCAGGGCGCGGCGCATGCCCTCGGTCTCGTCAAACCGGTCGGCGTAGAGGAAGACGAGGGCGTCCCGGGCGGGTTCGGCGCGGCGCGGTCCGAGAAAGGCCCGGCCCTGCATGGAGGCGGGGGCGGGCTGGCCGGCGAGGGAGAGCACGGTGGGGGCGAAGTCCACAAAGGCCACGGGTTCGGAAACCTCCTTCCCCGCCGGGAAGGGGGCGAGGTGTTTCCATTTTTCGGGGAGGTGGATGACGAGGGGGACGCGCACGCCGGTGTCCTGAAGGTAGCGTTTGCCCCGGGCCATCGCGCCGCCGTGGTCGGCGTAGTAGAAGACGATGGTGTCGTCGGCCAGGCCGTCCCTTTTCAGATCGTCGAGGAGCTCGCCCACCTGGCGGTCCATCGCGCTGACGCAGTCGTGGTAAATGGCGATGTCCTGGCGGATCTCGGGGAGGTCGGGCTGGTGCGGCGGCACGGTCAGCTTGGCCGGATCGAGGCGGGTTTTTTCCGGGATGGCGCCGCGTTTGCGGTTGTTGGCCACCTTGCCGGGGAAGAGGTTGCTCTCATGGGTGACCTCAAGGTTGAAGACGGCGAAGAAGGGCGCGCCGGCGGGGCGGTTGCGGTAGTGGGCCTGGCCGCCGCATTCGTCCCAGTGGGAGGCATCGTTGCCCTTGAAGTTGTAGTCGGTCTTGGCGTTGTTGGTGCAGTAGTAGCCGAGGCCGCGCATGAGCCTCGGGTAGGACTGGAAGGTGTCCGGGATCTCATGGCGGCTGCGCATGTGCTCGGTTCCCTGGGTCACCGCGTAGGCCCCGTTGAGCAGGGTGGAGCGCGCCACGGCGCAGACGGGTCCGTTGGAGTAGGCGCGGGTGAAGCGCAGGCCGGTGGCGGCGAGGGCGTCAATGCGCGGGGTGGAGGCCTCGGTGTTGCCGTAACAGCCGATCCAGTGGGAGGCGTTGTCCTCGCTGGTGATCCAGAGGATGTTGGGGCGGTCGGCCGCGCGCAGGGCGGGCCCGACCAGGGCCAGGGTCGCGAGGAGGAGGGGGAGTTTTCCGAAGGTCATGAGGGGGGCGGGGTTTCGGGGTAGGACTGTGCCTCATTTAGCACCGCCCTGGGAGGGAAAACAGCGGGAAAATCGTCCGGCCTTCCGAAAGTTTCGCCCCTTGCCTTCGCCCCGCTGTTTTTGCGCAGGGTCGGGCTCTGGGGGGAACAACTTTGCCCTCGCCGCCCTCCACTCCGGAATCCTCTTTTACCCCGATGATTTTTTCCCGCCCCCGCCTTTTGTCCCGCCGCGTCCCGGCTGTGTGTGTCGCCAGTCTTCTTCTGACCCAGGAAGTCTTCATGGCCGATGCCGCGCCCGCTCCCCCGGAGACTCCTGCCTCCCCGGCGGCCGCCGTGAATCCCTTGGTTTACAAGACGGTGGCGGGCCGCGAGCTGAAGCTCTTTGTCGAAAAACCTCCCGGCTGGAAAGCCGACGGCTCCGTTCCCGCCGTCGTCTTTTTCTTCGGCGGCGGCTGGGTCGGGGGCACGCCCAACCAGTTCAAGCCCCAGGCCGACTATCTCGCCTCGCGCGGCCTGGTCTGTTTCCGGGTCGAATACCGCTGCATCCCCAAGGGCGATTCCGGTCCGCCCACGATCTGTGTGAACGACGCCAAGTCCGCCCTGCGCTACGTCCGCGCCCACGCCAAAGAACTCGGCGTTGACCCCCGGCGCATTGCGGCGGCGGGAGGTTCCGCCGGCGGTCATCTGGCGGCCGCCACGGCGCTTCTGCCCGGACTCGACGATCCGGCCGACGACCTCAAAGTTTCCGCCCGTCCCGACGCCCTGGTCCTCTTCAACCCCGTCTTTGACAACGGGCCCGGCCAGTGGGGTCACGAACGTGTGCGCGACCGCTTCCGCGAGTTTTCCCCCGCCCATAACATCACCGACAAGGCTCCGCCCGCCATCGTCTTCCTGGGCGATCAGGACAACCTCATCCCCGTGAAAACCGTCGAGAATTTCGCCGAATCCATGAAGAAGGCCGGGGTCCGTTGCGACACCCACTTCTATCCCGGGAAGGGCCATGGTTTCTTCAACAAGAGCAAGGGCGATGTCACCTCCCACAACGCCACGCTGATCGAGGCCGACAAGTTTCTCACCTCGCTCGGGTGGCTCAAAGGCGAACCCACCCTGTCACCCACCGCTCCCTGATTGCCCATGCGTTTCCCGACTCCCCTGCTCCTGGCCACCCTCTGCCTGTTCGCCACGGCGGCCCGCGCGGCCGACAAGCCCAACATCGTTTACCTCCTGGCCGATGACCTGGGCTATGGCGATGTCCAGGTGCTCAACCCCAAACGCGGAAAGATCGCCACGCCCCAGCTCGACCGGCTTTCCGCCCAGGGCATGACCTTCACCGACTCCCACAGCGGCTCGTCCGTCTGCACCCCGACCCGCTACGGCATCATGACGGGCCGCTACGCCTGGCGCTCCTCCCTCGTCAGCGGTGTGCTGGGCGGGGAGAGTCCGCCCCTGATCGCGGCGGACCGCCTGACCGTGGCCGAAATGCTTCGCAAACAGGGCTACCACACGGCCTGCATCGGCAAGTGGCACATCGGCATGGAGTGGGCGAAATGGGACTCTCCGGCGGAGCGGAAACAGCATCCGGGCTGGAGCCACGACTTCTCCAAACCCATCACCCGCGGCCCGACCGCCTGCGGCTTCGACACCTTCTTCGGCATCGCGGCCTCGCTCGACATGGCGCCTTTCGCCTTCATCGAAAACGACCGCGTGACGGAGCTCCCCACCGCCGAGAAAACCTGGGTCCGCAAGGGTCCGGCCGCGCCCGGATTCGAGGCGGTGGACGTCCTGCCCGCCCTGACCAAACGCGCGATCGAGACCATCGCTAAACACGCCCCTGACGCCAAAAAGGGCGTTCCGTTTTTCCTCTATCTTCCGCTCAACTCGCCGCACACCCCGATTGTCCCCAGCCCGGAATGGAAGGGCAAAAGCGGCCTCGGCGACTACGGCGATTTTGTCATGCAGACGGACGCGTGTGTCGGCCACATCCTGGCGGCGCTTGAGGCCAACGGCGTGGCGGAAAACACCCTGGTGATCTTCACGAGTGACAACGGCTGCTCACCCGCCGCCGGCATTGACGCCCTGGAAAAGCAGGGCCACTACCCGAACCAGGATTGGCGCGGCACCAAGGCCGACATCTGGGAGGGCGGCCACCGCGTGCCGTTTTTCGTGAGATGGCCCGCCAAGATCAAGGCGGGGACACGTTCGGAAACCACCCTCTGCCACACCGACTTCATGGCCACGGCGGCCGAACTCAGCGGCGCGAAACTTCCGGACAACGCCGCCGAGGACAGTTTCAGTTTCCTCCCGGACCTGCTTGGCACCGGCAAAAGCGCCCGTCCCAGCGTGGTCAACCACAGCATCCACGGGCAGTTCGCCCTCCGCGCCGGAAACTGGAAACTGGAGTTCTGCCCCGGCAGCGGCGGCTGGTCCGATCCCGGGGACGCCGCCGCCCGCAAAGACGGCCTGCCCGCGCTCCAGCTTTACGACCTCGCCGCCGACCCGGCCGAAGCGAAAAACCTCCAGGCCGAGAAACCCGAACTCGTCCAGAAACTGACCGCCGAGCTTGCCTCCCTCGTGGCCAACGGCCGCAGCACACCGGGCGCGCCGCAGAAGAACGACACCGAGGTGGACTTCCGCGCCGCCCGTCCGAAAAACGGCGGCAAGGCGAAGTGAGGCGGTGCGCGGTCCCGGGAGAATCCACCCCGGTTTTCGCGCTCAGCGCTGGTAGGCGGGGAGCACGTGGCGTTGGACGGCGAGGGCGAGGACGGACATGCTGGTCGTGTAAACCACGCCGGCGCGGTCGGTTTCGGCGGTCACCCAGGAGCCGTCTTCCTGCTGGCGTTCGAGGAGGAGTTTGTCGAGGGGAGGGCTGTAGGTGAGCCAGGCCTCGGGGGCGGTGCGTGAGAGGCCGACGGCGTCGTAGTAAATGCGGTAAACGAGGTATTTGTCGTCGCTGCCGCCTTCCCAGCGGGGCGGGTCGCCGAGGATTTTCTGGGAGAGGGCCGCGACCTCGGGGGCCTTGTCGTCGCCGCCGATGGAGAAGCAGAGGAGGGCGAGGCCGCGCAGGGCGGTGTGGTCCTCGCCGCGGTTTTGGTAACCCACCTTGCCGTCGGGGGTGGTCAGGCGGCGGGTGTAGTCGAGGGCGTTGGAGACGACCTTGTCCGGCACGGGCATGCCGACCTGCTGGACGGCGTGCAGGCTCATGAGCTGCCAGCCGGAGAGGCTCACGTCGGAGTCCTTGGCGTCGGGGGCGTAGCGCCAGCCGCCCTTGTGCGGGAGGTTTTTTTCGATCTCGGCGGCGGCCACGGTGACGCGCACGGCCTTCTCCAGGGCCTGGCCCATTTTTTCCTCCAGGTCGTCGTCGCGGGTCGTGCCGATGGCCTCGCCGAGCATGAGGGTGGCGACGCCGTGGCCATACATGGCGCTGCCGTCGGCCTGGCCGAAATAGCCGGTGGAATCCTGGCGGGAAAGCACGGCCAGGACGGCGCGTTTGAGGGCCGGGCCGTATTGGCGGTCCTCCAGCGTGTGGCCGGAGGCGAAGTGGGCCATGATGACAAACGAGGTGTTTGCGACGGCGTATTTCTCGCCGAAGGTGCCGTCGGCCCGCTGCGCCTTGCGGATAAACTCCAGGCCGCGCCGGATGGCCTTGTCGCGGGGCTGGTCGGTGGTGAGCAGGTTGAGGATCTCCTGGTCGGTCAGCTCCGCGCGGACCGGGACGGCGGGGAGAAGGGCAAGGGCGAGAAGGGGAAGGAGGCGGAGGCGCATGGGGCGGGGCGGGGAGGCAAAAGACAGAAGAGGGGAGGAAGTGAGGAGGGGAAGAGGAGAGGCCGGGGAGGGGAAGAAGTTTTAAAGGGGCCGGGGCGGCTCGCCCCTTTGGCGTCCCTTTATGGTTCGTTGCCGAGGCGTTTGAAGTAGGCCCGGATGGCTTCCTGTTGTTCCTCGTTGAAGCGGTCGAGGTTGCCGCCCTTGACGGCGTCGGGGAGTTTGCTGCGGAGCGCGGCCCAGTCGGCCTGTTCCTTGCCGGTGAGTTTGGCGCGGTCGCCGGCGGCTTTGCCGGCCTCGCGGGCGTAGTCGCCTTCCTCGGTGTCGGGATGCTGGCCGGGTTTGTTGCTGGGCTTTTTGCCTGGTTTTCCGGGTTTGCCCGGTTTGCCGGGCTCCTCGCCCGCCTGGTCGCCTTCGGCGGGTTTGGGTGGTCCGTCCTTGCCGGCCTGGGCCATCTGGGCCTCGGCTTTGCCGGCGGCTGCGGCGGCCTCGGCGGAGGGCTGGGCGAGGCGGAGTTTGGTGGCGGCGGCGGCGAGGGTTTTGGAGGCGGGTTGGAAACCTTCGCCGGTCTTGGGCGTGGCATCAATGGCCTCGGCTGCTGCTGCTGCGGCCTCCCCGGCGGTCTGTTTGGCGTCGCTGGCGTCGGGTTTGTCGAGGTCGGCCAGGGGGTCGAGTTTCTCGCGGGCTGGCTGGCGTTTCTTTTCGTTCCAGCGGGCGTCGGCCGTCTCCTTGGCGAGCTGGCTGAGCTGGTCGGCCAGGGCGTTGGCCTCGGCGGCGGCGGGGTCCTCGGCGGGGTCGCTGCCTTCGGGCGGCTGGCCGGGGTTGGCGGCGTTTTTGGCGGCTTCGGCGGCGGCCAGGGCGCGTTCCTGGGCCTCCTTGTCCTTCTGGTTGGTGAGGGCGGTGACCTTGTCGGCCAGGGGCTTGAGGTTTTCGGCGGTGAGTTTTTCCGGCTCCTTCAGCAGTTTGGCCAGGTCCTTGCCGGCCTGTTTGTAGGCCTGGGCGGTCTTGGGCAGGCCCTGCTGGCGGAGTTTCTCGGCCTCCATGGCGAGTCCGAGGCGGGCCTTGGCGAGGGCCTCGGCCGTTTCCGGGCTGGCGGTCTTGTCCTTCTCGGCCTGTTTGACGGCGTCCTGCAGCGGCGGGGGGAGGACTTCGCCGAGGGATTCGGGGTTTTCGTTCCCGCGCTGGGCGAGCTCCTGAAGTTTGGAGACGAGGTCGGCCGGGTCGGCTTTGGCGGCGGCCTGGTCGAGTTTCTGGGCCTCCTCGGGTTTGCCTTCGCGGCGCTGCTCGTCGCTGACCTTGTCGGCGGCCTCGGCCAGTTGGGCAGGGTCGTTGCGGGGGGCTTTGGCGAGGGCCTCCTTGGCCAGTTCGGCGGTGCGGGCGTCCTGTTCGTGGTGTTCGAGTTTCCGCTGGTCGTCGAGGAGGTCCTCCAGCTTGCGGGCGGCCTGTTCGAGTTTCTGGGCCACACGTTTGTCCTCCTCGGGGTTTTGCACGGCCTCCTTGGCGTCGGCCACGAGTTTGGCGGCGTCCTTCTCCAGCTTGAGGCTGGTTTCGAGGGCCTCGGCGCGGTGGGCGAGGGTGAGGTCGGGGTTGCGGGCGTCGGCGAAGAGCTGTTTGGCGGTCTCGTGGGTGGCGCGTTCGAGTTCCTGGGCCCAGGCCTTGGCGGCGGTGGTTTCCTTGACGCGTTTCTCCTGGGACTGGGTGGTGCGGCGGTCGTTTTCGAGGGGCTGGAGTTTGTCGGCGGCGGTGCGGAGGGCCTGGAGGGCCACGCGCATGGCGAGGAAATCGGCCACGCGGCGGAGGCGGTAGCCCTCGTGTTCCAGGCGTTCCTTCAGCATGCGGTAGGCGTCGCGCGCCTCGGTGGCCATCTCGTCGCCCTTGGCCCGGGCGGTGGAGGCTTCGGCCGCGTTCCAGTCGGCGTAGCGGTCGAGTTTGTCGGCCAGTTCGGGACCGATGGCGGACTTGATTTCGGCCATCTGCTGGAAGTGGTCCATGGGGACCTCGCGGGCCCAGACGTCCACCTTGGGGGAAACCTCGCTGGCGCTGGCGAGGCTTTGGGTGAGGTGGCGTCCGGCGGCTTCGGCCACCTCGGGGGTGAGGCCCTCGATCTTGGGCGGGGCGGGCTGGTTGGGGTTGGCCGGGGCGCGGACGTTGCCGGCGGCGATGTCCTCCAGGTATTGGCGTTTCCAGGCCAGGCGGACCTGGAGTTTGCTGGGGCCGTGGCTTTGGAAATACTCGATGGTGACGGGGTGCCAGCCGGCGGTGAGCTCGACCTTTTCGGTCCACTTGCGCTCGCCCTTGTCGGTCCAGGAATCGGGCGGGAGCATCGGTTTGCCGTCGAGGGAGAGGCGCACGCCGTCGTTGGCGGTGACGGAGAGGGTCCAGGGGCCGGCGTCGCGGATGTTGATCTCGCCGGTGTAGCGGGCGCTCCACATCTCGCGGCCCACGCCGGGCAGGTCGAAGTTCTCAAAGTTGGGCAGGGCGTTTTTTTTCAGGACGGGGTCGCCCTTGAGTTCCAGGCCGCGGAAGAACTCGGCCTGGAGGCCGGCCTCGACCTCCTCCCAATGGCGGGCGGCGCGGACGACGGGCAGGCTGCGCTGCCAGATGCCCTGGGCGGTGTCGGTGTTGGCCGCGAGGCATTCGGCCTCGAGGGTGGCGGGGGCGAGGACGGTCCGCATGCGGACAAGGGCGAGCTCGTCGGCGGCCTTGTCGAAGAGGTTGCGGGTGCGGGCCAGGAGCTCCTCGCGCTCGTCGCCGGAGCTGGCCGCGACCTCGTCGAGGGCGGCGCCCAGCATGCGCTGCTCGGCCTCGGCCCAGGTCTTCATCGCGCCGGAGAGGTTGGCCAGGTAGGGGACGATGGCGTGGCGGGTGTTTTCCGATTCGGCGAAGAGCCCGGTGGCGGCGGCGGTCAGGGCCTCGCGGGTCTGGACGACCTGCTGTTTCACGACCACGAGGTCGGCGTCGGCCTCGGTCCCGCGGGTCTTGCGGGTGCGGAGGAAGCCCATCCACTGGGAGCGGGCGGCGCGGAAGGACTCGATGGCGGCGTCGGTTTCCCTGAGCCGTTCCCGCAGGCGGAGGGCGAGCTGGGCGGTCTCGGCGATGGACGATTTCTGGACGGTGAGTTTGAAGGGTTTGCTCTGGCTGATCTGGCCGGCGAGGTCGGTGGCCTCGGCGTGGAGCAGGATCTGGTCGCCCATCTCGACCCCGAGACCGGCGAGGTTGAAGGCGGCCGAACCCTTGGAAACCACTCCCGGCACGCCCGGGGTGGGCACCTCGGAGACCGGCAGGGGCTGGCGGACCACGCGGGTGCCGATCTCGGCGACGAGCTCGACCTTGGAGACGCCGACATCGTCCTGGGCCATGGCGCTGAGGAGCATGGCCTCATCGGGGCCGACCAGGCCGGTTTCGAGTCCGGGGCCGGTGAGGGTGAGGGTGGCGGGAAGGTCGGGCAGGACGCGCAGGGTCCATTTTTCCGCGGGGGTGTTTTCCAGGGAGTTGGCCCCGGTGAGGTGGAGCCCGTAGGAGAGGGTGGCCTCGGGGGAAAGATCGAGGGTGCCGGTGCCGTTGGCGATCGTCATGGGTTTGGCCTCGGCGCCCTTGGGCAAGACCTCGGCGGAGCGCAGCGGGGTGCCGCCGGAGCGCACCTCGATCCGGACCTGGGTGCCGGTGAGCAGATCGGCCGAGCCGCCCATGACCTCGCGGGGCTTGTGTTTGGTGTAGGCGGGCGGGGTCAGGACCAGTTTCAACTGCTCCAGCGAGGGCGGAGCCTGCATCGTCACCGTGTATTCGGGGGACATGACATCACCGGCCACGACGCGGTAACGGAACCCCTGGGTGAGGCGCGGCACGGGCCGGTTGAAACGCTGGGAGTCGCCGATCCGGCTCATGGGCAGCTCTTCGCGGAGACCGTCGGGCCATTCCAGGGCGAGGAGAGGAGGATCGGATTTTTCCATCAGGAGGGCCTTGATCTCGACCGAACCTCCGAGCGGGACCTCGGTGTTTCCCGGCGTGACGGTGAGGCGGGAGGGATCCACCACGGCGGCGAAGGAGGTGGGGCTGAGGACGACCCAGATCCGCCAGGGGGCGACGATCCCGACGGCGAGGAGGACGGCGGCGGCGACGAGGGCGCGGGAGCAGGCCTTCCGCATAGGGGCCGGGTTGACGAGGGTTTCGACCCTGATGCCGGAAACTTCGGCGGCGGCCAGGGCGATGGTCTGTTCGGACATCCACCGGCTGGCCCCTTCGACCGGGGAACTGGCGAAACCGACGGCCGACCTCAGCCGCTCCCGGAGGTTTCCCCCGCTGGCCTGTTCAAAACGTTCGGCCAGATCATCCAACGTCGGCTTGCCCAGGGCGGGCCGCACCACGCGCCAGGCCAACATGGTCAGGGCCACGACGGCGACCAGGGCGGTGCAGGCCAGTCGGCCGGCCGGGGAAGGCTGCCCCAGCCAGATGACGAGGGAGGCGAGGAGCACGGCCCCGGTCAGGACGGTGAACGTCTCAGCCAGTCCGCGGACGAGGCTCACGCGCCGCCGCCGCGCCGCAAAGGCGGCGAGTTTGTCACGGATGATCTCGGGAAGGGGCTGCTGGGGTGACATGGGGGTGGTCCGAATCCGGCCTAGGGCCGGAGTTCGGGAATTAAAAATTAAGAATTAAGAATGATGAAGTGGCGGACTACGTCCGAACAGCACCTGCGGTCTGAATATGGGGTAAGTCTCATGGCGAGGTGCGTGGAAAGCGAGGGTCGGGTTCAAAAGCTGTTTCCGGGGATATGGGGCGAAAAGGAGGCAACCCAAGGGTGACGTGTGAAAACCAAATAAGTGCCAGTCTTTGTGGGGTGGGACGGGGTCGGTGGACGGCTCAGGGCAGGCCGATCTTTTTCCGCCAGGCCCACTCGCCGATGAGGAGGCCGAGGATGAGGATCAGGATCAGGTAGTTGTCCCAGAGGCTGTTGGTGCGGGTCTCCTCGCGGTCGCGGGGTTTCAGTTTCGAGGCGATCTGTTTCAGGATGGCGTCGGCCTGGCTGAAGTTTCCGGAGGTGCCTCCGCCGATTTCGGCGAGGCGGGCGAGGGCGGCGGGATCGGCCCCGAGCTCGAGGTATTCGCGGCCGGGGCGGTCGCGGACCTGGAACTCGCGGACCTCGCCCAGGCCGTTGAGGTCGGGGTGGCCGCTGCTGACGGTGGCGCGCCAGCGGCCGACGGGGAGGCCGTCGAGCGAGGCCTGCCAGATGCCCGCGCTGTCGGCGATGTGTTTCATCCCGACGAGGCGGCCGGAGCCGGCGACGGCGTTGCCCTGGGCGTCGAGCTGGTCGAGCTGGAGGGCGGGCGCGGCCTCGACCGGCTCACCCCCTGTGGTGACGGCGCGGGCGCGGATCTCGGCGGTTTCCCCCACGGCCACGAGCGGGCGGTCCAGGCTGGCCTGGAGGCGGGTGTCGCGGCCGCGCAGGCGGGCGGCCAGCCCCCAGCGCATGGCCTGGAGCCAGAACGTCTGGTGGACGCGGTCGCCGAGGCGGTCGCGCCAGCGCCAGGATTCCTCCGTGCCCATCCAGAGCACGCGGCCGGCGCCGTATTGGTGGAGGGCGACGATGGGCGTGTGGGCGGCGTTCTGGGCCTCGACGAGGACGGCCGCGCCGGGTTTGGCCGAGACCTCGCCGGCGATCCATTGCAGGGGGGGCAGGGCGGGCCAGAGGCGCTCGTTGAACGACGGGTCCCGCATGATCGAGGTGATCGGGTGGTTCCGGCCGGAGAGGGTCAGCGAGAGGGAGACGGGGGCGTTGTCGGCCTGGCCCTGGGGGAAGGGTTTGACGGGCAGGACGGCGGCGAACGGCCCGAGGGTGAAGCTGCGGGGCATGCCGCGGGGACCGGCCACACAGACGAGGAACCCGCCGCGTTTGGCCACGTAGTCGGCGCAGAGCTGCTGCTGGGCCGGGGTGAGGAGGCGGCTGTCCACATCGCCGAGGACGATGAGGTCCTGGTTGTCCCATTCCCCCTGGGTCTTGGGCAGGAAGGATTCGGCGCTGAGCAGGCTTTGGACGGAGTGGTAATGGCGCTCAAACTTCACCCGCGGGTCGCGCTCAAACATGGCGGCGAGGTAGCGGCTTTCCCAGCGCGGGGTGGCGTCGGCCAGGTAGACGCGGATGGGGTCCTGGTTGACGGTGACGGCGAAGTCGGACTGGTTGTTGACCAGGGTGGCCTCGTCGGAATCCGTTGCGGCGGAGGGGTTTGAACTTTCGCGGTGCGGCTCGATCCGGACCTGGAAGAGGGCGGTGCCGGCCTTGCTGGCGGGCGTTTCCACGTGCTCGTTCTGCCACAGGCCGTCGGGTTTGACGCTGCGGCGCTCGATCTCCTTGCCCTCGCTGGAGATGACGAGGTCCCAGAGCGGTTTGGCGCTGCGGAGCACGCGGTATTTCACGTCAAAGCCGATGACCTCGTCGCGGAAGGCCTCGTGGCTGCCGACGATTTCGGCGATGGCGGCGTCGGGCGGGCTTTCGGGGTCGCCCACGGAAATTCCGGAAACCACGGCGCCGCGCGCGGCCAGCGAGCGGATGATGGGCGAGGCGTCCTGGCCGGCCGTCTGGCGTCCGTCGGAAAGCAGGAGGACCGCGCCGATGTTGTCCTGGGCCCACTGACGGGAGAGTTCGGCCAGCGGGTGCTCCAAATTGGTGGCGAGGCCCGGGGCCGGTGGGGTGGGGCGGGTGGGCTCGACTGGGCGGAGTTCCTGGCCGAAACCGAAAAACCGCACGCGGGCCTTGCCGTCGAGGGCGGCGAGGACCTTCCCCTCGGTCAGTTTCGAGGCGCGTTCCAGGCGGCTGAGTTTGGCCCACTGGGCGAGGCCGAGGGCGACGGGCGAACCCGGGGCGGCCTTGGCCACGAGGTCGGCGTCGGACTTGGCCTGGGTTTCGGGAACGGGGAAAACGGGGCGGCTGGCGGCGGGCACCAGGCCGAGGGCGACGGCCTCGTCGAGCTGGACGGTGGGCGAGGCCAGGCGGTCGGTCAGGCCCATGGAGCCGGACTCGTCGAGCATGACACCGACGAGGGGCAGCTCGTGGAGGCTGGTGGTGCGCGTGAGGGTCGGTTCCAGCAGGAGCAGGACGATGAGGCCCACGGCGGTGCAGCGCATCCAGGTCAGGGCCTGGCGCGCACGCGGCGGGGCGGACGCCAGCTCGGGCCGCTGCCAGCGCCACATGGCCCAGACGGTGGCGGCCGCGAGGGGGAGGACGAGCCACCAGGGCCAGCCGATGAACTTGAGATGCCACTGGCTCATGACGCGGTCCTTGCCTTGGAAAACAGCCCGCCCAGGCCGGCCTCGCGGCGGGTCAGGAAGGTTTCGAGAAAGAGAAACACCAGGGTGCCGGCGAGAAGCCAGCGCCAGATTTCAACCGAACTGCCGCCGGCGGAAAACTTGGCCGCGATCTCGGACTCGGTGTGGAGGGACTGGTATTTCAGGCCGGCCAGGCAGGTGATGACCTCATCCTTGGGCACTGCCTCCAGAGCACTTTCCTCCGGCGCGGTGGCCACGGCGAAACGGGCGGTCTGCGGGCCGGCGCGGACGGTGTAGCCCCCGGTTTTCAGGAGGGGTTCGCTGACCATGGCGGGGCGGCCTTCCCAGGTGCCGGGGAGGAGTTTGACGGCGATGGATCCGGGCCCTTCGGCGGTGGCGTCGGGCGGGGCCATGAGGCTGAGGGCGTCGCCCGGGCGGAGGTTGCGGGGCGGCATGATGAAGCTGCCGAGGTGGCCGACGAGGCTGCGCATCATGGGCACGTAGGCCGGGTGGACGGGCAGGTCGTTCCAGTCGCCGTTGAGGCTGGTGGTCCAGAGCGCGGAAAGGCCGAGTCCGCGCCGACGCAGGGCCAGGAGAGGCGGGCCGCCTTCGAGGGTGAGCAGACGGTCGAGCCCGGCGGTTTTGCCCTTGGAAAGATCGAGGCTGACCCAGGTGCGGATGCGGGCCTCGGCGAACGTTTCCCCCGGGGACTGGCCCAGGCCGTGGAAGGCGGGGTGGCCGGTGGTGGAGCGGCTGACGGCGGCGGGGATGGAGGGTTTTT
The DNA here is from genome assembly GCA_031411855.1 of Opitutia bacterium. Lineage (GTDB taxonomy): Bacteria > Verrucomicrobiota > Verrucomicrobiia > Opitutales > JANOBW01 > JANOBW01. The sequence continues at coordinate 22,727 of JANOBW010000353.1, forward strand.
CCACGGCCTTGAGGTTGGCCGGCAGGAAGCCGTCGCCGCCCTTGCCCCAGACCTGGTTGATGACCTTGGCGTCGCTCTGCGGACCGAGGCCGACGAGGATGCCGCCGCCGGAAACGACATGGCGTTCGAGGGCGTCTATCGCGGCCGGGCTGAGGTTGGAAACATCGCCGAGCACGACGACCCGCTGGCCTTGGAGCGCGGCTTCGTTGAGCAATTCGGGCGTGCTGCGGGAGAGGCGGAACTGGCCTTTTCCGTCGGTCTCGGGATCGAGCGCGGCGGCCAGGAAACCGAGTTTGCTCTCGAAGCCGGTGGCGGTGCCGCCGTCCACGAGGAGAACCGGCACGGGATCGGCCACGACGAGCGAAAGGGTGCGGGAGTCGTCCCCGGGCAGGCTGTCGGCCACACCTTCGAGCTGGGCGGTGACGAAGTGTTCGCCGGCCTCGGCAAACGTGTGGGTGAAGCTGATCTGGTCTCCCGTGCCGCCGCCGGGAGTGAGCGTCTGTTCGGAGACTTTCTGGCCGTCGGCCAGGAGGCGCACGGTCACGGAGCTGGTGGCGTCGTTGCCGAAGCGGGAGACGGCCACCTTGATGACAACGGGGCGGCCCACGGAAACCAGGGTGCGGTCGAGGGTCAGGCCGGTGACGGCGAGGTTGCCGGAGACGGGGACGGTTTCCGGGCCGAGGAAGAGGAGGCGGGGTTTCTGGCGGCTGCCCAGCGTGGCGCCGGCGGGGCCTTCGAGGCGGTGGCGGACCTCGTCCCAGCGGGTCTTCTCGTCGGCGTGCCAGCCGTCGCGCAGGCCATCCGTGACAAGGACCAGTTCCGCCCCGGGGTTGAGGTGGCGGCTGAGCTGGACCATGCCGGCCTCCAGCAGGGCGGGCAGATCGCTGGCCACGGCGGTGGGCTGCGTCTGGGAGACGAGGGCCTTGACCGCCTCCAAATCGAAGTAGGGATCGGCCGGCGCGCCGTGGAGCTGGGAGAGGCGCACGAGGCTGACCTCGTCGCCCGGGGAAAGAGTGTCCAGATAAGCCAGGGCCAGCCGTTTCATGTGGTCGAGGCCGATCTGGCCCCGGCCGGCCCCGCTGGAAAGGCTGTCATCGAGGAGGAGGACGGCGGCGGTGCGGCCCTGGCGCTGGCCCCCGGCGAGGTCCTGGTCCTGTTTCAGGGCGGGGCGCAGGAAGGCGAGGGCGATGAGGGCGGCGACGAGAGTGCGGACGAGCAGCAGTAAAAGTTCGTCAACGAAGAGACGTTTCCGGCTGCGGGCCAGGATCTCCTCCAGGAAACGCATCGCCCCCCAGGTCACCTGGCGGACCTTGCGGCGGCGCATGAGGTGGATGATGACGGGGGCGGCGGCGGCGGCCAGGCCACCGGCGAGCGCGAG
>JANOBW010000354.1:0-35477 GCA_031411855.1 Opitutia bacterium
GGTCCAGACGCCCACGGGGGAGCTCAGAGGGGCGGAGTAGTAGTCGCGCAAGCCGCCCGAGGTGTAACCGACAAACTGCAGGATGAAGTTTCCGCCCGAGTAGGCGATGCCGGTCTGCCAGGAATCGCCCGTGCCTGAGGCGCTGCGCTTGGTCACGTTGACGGAGTTCTGCACGTTGTTGAAATAGATCCAATACTCGACGCTCATCTGCGCGGTCTGGAGGCTGGCGGAGTTGGGAATCCTGACGAGGTTGGTCCCGGTGCCGTTGAAGCTGAAGGCCTTGCCGACCCTGCCTGCGGCGAAAGGAACGGTGCCGTTGATGATGCCGTGGTTGAGGGAGCTGCTTGAGTCACCGGCATCGTCCTCGCCGCGCAGCCAGGCCACCGCACCGGAGGGAAGGGCATAGGGGCCGCTTTCGGTCGTGAAGGTGCCTACGGTCGTGTAAGTGGTTCCCACTCCATTGGTGGCGTAGGCCTTGAAAGTGTAACTGGTGCCCTGCGCGAGTCCGGTCACTGCGGAAGTGAAGACGCCAGTGGTCGTTCCCGAAGCGACGATTTTAGTCACCCCTGTGCCGCCAATGAGCGGGTCGGCGTTCACCGAGGTGACGGCGTAAACCACGCCGCGTTCGCTAAGGGTGGAACCGCCGATGACGGTGAGATTTCCGCCGAGGGTGGCGGTGGTTTTGGCCACGCCCGTGACGGTGGGCGAGGTTACGGTCGGGGCGCTGGCGATGAGAGTGAGGGGGAAGGTTTTGGCCGCGCTGGCATCCACGCCGCCGCCGGTTACGCCACCGTTGTCCTTGGCCACGACGGTGACCGTGACCGACCCGCCTGGACCGCTGGCGAGGGGCGTAAAAGTAAGCGTGCCGTTGGCGCTGATGGCGGGCTGGACGCTGAAGAGGGCGTTGTTGCTGTTGGTGACCAGGAAACTGACCGTCTGGTCGGCGTCGTCGGCGGGGCCGGGAGAAATGTTGCTGAGGAGGTTGGCGACGGTCTGCGCTCCGGCGTCAACGGCGGAGGAAACGCCGTTCCAAGCAGGTGTGGCCGGGGTGAGTTTTCGGATGGTATTGTTTTCCCTGTCGGCGACGAAGAGGTTTCCGGTGGGATCAATCGCAATGCCATAGGGAGTGCGGAAACTGGCCGCGGTGCCGACGCCGTCGTTATATCCGTAGGCGTATTGTCCCGCGATGGTGGTGACATCACCGGAGGGTGAGATGCGGCGGATGGTGTTTCCTGCGGACTCGGTCACGTAGGCGTTCCCCGCCCCATCGGTGGCCACGCAGTAGGGACCTTGGAAATAGGCGGCGGTGCCGGCGCCATCCTGGGTGAAGGCGATGCCGGTGTGACCCGCGAAGGTGGTGACGACACCCGCGGTGGTGACCTTGCGGACCACCTGGTTATTCCAGTCGCAGACGAGCAGGGAGCCGTCCTTGGCCCAGGCGATGCCAACGGGCACGTTGAAGGTGGCCCCGGTGCCGGTGCCATCGCCACTTCCGGAGGTGCCTTTGACCCCGGCGACGGTGGTGACATCGCCGGCGGGCGTGATCTTGCGGATCGCGTGGTTACCGGCGTCGGCCAGGTAGATGTTGTCGGAGGCGTCCATCACCATGCCATTGGGATAAGTGAAACGGGCGGTGGTGGCGTTGCCGTCGGCAGTGCCAGAGACACCGACTCCACCGGCAAAGGTCGTGACATCACCAGCGGGCGTGATCTTGCGGATGTTGTGGTTGCTGGAGTCGGCCACGAAGATGTTGCCGGAGCGGTCCACCACCAGGCAGCCCGGGTAGTTGAAACGGGCGTTGGTGCCATTGGCGTTGACGAGGCCGGCGGAGGCCACGCCCCCGGCGACGGTGGAAACGGAGCCGGACGGGGTGATTTTGCGGATGAGGTGGTTGTAGCTGTCGCCGACGTAAACATTTCCCGCCGAGTCAGTTGCGACCTGATAGGGCTGGTTGAAACGGGCATCGGCGCCAACAGGGGCGTTGGCACTGCCGGGCGCGAAGGCGAGGCCGGCGAAGGTGGAGACCGTCCACGGTCCGGCCGGCTCGGAGACCGGCAGGGTGAAAGATGGCGCGGAGTTGGCAGCCTTGCCCGAGCCGCTGAGGGCGATCTCGGTGTAGGCCTCGTCGGCGTCGTTGTTGACGATCCGAAGGGTGGCGGTTTTGGAGCCGATGGTGGCCGGGGTGAAGGAGACGCTGAAGGTGGTCTGCCCACCGGCGGGAACACTGGTCAGCATTCCGGAGGTGTTGAGGCTGAATTCGGAAGCGTTTGCGCCGGTGAGGGTTACGCTGGAAAGACTGAGGGAAGCCGCGCCGGTGTTTTTGACGGTGAACGTTTTCGAGACCGTCTGAAGCGGGATGACGAAGCCGAAGCTTCTCACCGGGGCCTCGTAACGGAGGGCGCTGAAACCCTGCTGGCTGGAGGCGATGGCGCTGACGCGGGTGAGGTCGGTCGGGACGTAACCCATGAAGAGGTTGCTGCCCCATTTCACCACGGTTCCGTCGCGCTTGAGGGCGAAGAGGTTGTTGGTGGTGGCGGAAACGGCGACGACGTTGCTGAGACCGGCGGGCGGGGTGATGGCGTTGTAGCCGCTGTCATAACCCCAGGTGACGACGGTGCCGTCCGCCTTGAGGGCGATGGCGACGTAGCCGTCCATGGCGATGGCGATCACGTCCGTAAGACCGTCCGGCAGCGGAGCGCCCCCGAAGGGAATTGGCGCGCCCCACTGGACCACGGTGCCGTCGTCGCGCAACGCGAGGGATTGGTAGTAGCCGGCGCAGATGGCGACCACGCCGTTGAGATTCGCGGGGATGGTGCCCTCGCCGTAGGGGTTTTCTCCCCAGGCCACGACAGTGCCATCGGGTTTGAGGGCAAGGACGTGTCTCGCTCCGACCGACACCGCCTTTACGCCGTTGAGGCCGGAGGGGAAGGTCAGTTGACCGTAGGAGTTGTAGCCCCAGCCGAAGACATCACCAGCGCCGTTGATGCCGACGGCGACGGTGTTGCTGGCGGAAAGCGCCTTCACGCCCGTCTGGGCCGGGGGAACAAACTGGGCCAGGGTGGAGGAGCTCCAGAGTGTTCCGTTGGCCCGGATGCCGACGGTTCCCGGACTCCAGACCTGGATCTGGGTGAGGGTGGTTTCCTCGGGGTGAAGGTCGGTCTGGCCGAACTGGTTGTCTCCCGCAAAGGGGGCCAGGATGGTGCCGGCGCGGTTGAGGGAAATGCCGCTTTCCTCGACGGCGATTTCCGGTGTCGGAGCCGGAGGAACCACGGCCGCGCCGGTGGCGGTGAGGGTGAGGTCAAACGCACCCTCGTCGGTGTCGTTGTTGGCGAAGGAAAGCGTGGCGGTTTTGGCCCCGGTGGAGGCGGGGCGGAAACGGACGGAAAAGGTGGTGGAGCCACCTGCGGCGACGGAGGAGGCGGGCTGAGTTTCCACGGCAAACTGGGCGGCGTCGGCACCACCCAGGGAGACAATCGGGGAGCCGGTCAGAGTGAGGGCGGCCAGGCCGGTGTTTTTGACCGTGAAGGTGAGGAGCCTGGAACTGCCGAGGGTGACCGAACCGAAATCGGCGGAAGAGCCGTCGGCGCGGTTGGTGCCAACCGGTTGCTCCACCGCGATTTCAGGAACCGTGTAACCGGTCGCTGTCATGGCGACTGACAGGGAAGGTTCGTCTTTGTCGTCGCTCGGGACGGTCAAGGTGGCGGAGCGGGCACCAGCGGCGGTGGGGGTGAAGGTGACTGCGACCGAGGTGGTGCCATTGGGCGGCACGGAGGTGGTGAGGCCGGCGGTGTTGAGTGTGAAAAGGGAGGCGTCGGAACCGCTCACCGTGATCGTGCCGAGGTTGAGGGCGGTGGTGCCGGTGTTGCGGATGGTGAAGGTCTGGGTGCCCGAACCGGTGGTGGGAACTGAGCCGAAATCGCGTGCGCCCATGACCTGGGTGAGGGCGAGGCCCGCGCCGTATTGGGAGTCCACGTTGATGACGTTGGTGAGCCCGGGAACAGGTTCGCTTACGAGGTTGCCGGAAACGTTGGCGTAGAGGGTGCCGTTGCTTATGACGGCGTAGCGGCCGCCGATGTTGCGAACATTGTTAAGGCCGCCGATGAGGGCGCCGGTCTGCCAATCGGCCACCAGTCCGTCGGAGCGCAGGGCGTAGAAGCCGTTGACGGCCTTGTTGCCAGAACCGACCGCCACGGTGGCGGAGGAGGTGGCGCTGTTTTTGCCCCAGGCCACGAGGGAGCCGTCGGCCTTCATGGCGACGGAGATGGTGCCGATGGCGGCGATGGCCACGACATTGGCGGTGGCGGGATTGGTCAGGGCGGCGGGGACGGTGGCCTGGCCGCGGTTGATGGGCTCGGTGGGAGGAGATCCGAAGTCCACCATCAGATCGTAGCAGCCCAGCCCCACGACGGTGCCGTCGGATCTGAGCAGGAGGGTGTGATAATCGCCACCGGCGGCCGCCACGATGCCAGTGTAGCCGGAGACGTTGCACTGGCGCTCGTCGTTTCGGCCCCAGGCCACAACGGAGCCGTCGCGGCGGACCGCGACGCAATGCTCGGTGCCCGCGGCGATGGAGCCGACGTTGGAAAGGCCGGACGGGATGCTGCGGACGGCGGTCCCCGTGCTGCCCGCCCCACCCCAGACGGCGACCGTGCCGTTGGCGCGCAGGGCCATGGAGTGGTAGGCGCCGGCCGCGACCGCCTGGACGGAGGTGAGACCGGCCGGGATGGTGCGCTCGCCGTAGGTGTTGGAACCGCCGAAACCCACGACCGAGTTGGTCGCCAGGGCCGTGCCCGCGGGAGCCTCAAGGTTGATCTCGGGAGCGGCCTGGACCGAACCGGCCACCAGGGTGAAAAGGGAAACCAAACGGCCAAAGCGGCAGGTTTTCAGTGAATCAAGGTGTGATGAGAACATTCGTGGAGGCGAGAAGAGTTTCATGCAGTGGGAGAGCGTTCCCACAGAACATGAGGTAAAAACCAAAAACACCGCCATTAGCAAACCTTTTACAACACGCTCTTCGTTCCCAGCCAACAACTTGCCTGAGTAAAAGGAGACATCGGGGGGCCTGCGCGAACGGTTTTGGCCATGGGTATAATTCCAGGACGCTCTTTGGTGATTGGGGATTGGTCTGGGCATTTTTTTTTTCAAATTCAGCTCCATCGGACCACCCCCAAAAAACTCCACCCATGCGCACCCTCTATCTCGCCGGCGAACTCTTCAGCGCCAAACACCTCATCGGCAACGCCTTGCTGGCCCAGGCCATTTGGGATGAGTCCCAGGGCCGGCTGGCCTGCGTCCTGCCCCAGAATCTTGAGCAGCGCGAAACTACCGCGCAGGCCGTGCGAGACCAGGACCTGCGCGCCGTGCTTTCCTGCGATCTCGGCCTCTTCCACTTCGACGGCACGGACCTCGACAGCGGAACGGTGGTGGAATACATGTTCGCCAAGTTTGCCGACATCCCGACGGTCGTCCTGCGCACGGATTTCCGCCACTCCGGCGACCAGTCCAAAGCGGGCGATCCCTGGAACCTGATGAACAGTTTCTTCCCCCGGAGCAAAAACGTCATCGTGGATGGCATGGGCCTCTTCCAGAGTTTCCTTCCCAGCGGACGCGGCTCGATGGACGCGCCGGCCCAACTCGCCGCCCGCGTCAGTGAAACCGCCTCACACGCCCTGTCCCGGCATCTGGCCAAACTCTGCGTCGCCGCGCTGGATGAGGTGGCCGCGCTTCCCCCGGTCCTCTCCCCCACCCTGGCCGGTCCCGTTTACCAATGGCTGGCCCGCATGCCGGGGTTTGCCCGGGGCTCGGAAGCCATGACCGCCGAACTGGAACAACTGCTGGCCGCCAAACGCTCCCGAAACCTGCTGTGAAGTCCCACATCGGGCCCCGGCTCTCACCTCACAGGCGCGGCGGAGCGATGCGATAGAACTGCTGGGCGGGCATTGGACTCAGCGTTTCAAGAAACTCTCCCAGGGTTCCGGCGGGAGTCACCACCTGACGCAGCGTCCACTGGGCCGTCGGTGTCAGCGCCGGGGTGCTCTCAATGAGATAGGACCGCCCCGGCAGGCTCGTCCACATCAGCTTCCACTCACCACCGGCCGGAAGTTGCCCGAAGGTTTGAGCGGGTAGTTGCGGAGCCGACAGGTTTGGCAAAATCCGGACAAAACCGCTGTCATTGCTCGTGATGAGAACCGAACCGCCAGGAGTGATCGTGACGGCCCGGGGCTGGCTGATGACATCAAAGGAAGTGATGGGGGTGGAAAACCCTTCGCCGGTGAAAACATCTTTGGAGCCTTTGCCCGCCACCAAGAGATGGGTGATGCCCGTGGTGTCCACAAAGACGATGTCGCCGCCCTTGTGGGTGGCCAAAAGGTAGCTTCCATCTGGGAAAAACGCGATGCCGCGCACCTGATCGAGCGCGGTCTGCGTGGCGGGCAAACCTTCCACGTAGCCGGTGACCAGATTGCCGTTCCCAGCCACGGTGGTGAGCGAGCCGTTGTCCTCAATCCTCCAGACCCGGGAACTGGCGGGGTCATCTTCCGCCCGGTCGGTCACATAAAGTTTCCCGGTGAGGGGATGCACGGCGATATTGCCGGGGTTGCGCAGGTCCAGTCCGGCCGTGGTGGGGTTGGCATGATCGTAACGCGTCACATCCACGATTCCGCCGGAAGGTGTCCATTTTTTCACCACTCCTCCAAACACCGGATGCGAAGTGGAAGGCGGGATCGGGGGCAGGGCCAGATTGGCCACTTCCATGGTGTAATAAATCAGGTCCTGGGAGGGGCTGACCCAGAGTCCGCGTCCGGAAGGTCCCCAGTAAGTGTCGTTGTCGTGAAACACGGTCGAAACCACTCCCTCGGGCGTGCAACGGCAGATGCGCTGATTGCCGGGATCGTAAACGTAAAGGGTGCCGTCCGGGAAAACATAAAGACCGTTCGGCCGGTCGAGTTGAAAGGTCGTGCCCAGGGCGGGTCCGTCGCCGTTGAATCCCTGGACATGGGTGCCCACCCAGGTGTGGACCTTCCCGTCCGGGGTGATTTTGAGGATCGAGTGGCTGGCTTTGTCGGCCACGTAGATGTTTCCCAGGGCGTCGGCGGCGGAAATGTGGGGGTTGGAGAGTTTGATGAGCGTGGCGCTGGCCCCCTCAAAGGCCGGCACCCAGTCGTTTTGATCCGTGAGGGTTCCCGAAGGCTTGAGCAGCCCGGAAACAGTCCGCAAGGGACCCAGACGGGAGGTGAGTTCGGTGAACTCCGATCCGCTCACCTCCGGCCCGATTGTTAGGATGAGAGCGAGAAGGGCGAGGAAATGAGTTTTCACGGAAGGAGGAAAGCAAGGGCGGTGGAATCACGAACCGGAATCGGAACCAAGCCTGGCCGCCGGAAAGACACAATTTCCAAATACTTGCTGAAGAAGGATTAACGCAGGAAAAATTCCGGCCAGGACATTCCCGGCCTACGGGACGCCAATCCGGCTCCCGAAAAGGCGAGTTCCCTGCTCCCGCCAGCCTAACTAAAATCTAACACAATTTGTGGTGGAAATGTTAGCGTCCTTCGGGTCCAGTAGTTTTTTCTTACCCAACCCATCCTTCCCTTACTCACCATGTTCTCACTCCAACGTTTCTTTGGAAAAGAAGACCGCTTCTTCGGTCTTCTCGAAGCCAGCGCCGAAGAGGCCCGCCACAGTGTCGAGGCCCTCAATAAAATCCTCCTGCACAAAAACCCGCCCTCGCTGGCCGAGTTTGCCGAACTCCGCAAAAAGGACAAGATGATCACCGAGGAAATCAGCGAACTGCTCGTCACCACCTTCGTGACCGCCCTGGAACGCGAGGACATCGAGGCCCTGTCCAGCGCCCTCTACAAAGTCCCGAAGACGGTGGAAAAGTTTGTCGAACGCTACCTCGTCTCGCACTCCCAAATCCGGGACATCAACTTCACGCGCCACGCCGCCATGTTGGACGATGCCACGAAACATGTGATGGACATGGTCAAATCGCTCCATATCGGCATGGACATCGTCAAAATGAAGCAGCTCAACGATGAGTTGCAGAAGGTCGAAAGTGACGCCGACGACATGATGCTGGAACTCCTCCGCGAGCTTTACAGCGGCAAATACGACGCCCTCAAGGTCGTCATCGTCCGCGACCTTTACGAACTGCTGGAGAAGGTCATAGACCGCTGCCGCGACGCGGGCAACGTCTGCAAACATATTGCCTTCAAGAACTCCTGAACGGTCCCCGTCCAAGAGTTCATCCCTTCCGCCACCCGGCCGCCTTACCCTGCGGCTGAAACTCCCCGCCCCGCTCCCGCATGGACCTCATCCTACTTCTCGGCGTCATTTTCTTCGCCCTTTTCTTCACCTACACCAACGGTTTCCACGACACCGCCAACGCCATCGCCACCGTCGTGGGCACGAAGGTGCTCACCCCCCGCCAAGCCATCATGCTGGCCGCCGTGACCAACCTCTTCGGCGCGTTTTTTGGCATCGCCGTGGCCAAGACGATCTCCAGCGGCCTGGTGGAGGCGGAGTTTGTCACGCAGGGCGCCCTGGTCTGCGCCCTCATCGCCGCCATCCTCTGGAATCTTCTCACCTGGTGGTTCGGCCTGCCCAGCAGCTCCAGCCACGCCCTCATCGGCAGCCTCGTTGGATCAGCCCTGGCCGTCTGCGTGCTCATGACGGACAAACTTCCCGCCGACCCGGCCACCGGGCAAAAACCCAGCATCTGGCGCGCGGTTCAGTTCAAGGTCGAAAAAGAGAAGACCGTGACCAAACTCGACCCCGCCCCCGCCTCACCCGAGCTGGTCGCCGCCCTGGGTGAAAAGATCAAGGTCAATGGCACCCACACGGTGGAACTGGCCGGCCAAAAGGTTCAGGCGGTGGCTTTCAACGGCCGGGCCGCCCGGGTGGTCACCGAACAGAAAATAGACAAGGCCGGCCTCTACCACAAGGTGCTCGTGCCCACCGTTCTGTCGCCCATTTTCGGCTTTGCCGCCGGCTTCACCGTGATGGCGATCCTGTATTTCCTCCTGCGCAACTGGCGGCCCAACACCGTCAACCACCTCTTCGGCAAACTCCAGATTGCCAGTTCCGCCTACATGGGCTTCAGCCACGGCATGAACGATGCCACCAAGTGCATGGGCATCATCACCCTGGCCCTCGTGGCCGCGACCAAGGGGCACTATTTTGACGACCTGCCCCAGATGTGGCATTTCCTCTCAACCCCGGCCGGTTCCGACCCGCTCAGTCTCAGCCTGGGCGACCGCATGGTCTCCTGGCTGCCCAACTTCCTCCAGTTCGGCTACATGCCCGCCCCGGTGGATGTGAAAAGCCAGGGTGTCCCGGATTGGGTGGTCGTCGTCTGCGCCCTCACCATGGCCCTCGGAACCGCGGTTGGTGGTTGGAAAATCATCAAGACTCTCGGCCATAAGATGGTCAAACTTCAGCCCGTCCACGGTTTCGCCGCGGAATTCACCGCCGCCACCGTTTTGGCCGTCGCCGGTTCCCACGGCATGCCGATCTCCACCACCCACGCCATCACCACCTCCATCATGGGCGTGGGCTGCGCCAAACGTTTCAATGCCCTGAAACTCAAGGTGGTGAAACGTATTGTCTGGGCCTGGGTTCTCACCATCCCCGCCACCACGGCGGTCTCTTTCGGACTCGTCTGGCTGGCCCACGTGAGCGGAATCCTTCAGCTTCCCGTGCTGAAGTGACCGACGACTCTCGATCGCCTTCAGGCCCGGACTCACCTCCGGGCCTTTTTTGTCTGTGAATGAGAGCCCATCGGCTTCGTCAGACGGTTTATAAACTGTCAGATGAAGCCATGCATGACGGAGCAAAATGGTCCGTCATGCTGTTGTCTGGAATCCCTCCATCCGCACTAGCGCGCGGCCTGCACGGCCTTCTCCATCCGCTCCAGGGCGGCCTGGAGACGCGGGGTCGGGCAGCCGAAGTTGAGGCGGACGGACTGCGGGTCGCCAAACGGGGTCCCGTCGGAGAGCCCCACCCCGTGCTGCTCGAAATGGGTGGTGGGCTGGGCCAGGCCGAGGGCGCGGACATCCAGCCAGGCCAGGTAGGTGGCCTCCTGGCGGGTGTAAACGACACCGGGAAGGCGGTCCCGCACGAAGCTGTCCACCAGGTCGCGGTTGCGTTCCAAGACCCGGATCAGCTCCTGGCGCCAGGGTTCGCCGTGGCGGTAGGAAGCCAGGCATCCTTCGTAACCGAAGCAGTTCACCTCGGTCACGATACCCTGGACCGCGCGGTTGTAGCGGCGGCGGAGCTCGGCGTTGGAGATGAAGACGTGGGCGCAGGCCAGGCCGGGGACGTTGTAGGTCTTGCTCGGCGCGGCCAGGGTGATGGTGCGATCGGCCACCTCGGGGGAGAGGGAGGCGATCGGGATGTGTTTCCGGCCGTCCAGCACGAGGTCGCAGTGGATCTCGTCCGAGACGATGGTGATGTTCCGTTTCAGGCACATCTCCGCGACGCGTTCGAGCTCGGCCCGGGTCATGGCGCGGCCGGTCGGGTTGTGGGGGTTGCAGAGAAGGAAGAGGCGCGTGGCCGGGGTCAGGCTGGCCTCCAGGCGGTCGTAGTCCATCACCCAGGTCCCGCCGGAGCGTTTCCAATCGAGGGTGACGAGGTCGCGTCCGGCAAAACGCGGCCCGTTGAGGATGGGCGGGTAAACCGGGGTCAGGGTGGCGACGCTTTCGCCCGGTTCGGTCAGGAAGCGCGAGATCAAGGTGATGGCCGGCACCAGTCCGGAGGACCACAGCAGGTGCTCGGGGGCGAGGGTCAGGCCGTGGCGGCGGCCGTAGTAGGAGATGGTCTCCTCGGTGATCTCGGCCCGGGGGACGGTGTAGGCAAAGACGCCGTTCCCAGCCCGGGCGAGGAGGGCCTCAATGACGGCGGGGGGCGAAAGGAAGTCCATGTCGGCCACCCACATGGGAAGGATGTCGCGGCCGGCGTATTTTTGCCACTTGAGCGAGCCGGTGCCGGTGCGGTCCGGGAGGGTGTTGAAATCGAAACTCATGGGAGGGAAAGGTTAACGGACGGGTTTGTCGGCGTGGCGCCAGACAAGGCGGGCCAGGCGGAGGGAGCGCCAGTAGCGCGGGAAAAACTTCTTCGGACTCTGCATGATCCGCATGAGCCAGCCCAGGTAGAGGCGGTCGGCCCACGGCGGGATGTTGGCCTGGGTGCCGGAGAGGAAGGCGATGGCGGCGCCGGTGCAGATGATGGTGGGGCGGTGCTCCAGGCGGTCGCGGAGCCAGCGTCCGAGTTTTTCCTGCGGCCCGCCGCCGATGTTGAGGATGATGAAGCGGGGCTGTTTCCGCCGGAGCAGTTCCAGGAGCTGCTCGTCCTCGACGCGGTTGGCCGGGTAAAACGGGGCCAGGTAGCAGTCGTGCGGCTCCACGTGGATCCCGCGGGTCTTGAGAAACTCGCGGTTGGTCTCCTGCTCGCGCTCGGAAGGCATGACCCAGAAGGCGGACCGTCCCTTCTCGAAGCTCTTGTGGTCCAGGAGTTTGTCAAAGAAACGGAGACCCGAGACGCGCTCCAGGGATTCGCCCGTCTTCCACCGCCAGAGCAGCATGAGGTAGCCGCTGTCGGTCAGGGCGATGTCGGCGTTTTCCACCGCATCGCGGTAAACCAGGTCGCGGTCGAGGTCGGCTAGGCCCGGGCCGGAGGGGGCCACGACCAGGCCGCCGGCGGCGGAGGCCTCCAGGGCGGACTCAAGGTCGCCCGCGAAAAACGGGACGCCCAGAATGACGCGTTTGCGGCTGTCGTTGTGGCTCATGAGGCGTAGGCGCCGCGCAGTCCTGGCGCAAGGGTTTCGAGAAAGGCAGAGGTGCCGGCCATGTAGGGGCAGGGCCCGAGGCGGGGGTGGAAGGTCCTGAGCGGGAAGGGATTGCCGTTCAGGTAATGCAGGCCGGAACCGACCCCGGCCAAGAGGGCGTGGGCCGCCGCCACATCCCAGACCCTCCCCTTGAAACCAGCGGTGCCGTCAAGCAGGCCGACCGCGACATAGGCCAGGTGCAGGGCCGAGCTCCCCAGAGAGCGGACCCGGCAGAACTCGGTCACGGGACGGACGGCGGAAAGAAGCTTCTCGTCCATCGGGAAGTGGAGGCCCACCATCGAATGTTCGGTGAAGGGAGGCTCCTGGCGGACGACCTTGCGGCAGCCGTCGTAAACGCCTTCGCCCGGCCCGCCCTGGATGAGGGTGTCGCGGAGGGCGTCGTAGATGAAACCGTAAACCGGCACGCCGTCCTTGAGCAGGGCCAGCGAAATGGAGCAGAGGGGAAGCCCGGCGGCGTAGTTGTTGGTCCCGTCCACGGGATCAAGCACCCAGGCGTTGCGGGCGGTGAGCCCGGCCACCTCGTCCTGGGGGTTGCCCTCCTCCGAGCAGTAGTCGTCCTCGGGGAAGTGCTCGCGGAGCTCACGAAAGATTTTTTCGGAAATCGCAAAGTCGGCGAAGGTGACCCGGGTGTTGTCTTCCTTCCACTCGCTGGGAACCCTCCCGAGCTGGTCGCGGAAGAAACCGATCTGGTTCTTGATCGCGACGCGCCCGGCGTTGATGCGGTGTTTGAGATGGGTGGACACAGGAAAAAGACTTGAGGCTCAGGCGGAAGGACGCGGAGGTCAACAGCCGGAAAACCAACGGATGGGTTAGAATCCCGGCAACGGCGGGTTGTTGTTCGGGAAGGTAGGCCGGCCGCAGAGCCCCACCTTTTTGAAATTAGCACTTTTCCACCAAAGCCAAGGCATTCAGTTTGCAAGTTTCCGCTTCCCCGAAGCCTTCCCGCATCCTCCCCCCGTCCCCTCCCCATGCGCCCGATTCTGCTGCCCATCCTCGTCCTTCCTTCGCTGGTCCCCCTGGCGGCCCAAAACACGATCACGGCAACGACAGTCACAGTCCAGCCGAACGGCGCGGTGATCCTCTCCGGTTCCGCTGTCTCCGGGGTGGTCGTGACCACCGAGGAGAAGGCGGAGGACCCCAAGGCGACCGGAGAGGCCCCGGCTGACCCCAAGGCGGCGGAAGCGAAGGGCACTGACCCCAAGGCCGCCAAGCCCAAACCGGCCCAGCCCCTGGTCTCCCTTTTCACCCGCCAGCGTTTCTCGCGCACCCCCGCCTCCATTCTGGCCGCCTCCGCCGAACCCATCGCGGTCGAGCCGAAGAAACCGGCCGCCGGAAAGGAAAACTCCGAGGAAAACCAGACCGAGCCGCCGGTTCTGATCCAGTTCAAACGCTCCTTCGCCCTCGGCGACTGGCCCGCAGTGGGAAAGTTTTTCAGCACCGCCTTTGAAAAGCCCGAAGACGCCGCCCAGGCCTACCAATACCTCCTCGAAAACCTCCTGCGGGCCCGCGAGCGCAACAACAACGACAACGAGAACAACGGCGGCAACGGCGGGGCCGGGGCCCTCCTGGGTGAATCCAACGTCCTCACCGTCAACGATATCCTCGGTCTGGCCGACGCCTCCCCCGCCGTCCCCACCCCCGAGGTGACCGCCTCGCTCGGACAGCTTCTCACCCGCACCCTGGCCCGCGGCGACCGCCTCGAACCCACCCTGCCCAAACTGCGCTCCGGCACCGTCCGCCTCGGGGGAACCGACCCGGTGGCCCGCCTCAACGCGGCCCGGCTCCTCCTCGCCGCCGGCCAGGCCCTTCCCGCCGGCGAGTTCCTGCCCGACACCGATTTCGCCCTCGCCGCCAAAAACGCCGCCGCGCTCAACCTCCGCGTCCAGCATCTGCTCGCCGTTTATGAGTCCGAGCACCGCGAGGCCGATCTCGAGCAGGCCTGGGCGCTTGCCCAGGAAATCCTCTCCCTCGACGCCATTCCCGGCGCGGACCGCCTGGACGCCCTCCGCGCCGCCATTGACCTCGCCCCCCGCGTCCGCCCCGAACTCGGCGACCAATGGCTGGCCGGCCTCTTCACCGCCAACGCCACCCTCGGGGCCCAGATCTTCGCGGCCCTCGGCGGATTCGGTTCGGCCAACGCCAACCCGAACGTCAACAACGAGAACGGCAACGGCAATTCCCGCGTCAACCCCGACCCCGACGCCCGTCTCCGCCAGCTCAAACTCGCCAGCCGCATCGTTTCCGCCCTCGTGGTCCACGCCCCCGCCCGGGCCGACGAATGGCGCGCCTCCCTGGGAGCCCTGGCCCTCAACTGGATCAACGAGGCCCGTTTCTCCGAGCAGAAGGACACCAGCACCCGCCGCGGTCCGGCCCCCAAATACGACCGCTATGGAAACTTCTACTTCTCCGGCGACGACGAGGACATGCCCCAGCGCTACAACAACGGGCGCAGGGAGTTGCAACCCATCCGCACCAGCGAGCTCCTCGACATCATCCCGACCGAAGGCTGGGTGGCCCGCCTGGAAGCCGGCCCCCGCCTCTCCCTCTGGACCCAGATCGCCGTCCTCAACCTCAAGGTCGGCGACGCCGACGCCGCCTTCCCCTTCATTGAAAAAACCGTCGCCGCCCTGCCCTCCGAAGGCAAGGAGCTGGCCGCCCGTTTTCTGGAAGTCTGGACCGACCGCCGCGACCCCAACAATGAGCGCCGCCGGACCAACCGCTACATGTATGCCTACGGCTACAACCCCGGGGCCGACGCCATCCCGCTGACCCGTTCCCAGCAGGTCCGCAACCTCACCGAACTGGCCGGCTGTGTCACCCGCCTCCGCGCCCTCCCGGGAGAGAAACTTGAGGACGAGCACATCATCAAATCCTTCATCCGTCTGCACGGCCCCGCCGAAGTCTTCCAACTCAAGGACATCGAGGCCGTTTTCGGCAACCCCGCCACGCTCCCCGCCAAAACCATCGCGGCCCTGGCCCAGACGATGCGGACCAACCTCCTGACCGTCTGGCGCAACCCGAAAACCCAGCAGGACGCCAAGACCAAGCGCACCGACAAGGAGACTCTCAACGAGGTCCGCAAGGGATACCTCGTGGTGGACCAACTGCTGGAGGAAGGCGTCGCGGCGCATCCCAAGGACTGGCGCCTCACCCTCGCCACCGCCGCCGTCAGCCTCGACGAGCTCAACTTTGCCAACGACTCGCAGCGCACCTCCGACTACTCGACGAAACGCGCCTCCATTTACGAGGTGTTTGCCAGGGCCGCCGCCCTCTACGCCGAAAGCCTGCCGCAAACCCCTGAGGCCGAACAGTCTGGCGAGGTTTACACCCAGTGGTTTTACGCCGGTCTCGGAGCCAGCGACCTTCCGGCCGTCAAAAACGAGCAGAGCCCCGCCCTGGCCCAGTTTCCCCTCATCAAGGCCGCCATTGCCGCCCTGCCCAAGGGCTCGTCGGAACGCCACCTGGAGAAGTTCGCCAACACCCTCGTGACCCGCCTCAACTCGGTCGCGGCCGAACTCAAGCACCGCTACCTCTCGGCCGGCCTCCAGATCGCCGGCGACCAGGAGCGCGCCCGCCCCGCCAAGGACCTGATGGAGTTCTACCAGGACCTCGTCACGGAAGTCCGGCTCCAGACCACCATTGACGGCTCCGACCGCGTCGGCCACGGCAGCCCCTTCGGCATCCAGGTGGACCTCCTCCACACCGCCGCCATTGAGCGCGAGGCGGGAGGCTTCTCGAAATACCTCATCAACCAGAACAGCGGCGGCTACTACTACAACTTCGGGCGTCCTCCGGAAAATTACCGGGACAAGTTCGAGGAGGCTCTGCGCGGCGCCCTTTCGGAAAACTTCGATATCAAATCTGTCACCTTCGCCAACTCCAAGGTGAAGTCCCGCCCCGGCGAGCAGGAGGGCTGGCGCGTGACCCCCTTCGCCTACGTCCTGCTCCAGCCCAAGGGCGCGCAGGTGGACCAGATCCCCGGCCTTTCGCTCAACCTCGATTTCCTCGACACCACCGGCTTCGTCATCCTTCCCATCGGCTCCAGCCCCGTCGGCCTCGATGCCCGCCCCGACCAGGGCGACCCGCGCCCCGTCACCAATCTTGAAATCAAGCAGACCCTCGACGAACGCCAGGCCCCCGAGGGCCGGCTGATCCTGGAGGTTTCCGCTTCCGCCAAGGGCCTCGTGCCCGACCTCAAGGACCTGCTCGACCTGGCTCCGGCCGGATTCGAACTGACCAAGACGGACAACCCGGGCGTCAATGTCACCACCCTTGATGTGGAGTCCGAGGACGAGCACCGCCCGGTCAGCACCCGAAGCTGGACCCTCACTTACCAGGCCAAAGAGTCAAGTGCCCGCCCCAAAACCTTCACCTTTGGCACCGGCAAAATCAAGGACGCCAAAGTCACGCGCTTCCGCTATGCCGACGCCGACCTGGAGGAAGTCGCCGCCACGGTGGACCTCAACGCCCGCTACGGGAAAAACTCCCTTATGCCCGTGCTGCTCGGGGCGGTCTCGGCCCTGGTCGCCACCCCCGCCTTCCTCCTCTGGCGGAGACGCCGCGGGCAGTCCGCCGTGACGGTCGCCGCCGCCCCGGCGTTTGCCCTTCCCTTGGAAGTCAACCCCCTGACCATCCGCGAGTTGCTCCGCCGCATCTCGGCCAGCGGCCTGCTCAATCCCAACCAGCAGGAACAGATTGAAAAGGACCTCGGCCTGCTCGACTCCCAGTTCTATGCGCCGAACGCCACCGCCGCCGGAACGGACCTGGAAGAACTCGCCCGCGCCTGGCTGGCCAAGCTGGCGTGATACCCTGAAAAATCGGCCTGACCACCTGGGGCGACTCTGCGGCGCGAGGAAACCAAGCCCCCACGGCAAGGGCTCATTCTCGTGTTTCTGCGGAGTTCTGCGCCTTTCTTCGGGACACCTCGTCCCTCCCCAACCTTTTTTCCACCATTCCACCTCCCAAACGCGCGCGAAGGGAACCAAAGCGCAAAATCGCCTTTCCCCCATGCGCCTCCCCGTAAAAGTAATTAGTCACCGAACTACCCTTCCCACCCTTTTTCTTTCCACATGCGCCTACGTCCCACCCTCATCGCCCTCACCGCCACCCTCGGCTTCGCCGTCCTCCCTGTGCTTTCGCAGGCGGCTCCGCTGCCCCCCGAAACCACCATCCTCGGTGACAACCTCGACGGTTGGAAACAGGCGGGCCCCGGTTCGTTCAAAATGGAAAACGGTGTCGCCACCGGGCATGGCGGCATGGGCCTGCTCTGGTATGCCCCCAAGAAGTTCAAAAACTTCACCCTCCGCGTCCAGTTCAAGGCCCAGGACCCGAAGTGGAACTCCGGCGTCTTCGTCCGTTTTCCTGATCCCGGCAACGACCCCTGGGTCGCCGTCCGCGAGGGCCACGAACTCCAGATCGGCAACGGGGACAAACCCGACACCCACACCACCGGCGCGGTTTATGACACCCAGGCCGCCTCCCACATCCCGACCAAACCGGCCGGCGAGTGGAACGACTACGAGGTGACCTGCGTCGGCTCCTGGTATGCCGTCTCGGTCAACGGAGAAATCGTCAACATCTACCAATCCAAGCGCGGCCTCGAAGGTTATGTCGGCCTGCAAAACCACGACGACGGCTCCCCCGTCCAGCTCCGCGCCGCCAAGATCATCTCCTGGGACGACCAGGCCGACTTCCGCTCCACCCTGGCCGCCCTCGGCCACACCCGGGCCGATCTGACCCGCCACAACAACCTGGCGAAACCCAACGCCAAGTGGTATGAGCAGATGGACATCGGCCCCTGGTGGTTCAACACTTTCCGCGACACCTTCGCCGGCGAACCCCGCGTGGCCGCCCTCAAAGGCGTGCTCATCCGCATGGGCGAGGACGAGGACTACGCCGCCCTCTTCGACACCGAAACTCTGCGTCTGTCATCAGCTTACGAAGGTTTCGTGAAGTGGGGCGGAACCCCCTGGACCGGCGAGCACGGCAAAATCATCGCCCTTTCCAATGAGAAACCCATCTACAACACCGCCTCGGTCGCGGGTTGGGCCGATGCCACCGGTTCCTTCGCCGACAAACGTGAAAACCCCGGTTTCGGCAACATTCCCCAGGGCAAGTTCAAGGCTGTCCGCCACCATGGGGAGCGCGTCTTTTTCGACTACACCGTCGGAGCCGCCGCCGTGACCGAATCCGGCCTGCTGGAAAACGTCTCGGGCCAAACGGTTTTCTCCCGCGAATTCAACGTCTCCGGCGCCGACCGCACCCTCCAGGTCCTCGTTGCCGATGAGCCCGGTGCCACCTGGGAAATCTCCGGTGACGGCCGCTCCGCCACCTCCAAAGCCTCCGCCAAAAAGGCCGGCGACACCATCTCCGTGGCCTACGACCGCGCCGAAAAAGGCTGGGATTCACTCGCGGTCGGCGAGCCCTCCGCCAAGGACAGCGCCTCCAAGCCGGGCACCTTCTCCATCGTTTCCGGCCCCGGACTGAACACCCCCGTCGCCATGCACGAAAAGGACGGAGCCGCCCTCCTCAACGACGGCAAACTCCCCGCCAACGCCGACGAGCCGAAGAACAATTTTTACTTCAACGACAAGGACCAGCCCGGCCGCATCCTCGCCAGCCTCGGCACCGAGCAGGCCGTCAACAATGTGCGCGTTTACACCTGGCACAAATTCGACCGCGCCCCCCAGCTCTACAAGGTTTACGCCGCGACCAAGAGCTCGGCCGACCCCGCCGCCGCCGACCCTGCCGCCGCCGGTTGGAAGCTCCTCGCCGAGGTCAACACCAGCGGCCTCGGCCAGGGCGGCCGCCAAGGCTCGGCCGTCTATCGTCCCGACGGCGAGGCGCTGGCCAAAACCTCCCGCCTGCTCTTCGTTTTCCAAAACAACCCGGCCCACAAGGAATTCTCCCCCTTCATCAGCGAGATAGACATCTACGCCGGCGACAACAAGGGCTCGCCCATCAAGGCCAGCTCCGGCCCCACCGAAGCCCTCTCCGTCCTCGCCCTGGGCGCGCCCGCCGGCGCCAAGTTTGTCAGCCCCGAGGCCGGCCGACTGGCCTTCTCCCTCCCGGCCTCCGCCGCTGCCCGCCTCAAGCTTTCCTACAGCCGGGGCATTGACGCCGACGCCCTCGCCACCCGTCTGGCCCCTCCCTCCGACTTGAAGGCCCTTTCCGTCCCCGGACCGGCCCTTTATCCCGAAACCGTCGTGACCAAGGGTGTCATGAACGAAACCAAAGAGCCCGCCCCCTACCGCGGCTTCGAGGACAAAGAGGGCAAGTCCCCGGAACAGGCTGGCAAAAAGCCGGCCAAACCCGCCCCCTCCAGCGACGCCCCCTATGCGACCGATGTCGTCACCGTCCCTTCCGACAACCCCTGGAAATGCAATGTCCGCGCCGGTGGTTTTGACTTCTTCCCCGATGGCGACCGCGCCGCCCTTTCCACCTGGAACGGCGATGTCTGGGTCGTCTCCGGCCTGGCCTCGGAAAACCTCGAAAAACTCTCCTGGCGCCGTTTTGCCTCCGGTCTCTTCGAGCCCCTCGGGCTCAAGATCGTCAATGGCGACATCATCGTGAACGGCCGGGACCAGCTCACCCGCCTCAAGGATACCAACGGCGACGGCGAGGCCGATGTTTACGAGTCGTTCAACCGCGACGTCGTCATTTCCTCCAACTTCCACGAGTTCACCTTCGACCTCCAGACCGACAAGGCCGGAAACTTCTGGTTCTCCAAGGCCTCGCCCGTGCGCGGCGGCGGCCGCGGCTTCGATCCGATTGTGGCCAACCACGGCACCATCATGAAGGTCTCTCCCGACGGGGCCAAGATGGAGATCTACGCCACCGGTCTGCGCGCACCGGGCGGCCTCGGCGTGGGCCCGAACGGCGAGATCACCACCGGCGAAAACGAGGGTTCCTGGCAGCCCCGCTGCAAACTCAACTGGATCCACAAAGGCGACTTCCTCGGCGTGCCGGACTCCGCCCACGGGGCCGACACCTCCAAACTCTCCCTGCCGCTCTGCTACTTCCCCATGGAGGTGGACAACTCCAGCGGCTCCCAGGTCTGGGTGCCTGAATCCGCCGCCAAGTTTGGCCTCAAACCCGGCGAACTCATCCACCTCAGCTACGGCCAAAGTTCGCTCTATCGTGTTCTCCCCCAGAACGTTGACGGCCAGATGCAGGGCGGCGTGACCCGCCTGCCCATCCGCGTGATGTCCAGCGCCATGCGGGCCCGTTTCCATCCCGGCACCGGCGACCTCTACGTCCTCGGCTTCCGCGGCTGGCAGACCAATGCCGCCACCGAATGCGCCTTCAACCGCATCCGCCCCACCGGCAAGCCCCTCATGGTCCCCGAGAAACTCAGCGTGACCAAGGAAGGTGTCTCCATCACCTTCCCCACCGCCCTCGACAAGGAAGTGGCCCAGGATGTCGCCAGCTACAACGTCTCCCGCTGGAAATACATCCGCTCCAAGCAATACGGCTCCGGCGAATACTCCATTGACCACCCCGACACCATGCTCGAGGCCAAGGGCATGGAATCGGAAATCCGTCCGAAGAACCACGACCAGGTCACGGTCACGGGAGCCAAACTCCAGTCCGACGGACGCACCGTCCTCCTCACGCTCTCCAGCATCGTTCCCGCCGAACAGATGCGCATCACCTGCGATCTCGAAACCGCCGAGGGCAAGGTCGTGAAATCCGACATCTATAACACCGTCCACAAGGTGCAGTAAGATCTGACCAAGTAGTTTGGACCAAAGGCTGAAGGGCACTCCCCTTCAGCCTTTTTTTGCGCCCGGAGACATCATCAAAACGGTCGGGACCTTCCCACCCGTTTTGATGACCGACATGACCTCCCCGCAGGAAAAGCCGCCTTTGCCCCGCGAACCGTCGCGGGTGGTTTCCACCGTGAGGGCCTAGCCATAGAGGGTCAGGATGGCTTCGGGAGGAAGTGCCTCAAAAAATGGACCTGTCCTGCCAAGGGGCGGGACCAGTCTGATCCCGCGTAGCACCTTCGAAATGACGATCCCTTCTCGCCACCTGAGCCCGGAGTCAGGCGCTTGGCGCCGCCACCCCGTGGATCATCTACAGAAAATAATTCACGAGCACAAACTGAGCTCAACCTGAATGACAAGAAATGACCACTTTCACACTCAGATCCTCCTTTTTAACACAAACTGCGATAAAACAGACCTACTCATCTGACTCTAAATGTGCCCCGCCACGATATCATGCCAGATAGGGCTGAGAATAAAATTGATCCGTAAATCATTGGCAATCAACTGCTAACGATTTTATGATGGTCGGAAGTCCCCGACATCGTCCCGGCATGTTTAAAAAAGGGCAAAAATTAGGTTTTAACACACTACATGTGTATTAATGACCTGACAAGATGGCTAATAGCAGTTGCGAGACCTCGAAATACCCCAAAAAAACAGACATGATTAAAGATAAATCCACACCCTGGTTAATCTTAAATCAAACCCTAACCTACTCACCCTCCCTACTCCCATGAAACATCCCGTATCCGTTATTGCTCGTCCGGCCCTCGGCCTGACTTCCCTCACCCTTCTCGTTTGCCTCTCCGCGCAGGCAGATGTGTCCACCCTGAATGAATCCAACTCCACCCACTCGTGGACGCTTCCCTCCGGCACCAATCTCTTCGTCGGAGCCGCCACTTCCCCTGCCAACGCCAACAGCCACGAAGGCTCTTCCTCCGATTGGACCATCCTGACCAATGGCGACCTCGCTGCCGCCGGTAACCTGGGGGCCAGCGTGACCCCCAACAACGGTGACAGTGTTGATTTCATCCTCAACACCTCCGTCAACACGCTGGGCTACGACATCACCTCGCTGGACAGCTACTGCGCCTGGCAGGATTCCGGCCGCGACAACCAGAACTACACCGTTTATTATGCCACGGTCAGCGCCCCCGCAAACTTTCTCCCGCTCGCCACCGTCAGCAACACGACCGGCAACCCCGATCTCTCCACCCACACCCGCCTGACGGACACCACCGGCACCGTGGCCCACAATGTGGCGATCGTCCGCTATGTGTTCAACAACCAGGAAAACGGCTACACCGGCTTCCGCGAACTCATCGCCTTGGGCTCCCCGGCGATCACCACCTGGGTCAACCCGCTTGTCACCCTCAACGAGTCCAACAGCACCAACGTCTGGACCCTGCCCTCCGGCACCAACCTCCTCGCCGGAGCCACCACCTCGGACACCCCGGCCACCAACGAAGGCTCCTCCGTCACCTATGCCACCCTCACCAACGGAGCGCTTGGCATCTCCTCGGACAAAACCGCCAGTGTCACCCCCTCCAACGGCCAGGTCCTTACCTACACCCTGAACACCGCCACCAACACGGCGGGCTACAGCATCACCTCGTTTGACACCTATTGCGCCTGGCCCGATTCCGGCCGCGACGACCAAAACTTCACCATCCAGTATTCCACCGTCAGCGCCCCGACCCTTTTCCTGAGCATCGCCACGGTTTCCAACCATACCGGTTCGGACTCGTCCACCCACACCAGGCTGAGCGCCAGCACCGATTACCTCGCCACCAATGTCGGGGCCATCCGCTTCCTCTTCGGCACCCCCGCCGGCCAGGAAAACGGCTTTGTCGGCTACCGCGAGTTCATCGCCCAGGGAACCCCTGTCCCCCTCAACCCGCCCCTCACCTGGACCGGCGCCAGCGGCTCCGGCGGCAACGCCACCTGGAGTTCCTCGGCCGACAGCAACTGGAAACGCTCCAGCGACAACGCCCCGGCGAGCTTCAACTCCCTCAGCCCCCTCACCTTCGGCACGGCCGGCACCAACACCAACATCACCGTCGCCGGTGGCGGCGTCACCGCCTTCTCCCTCGCCTTCACCAACGCCAGCACCAAAACCTACACCATCGGCGGCGGCGGCATCACCACCCCCAATGGCATCACCGTCTCCGGCGCCGGCAGCGTCACCCTCACCGCCGCCAACAGCATCGCCGGGGAGACCGCCGTCAGCAATGGCACCCTCAACATCGGCCATGACAACGCCTTGGGCACCAGCGCTTTGCTCCTCACCGGCGGCGCCGTGAACCTCGCCTCCGCCACCCCCGTCCTGGCCAGCCTCGGCGGGACAGGCGGCACTGTTTCCCTCGGCTCCGCCACCCTTTCCGTCGGCGGCGCCAACACCGCCACCGCCTTCTCCGGAAACATCTCCGGCCCGGCCGGCAGCCTCGTCAAAACCGGCACGGGAACCCTCACCCTCTCCGGCACCGACACCTACGCGGGCACCACCACCGTCTCCCAGGGCAACCTCGTCTTCGGCAAACAGTCCGCCCTCTACAACAACACCCCCGCCTCCTGGACCAGCTCCAGTCTGACCGTCAACGCGGGTGCCACCCTGGGCTTCCGCGTCGGCGGCGCCGGGGAGTTCACCTCCTCCGATGTCAACACCCTCGCCGCCCTCGGCTCCCCCGCCGGCGGTTTTCTCACCGGTTCCTTCCTCGGCCTGGACACCTCAAGCGGCGACTTCACCCACCTCTCCCCCATCGCCAATCCCAATGGCGGGGCCAATTCCCTCGGCCTCAGCAAGCTCGGCGACCGCTCCCTCGTCCTCGCCGGCACCAACAGCTACACCGGCGTCACCCGGGTCCTCGGCGGCGCCCTCTTCGCCTCCAGCCCCGCCGGGTCCTCCATCCCGGGCCATGTCACCATCGGCAACGCCACCGGCGGCGTCTATCTCATCACCACCGCCGACAACCAGTTCGGCTCCGGCACCGTCCTCACTTTCGCCAACGGCACCCACGACGAAAAGTTTGAGCTCCGCGGCACCACCCAGACCGTGGCCGGCCTCGACAGCGCCCCCAGCAACTCGCTCGCCATCATCCAGGACAACGAGGGCAGCTCGCCCGGCGGCGGCTCCTCCCCCCTCGGCACCCTCGTCATCAACGCCGACACCAACCACAGCTTCTACGGCATCATCCGGAATGAGGCGGGCCAGATCGCCCTCGTCAAACAGGGCCTGGGGACACAGGAGCTGAGAAACAGCACCACCGCCGTGGGCTTCGCCTACAACGGAACCACCACGATCATGGACGGCATGCTGCTCCTGAATCTCTCCGGCAACAACAACGGCTTCGGTTCGGACATCGGCATCAGCCTCTCCGGCCTCCTCGGCCTGGACGGAAACTTCAGCCTCGACCGCGTCGTCTCCGGCGCGGGCACCGTCGTCAAGCAGGGCGCCGGCACCGTCTCCCTCAACAACGGCGGCAACAGCTACAACGGCGGCACCCTCGTCACCCAGGGCACCCTTGTCCTCGGCGGCGGCGCGGGCGAAGGCACCGGCCCGGGGCAGACTTCCTCCGCCGGGGAAATGACCCCGGCCAACCAGATCTCCGTCGGCGGCGGCGCCACCCTCGCCCTCAACGGCATCGCCTCCCTCGGCAACAGCAACCTCCTCCCCCAGTTCAGCCCCTCGGTCGTGGTCAACGGCGGCACCCTCGCCGCCCTCGGCAACAGCATCACCTTCCTCCCCAACCTCACCCTCAACGGGGCCACGGTCCTCGTCGGCGATGGCAGCGGGGCCGGCAACTTCAACACCAGCCTGGGCCTGCTCGGCACGGTCGTCGTGGGCGGCACTTCCCCCACCGCCATCTCCACCACGGGAACGGGAGGAAACGCCAACGTCTCCCTCGGCACCAACTCACAGGCCGGCACCACCTTCCAAGTCGCTGATGCCACCGGAAATGCCGCCGCCGACCTCACCATCTCCTCCCTCCTGAGAAACGTCCAGTCCGCCCCCTCCGCCCTGACCAAGACCGGGCCGGGCACCCTCCTCCTCTCCGGCGTCAACACCTACACCGGAGGCACCAACCTCCAGGGCGGCACCATCGCCGTGGGAGACGACTCCGCCCTCGGCAACGGCACCGTTTCCGTCACCGGCGGCGCCCTCGATCTTAACGGCCACACCGTCATCAACACCGCCAGCGTGGGCGCTTCCGGCACCGTCACCGGCGCCGGCGGTCTCGGAGCCACCAGCCTCGGAGGCACCGCCACCCCGGGCGGTTCCGGTTTCGGAGTGCAGTCCTTCGCCAGCCTCTCCCTCGCCACCACCGCCCAGCTTAACCTCCAGCTCGGTGGCACCGTCCGCGGCTCCGGCCACGACGCCGTCACCGTCTTCGCCCCCGTCGCCCTCGACGTCACCATCACCGTCACCCTCAACGGACTCACCCCCGCCGCCGGCCAGTCCTTCGACCTGATAGACGCCACCGGCGCCCTCGACGTGACCAACTTCAACGTCGCCACCGACCTCGTCCTGCCCGCCCTCTCCGGCGGACTCGCCTGGGACAGGTCGGCCTTCGCGTCCACCGGCGTCGTGAGCATCGTCAACGGTGATCCCCTCGTCGCCTTCACCGGTTCCTACGGCCTGACCGGTGCCGACGCCCTGCCCGGTGCCGACCCCGATCACGACGGCATCAGCAACGCCTTCGAATACGCCTTCGGCCTCGTCCCCAACGCGGCCAACAGCCAGGCCGAATACCGCGGCGTGGCCTCCGCCGATGCCGGCCAGCGGCTCACCCTCGCCTACCGCCGCCCCGTCGGCGGTGTCGCTGGCGTGACCTACGGCGTCCAATCCAAGACCGCCGACCTCAACCTCGCCGACACCGGCTGGACCGCCGCCCTCCTCGGCACCGACTACACCCGCAACATCGTCAACAACAACGACGGCACGGAGACCGTGACCATCACCTTCACCGGGGCCGTCAGCTCGGGCAAGAAGTTCGGCCGCGTCTCCGTCACGTTCTGATCGTTCGGAAACAAACCATCCCGGGCCCGCCGCGCCTCACCGCCGGCGGGCCTTTTCGCGCCCGGGGGGAATCGGCTCGGTCGCATGCGCGGCGGAGTCCGGCCTCACTCGCCCAGGAACGTCGCGTCCGGCGACTCCACCCGGATCAGCTCCGGCAGGGTCCTGGCATCGAACTCCACGCCCAGCGTGTGCGCTCCCGAGGCCACGGAAAACTTGTTATCTCCGGGGACGAGGGACAGCGGCTTCCCATCGAGGGAGGCTTTGAAAACTCCCGTGAAGCGGAAGGTGGCCGTGCCCGAGGCGGGGGCCTGGAAACGCGCGGTCAGGCGGTTGGCCCCGGCCGCCAGCGGGAGTTTCTCGGAGAGGAGGGCGCGCGTCAGGCTGCCGTCCACCAGGGTGGGAACGGAGACGGCGGCCGACTCCGGCACTCCGGCGGCGGCCAGTTTCCACAGGCGGGCCACGTTGTTCTTGCTGGCGTCAAACGGACCGGGACGTCCGAGCTGGCTGAGGAAAACGAAGAGGTTGACCTGCTCGGTCTCGGACATGGTGGCGGTCAGCCCGGCGGGCATGAGGCTGGCCCCGCCCTCGGCCATCTTTTTGGAAACAATGGCCGACTTGGGGAGGCTGATTTCACCTCCGGCGGTGCGGATGAACTGTTCCTGGGCGGTCTCACGCGAAGGGATGCCGACGGACTCCGAGCCATCCTTCAGCGCGAAGGCGAAGGCGTGGTAACCTTCCTTCACCTTGAGCGCCGGGGAAACGACGCTCTCCACGATGTAATCCAGCGGGGCGCTCGCGCCGATGCTGGTCAGGTCGGGACCGAGCTTGCCGCCGGCCCCGCCGATGGCGTGGCAGAGCACACAGGCGCTGGCGGCCCGGCGGTAAACGAGTTCGCCGGCCACGGGGTCACCCTTGGTTTTGGCCAGCGCGACGAGCTCGGCCACGCCGGGAGCCGCCGGGGTGGCGGCCGCCGCGCCGGACTGGGCGGTGAGTTTGGCGGTCAGGGCCTCGGCGCGCTTGCCAAGGGCGCGGGAGGCGCGCAGGCCGGTTTTCACGGCCGCGACGGGGAGGTCGGAGGGAAGCGCCTCGGACACGGCCTTGAGGGCTTCCTTGAGCTGAAGCAGTTCGGTCCAGAAGGTTTGCAGGGCGGCCTCGTCCGAAACGGCGCGGAGGGTGGCGAAAACTTCCGGCAGGGCTTTGGCCAGGTTCAGGCGGGCCAGCTCCAACGTGGCCGCGAGGCGGACGGGGGCGGAGGCGTGGGCGGCGAGGGCGCGGAGCTCATCGGCGCGGCCCAGGGCGCGGAGCGACTCCATGGCGGCCTGCCCCAGCCGGCGGTCGGGACCGGAGGCGAGAGTTTGCAGGCGGCCCGTGGCGGCGGAAAGTTTCCAGGGGCCGGCCAGGCGCGCCCCGGCCAGACGTTTCGTTTCCGAAGCATCTTCCAGCCAGGCGGCGGCTCCGGAGAGGTCGCCCTCGGGCCGGGCGTTGCGAAGGCGGGCGGCCTCCGCCAGGGCCTGGGTGGCGCGGGCAAAGGCGGGCTCGGAAAAACCGGCGCAGGCGTCATAGAGACGGCGCAACTCCTTCGGGCCGCCGGACTTGCCGATGATCTCGATCCACGATCCCTCGGCGGGCACCCCGCGCTTGTCCACGAGGCCGGCCAGCACACGCTGGGAGGTCTCGGGCGGCAGGGTGTTGAGGGCATACTCCAGCTGGGCGTCCTTCCCCTCGGCCTTCCACTGGCCGGACACCAGGGCTTCCACCCAGGCGTTGCCCACATCGTTGACGGAGAGCCAGGCGGCGTAGTCGTAAAAATCGTCGCCCTGGGGTTTGTTGACGGCGGCGGCGAGAATGAGCCCGGCGGTGCGGGCCGAAGGGGTGCGAGCCAGGTCGCGCATGGCGCCGAGGCGGACGCGCGGGCTGGGATCGCGGCTGAGTTTCTCCAGGGCGTCGAGGCCGGGCACGGGCGGCGGGTTGAGTTTCCCCCGGATGTGGAGGAGGGCGGAGGCCTGCTCGCGTTCCCACGGGTTCGGGCTGGCGAGGAGTTTTTCCAGGGAGGCGTTGTCGCTGTTGCCCAAGGGTTTCCAGGCCAGGGGCGCGGCCCCTTTGCGGGAGAGGCGCCAGATGCGGCCCCGGGTGTGGTCGCGGCGGGGATCGCGGAAGTCCACCTCGCCGTGGTTGATGATCGGGTTGCTCCAGTCGGCCAGGTAAACCGCGCCGTCGGGGCCCACCTTCACGTCAATCGGGCGGAAGGCGGAATCGTTCGTCTGGATCGGCACCTCGGCCTGGCGGGCCAGGTAACCGCTCTGTCCGGAGGGGGCCAGATCCTCGATGCCAAAGCGCACCACCTTGTGGGCGCGGAAGTCGCAGGTCAGGGCGGAGCCGGCCCAGTCCTGCGCAAAGAGCGGGCTGTCCACCAGTTCCAAGCCGGCAAACTTCGGATAACTGCCGGGGCTGACCGAGGGCAGCAGGCGGCGGGCGCCCTCGTAGGAAACCTGCATCGCGCCCGGCACGATCCAGTTGATGCCGGCCCCGCCGGCGCCGTCGGTCAGGAAGGACTGGCCCGCCTTGTTCCAGACATGGCCCCAGGTGTTGACCAGGCCCTTGGCCACGACCTCGACACGTTCGGTGCGGGGCTCATAGGCGAGGACGCCGCCGCTGTTGAGGCGGACCATGCCGTGGGGCGTCTCCAGGTGGGAGTGGATGTAGATGCTCTGGCTGAAATAGACGCGCCCGTCCGGCCCCATCCGCAGGGTGTGGATGAGATGGTGGGTGTCCTCCGTGCCGAAACCGCTGAACACGATGCGTTTGCTGTCGGCCTTGCCGTCGCCGTCGGTGTCGGAGAAATAAAGCAGTTCCGTGCTCTGGCCCACATAACAGCCCCACTTGCCGTCGGCCCCCTTGACCGGGAGGACGGCGGTGGGAATGAGCAGGCCGGAGGCGAAGACGGTGCTCTTGGAGGCCTTGCCGCTGTGCCCGGGATCCTCCAGGATGACGATGGAGTCGCTGGCCGCCTCACCCGGGGCGATCTGGGGGTAAAGCGAGCTGCTGGCGGCCCAGAGGCGGCCGTCGGCATCCCAGTTCACCTGGGTCGGTTTGGCCAGGAAGGGATTCTCGGCCCAAAGGGAAAGCTCCAGCCCTTCGGCCAGGGTGAACTGCGGCAGCGGGGTGGCCTCTCGGGCCGGGGCGGCGGGCGCGCTCCCCATGACGGGAGGCAGGTCGCGGCCCTGGCGGAGGGCCTCGATGTTGTTTTCGGCCAGGGCGATGAGCGGGTCAAACTGCGGGATCTCCGCGCCGTTGCGGCCCTGCTCGTGTTTGCGGAAGCCGAAGAGGTAGGTCTCGTTTTCCGGGCGCCAGCGGTGGAAGAAAAGCTCGCTCTTGCGGACCACGGCCTCGCGCAGGCCGTCCGGGGCGGGCTTGGCCGCCGGCCAGCCCAGTCCCTGCGCGATGGCCCCGACGAGCGCCGCGTGGCCGCTGGCGTTGAGGTGGATGCCGTTGTCCGTCAGCGGCTTGTTTCCCCTGAGTTGGGAGAGGTCCACGTGGACGGCCGAGCGCTCGGAGGCCAGCTCGGCGATGGCCTGGCGGTAGGCCGCGAGGACGGCGTTGTGGGCGGCGGGATCGGGCAGGCCCGGACGCGAGGCGCGCAGATCCTCATGGGCCAGCGGGGAAAGGAGGACAAAACGCACGGGCGCTCCCCCGGCCGAGGCGGTGACGGCGTCCATGCACTGGGCCAGCTCGCGTTTGAAACGCGCGGCCGACATCGGCTCGGCCCCGTAGCGCACGGTGTCGCGGTTCTGGGTCCAGTCGCCGTTGCGGTCAGTCAGCTCCTGAAGGCTGGCCGCCATGCCGTAGCCGATGATGGCCACGGTGGGTTTGACCAGGCCGAGCTGCTCCTTGAGCCGCTCGAGGCCGCGCGAGGCGGGATCGAAACTGGCGCGGGACCAGCCCAGCGGGGTGTCGCCCGCGAAGGCGAGGTTGCGGACGGTGAAGTGCTGGGTCGGAAACTGTTGCAGGAGACGGGTTTCCAGCAGGCCATAGGTGCCCTCGCGCTCCAGCAGGGTGTCCCCAAGGAGGAGGACGCGGTCGCCGTCGCGGAGGTCAAAGGCGGCGGAGAGGCCAAAGGTGGAAAAAAGGGAGGCGGTCAGGAGGAAGGGACGGAGCATGGAAGGGGGAAGGGAATGGGGTGGAGGCAGGGGAAGTGAGGCGGCGCGAGTTGCCAACAAAGATTACAACAACGGCCCTGAAAGGCTCCGCATTTTCATACGGTGACAGAATTGAGCTCTCGGAGCCCCACCCAATCCGCGCATTGACCGGGGAGGAACCTGGCGTCACATCTGCGCCCTCCCCATGCAACCGACCCCCGAACAGCAGAAGACCATCGAAGCCGAGATCCTCACCGGCAACATGATCGCGGCCATCAAACTTCACCGCCAATTCACCGCCGCCGGGCTCCGTGAATCGAAAGAGTGGGTCGAGGCCCGTGAGGCTGAACTCAGGGCCAAGTCCCCCGAACGTTTCACCGCGCCCGCCAAGTCCGGCGGCTGCCTCGGCCTGGTGGTGTTTGGAGTCCTTTGCGGCACCCTGCTCCTCAGCCAGCTGGCCTGAGACCGGACGTCTTTCCGGATGATGTGATGGGTTTCGCGTGTTTCCCAAGTCACTTGACTCCATGAGTTTACCCCTTCCCCCTGGCTGGTCGCCCTGGAAACACCTGGAGCCGGCCTGGACCTGCTCCCCTCGCGTCCTGGCCGAATCCCTCGACGGGGGCCAGGCCTTCCGCTGGCGCTTGCAAGCGGACGGCCCGTGGGAAGGCCGCTGGGCCGATTGCCTGGCGCGGGTCACGTTGGACGACTCCTCCCGCGTGGTCTGGTCCGCCCCGGAAAGTCTCGGGGATGCCACCGCCCGGGTGGCCCGCTATCTCGGGGCCGGGACCGACTGGGACGGGCTGGTGGACGCCCTGCCGGTGCGCTCCGACCCCGTTTTGCGCCAGGCCGTCGCCGCCTTTCCCGGCCTGCGCCTCCTGCGCCAGCCCTTCGGGGAAACCCTCCTCGGTTTCCTCTGCAGTTCGACCAAACAGATCATCCAGATCCGCCGCATGTGCGACGATCTCGCCCTCCGCCTCGGCCCTCCCCTGCCCTGCGGCGGCCACGCCCTCCCGGCCTGGGAAACCATCGCCACGGCCGATCCCGCCGTGCTGCGCGCCTGCGCCCTGGGCTACCGCGCGGCTTATATCCAGGACACCGCCCGCTTCCTCGCCGCCCACCCGGGCTGGCTGGACGAGACCGAGCGGATCCCCTTCGCCGAGGCCCGCGCGCGGCTGGTCACCCTTCCCGGTGTCGGCCCCAAGATCGCCGACTGCGTCCTGCTTTTTGGCGCGGGACGTTTCGAGTCGTTTCCCGTTGATGTCTGGATCATCCGCGCCATGTCCCGCCTGTATGACCTGGAGGGCTGGAGCCCGGCCCAGGTGGCGCACTTCGGGCGGGTCCATTTCGGTGCCGCCGCCGGTCTGGCCCAGCAGTTTCTCTTCTCCTCCATCCGCGGGGCCGGGAAATGAACCGGCCGTGATTTAACACCTGCCCTGCGGGATGTTTTGTGCTCTAACACCGGCACATGAACCAGCGCTTTCTCCTCCTGGCCGGACTTGGTCTCGCAGCTGCGGCCTTCCTAGGACTTGCCCTTCCCCTTTCCGGTCCGCCTTCCTCTCCGGATTCGGAACCATCCACCCCAGCCGCCAGACGGACCGCCCCGGACCGCCGGAGATCCCCAATCGGCCTGATCCCTGCGGCCCCGCCCGCCGCGAACTCCCTCCCGGCCCAAAGTCCGCCCCCCCTTCCCCCACCCTTCGAGGCTTTCCACGGCTGGACCGTCCGTTTCCTCGCCGCCTCGCCCGCCGAAAGGGACGCTCTCCTCCCCGAAGGTCTTTCCCTCGCGGCCTCCCGCCGCGCCGCCCTCGCGGCCCTCATCCGCACCGATCCGCAGGCCGCGCTGGCCGCCGCCGTCCCCATGGCGGACCGGGCCCTCCTTCCGGTGGAAGTTGTTGCCCTGCTGGAGGAACGGATCTCCGCCCAGGGACGCGTGGCCCTGACCTACGCCTGCCTCCATCCCTATGGAAACCACGCCGGACACGGGCATGAGCTCTTCCGCTCCACCCTCATCGGCGAACGCCAGTTCACCGTTCACACCTTCGGCCGCCGCGAGACCCTGGCCACCGTGGAAAACTCCTCCCTCGTCGGCATCGCGGTGGATTCCGACCTCGCCCTGGCCGACTCTCCCGCGCGCGTCCTGGAAACCGGGGAAACTTCCGGAAGCCGCGCCTTCGCCCCGTCCTCCACCATCGCCCTCCCCTCGCCTCAAACTCCCCTCAACACCGGCACCGGCACCGTGGCGGTCGAGGCCGGCGGCATCATCCACCTCCTCGCCTCCCGGGCGGAAATACCCGCCTTCGAGCAAAATCTCAGACAGACCGAAAGGGTGAACGAGGCGGACAACCAGCCGGGCTCCAGCACCGTCGTGGGCCGCCCCACCCAGGCCTGGAGCCAGGGGACGAAGAAGGTCCTCGTGATCCGGGTGGACTTCTCCGACCTGCCCGGCACCCCGCTCAACAAGTTCGAGGGCAACGCCACCATCACCGAGGATTATGTCGTCAACGTCATCAACCAGGCCGGAGGTGTCCGCGACTTCTTCTCCGAGAACAGTTTCGGAAAAACCAGCCTCACCATCAGCCCCACGGTGGCGGGCGACTCTCCGGATGTGACGCAGGTCTTCCGCGTGCCGAACACCGCGGCCAGCTACGCCACGGCGGGCAACAACGACCTCCTCCACCAGCACGCCACCAACGCCGCCGCAGCCGCCGGTTACAACCTCGCCACCTATGACCGCATCGGCGTCGTGTTTTCCAACCTGGGCTCCATCAGCGGCTCAAAGATCACCTACGGAGGGCTGGCCAACGTCATCGGCCCCGATTTCTGGGTCAACGGCGCGTTCGATTTCCGCGTCGTCGGGCATGAGATCGGGCACACCTACGGCCTGCGCCACGCCAACCTCTGGCAGGTGACGGATGGCAACGCCGTCTCCCCCGCCGGAAGCTCGCTCGAATACGGCGACCCCTTCGACCTCATGGGCGGAGGCGACTTCTTTGAAAACGCCTTCAGCCACCTCAACAAAAGCATCCTGCAATGGATCCCCGACACCGCCGTGACGGTGGCCGGCAACGCCGGAACCTACCGGATCTACCGTTTCGACTCCGCCGCCGCCAACCTCGCCCAGCCACGGGCGCTCAAGGTCGTGCGCGACTCCACCCGCGACTACTGGATCGGCTACCGGCGGGCCACGGCCAACGCCGCCCTCGACTCCGGGGCCTACGTCCTCTGGGGCTACAACGTCAATCAGCCCGGAAATCTTCTGGATCTGAAAACTCCCGGCACCAACCCCGACGATGCCGCCCTTCCCATCGGGCAAACCTACAACGACAGCGCCACCGGCATCAGCCTCACCAGCGTGGCCCAGGGCGGCGCCGGGGCCGAGGAGTGGCTCGATGTCCAGGTCGCCTTCCAGCCCCGCATCCAGTGGTCCAAATCCGCCTACACCGTGAACGAGCAGGGTGGTTCCGCCCTCCTCACCCTCACCCGCACCTCCAACAGCGTCGGAGCCGTCAGCGTCACCTACGCCACATCGCCCGGCACCGCCACCACCCCGGCCGACTTCACCACCACCTCGGGCACCGTCACCTGGGCCAATGGCGACACCGCCCCCAAGACCGTGACGATCCCCGTCACCGCCGACGCCCTGGTCGAGGGTTCCGAAACGTTCACCGTGAACCTCAGCGGCGTTTCCGGCGGGGTCATTGTGGATGGAACCACCGCCACCGTCACCCTCGCCGACCCCGGGGCGCGCGACCTTGGGTTCACCTCCGATTTCATCAACAACAGCGTGACCCAGGCCCTGCCGTTGCCCGACGGCAGCATCCTCGTTTCCGGCTACTTTGACCTGCTTCAGGACGCCTCCTTCAACGTGTATCCCTACCACGGCCTCGCCCGTGTCACCAGCGCCGGCAAGGTGGACACCGCCTTCAACTCCGGCACCGGGGCCAACGACTATGTCGCCGCCTTCGCCCGCCAACCCGATGGCAGGATCATCGCCGTGGGCGACTTCACCACCTTCAACGGCACCGCCGCCGGGGGAATCGTCCGCCTGAACACAGACGGAAGCCTCGACACGTCCTTCAACGCCGGCACCGGGGCCAACCTCGGGATCAGCGCCGTCCTGGTCCAGCCCGACGCCAAAATCCTCATCGGAGGCCTCTTCACCACTTACAACGGGACTCCGCGCGAATACCTCGCCCGCCTCAACAGCGACGGCTCCCTCGACACCTCCTTTGCGGGTCCCGATTTTGCCGGGAGCACCGGCTGGATCATCCGCGCCCTGGCCCTTCAGCCCGATGGAAAAATCCTCATCGGCGGGGCCTTTTATTACGCCAACGGCCAGCGCCGCTCCGGCTTCTCCCGCCTCACCACCAGCGGTGCCTTCGACTCCACCCTGAACGGTCTGACCACGGGGGCCGATCCGGCTTTTCAGGGGGCAAACTTTCTCGGCCAGATCCACTCCATCGCCCTCCAACCCGACGGCAAAATCATCCTCGGCGGGGACTTCACCACGTTCAACGGCACGCCCAAGGGCGGACTCGTCCGCCTGACCTCCACCGGAGCCATAGAAGCCACCTTCACCGGCACCGCCTCCGATGTCGTCGAGACGGTCCTTCTTCAACCCGACGGCAAGGTCCTGGTCGGCGGCGACTTCACTACCCTCGGCGGCGGCACCGCCTCCCGCCTCGGCCGCCTCTCCGCCACCGGGGTTCTCGACACCGCCTTCTCCGCCGCCGGAGGCCATGCCGGCACGGTCCACACCCTCGCCTGGCAGCCCGATGGCAACGTCGTTCTCGGCGGGGTTTACGCCAACTTCCAGGGCAGCGCCACCGCCCGCCCCCTCTGGCGTTTCCTGCCCGGCCTGGCCAGCCTGCCGGGCTCACTCCAGTTCTCCACCGATGCCTACGCCGGAAGCGAGGGCGGCACCGTCACGCTCACCGTGAACCGGACCGGCGGCAGCCTCGGCCCCGTCACCGTGGGTTACTCCACCGTGGCGGGGACCGCCACCGCCGCCGACTTCACCCCCAACAGCGGGGTGCTGACCTGGGCCGACGGTGACTCCACACCAAAAACCATCACGCTCAGCCTCACGGCGGACGCCCTCGCCGAATCCCCGGAAACGCTCCGCGTCAACCTCGGCCCCCCGCTCCTGGGCGGGGTCTTCCTCGGTGAACGCCAGCAGGCCACCGTGACCGTCTCCACCGTCTTCGCCACCTGGCAGTCCCAGAACTTCAGCACCCTGGAACAGGCCAGCCCCGCCGTCTCCGGCGACACGGCCGACCCCGATGGCGACGGCCTCTCCAACCTCCTGGAGTATGCCCTGGGCGTTTCGCCCAAGTCCCCATCTCCCAACGGTTTGCCTGCCATCGGGATTCGTAACTCCGGCGGGGCTAACTACCTCGCCCTCACCTTCCGCCGCCGCCTCACGGCCCCTGATCTCACCTACCTCCCGCAGACGGCGGCCAGCGTTTCCGGCCCCTGGCTGAACACTGCCGTGGCCGTGGGAACACCCGTGGACAACGGCGACGGCACCGAAACCGTCACCTACCGGGACAGCACGCCCCTCACCGGCGCCAACCAGCGTTTCCTGAGACTGTCGGTGACCCGGACCGAATGAGCCGGCACGCGCCACACCGAAGCCTTCCCAGCCCGAACCACCCATGAAACTCATCCGCCCGTTCCTTGCCCTGCTTCTTCCCGGCCTGGCCCTTCTG
>JANOBW010000355.1:0-2733 GCA_031411855.1 Opitutia bacterium
ATCAGAACCTCGTCGAAGGCCGCGAAGTTCCGTGGGCACTGCTGGTCAAGGACATGCCCAAGAGCAAACACCAGGATGTGGACTTCATCGTGGACCAGCTCCACTGGGAAAAGAACGTGGACCCGAACTTCAAGGACAACCACTTCCTCGAGCCCATCGTGGCCGAGCAGTCCGAGGCCCACGTGGACAAATGGATCGTCTATGGCAAAATTGACGCCTTCCAATACTTCTCCGCCAAGGAACTGACCGTCAAGCCCGGCCAGTCCGTCACCGTCAAGGACAACGGCGCCTACGGCCTCACCGTCGTGGCCGGCGAAGGCTACGCCAACAAGCTCCGCCTCAACTGCCCCAAACTCATCCGCTTCAACGATCTGACCCAGGACGAGTTCTTCGCCACCGAGGCCGCCGCCAAGGCCGGGGTCACCTTCAAGAACACCTCCGCCACCGAGGACCTCGTCTGCCTGAGATACTTCGGTCCCGAAGTGAATCCGAACGCCCCCGCCATGGGAGCCTACAAGAAGTCCAACGCCGCCCCCGCCGCCAAAAAGGCCCCGGCCAAAGCCGCCAAGGCCAAGAAATAACCCTCAATCAGCCCAGTCCGATGGCCCGTTTTAACCCAACCATCGCCACAGCGCTCGCGGCCGGCCTCCTGGCCGCGAGCGCCCAGGGGACCATCAGCGACTGGTCCCAGGTGCAGTGGCTGAGCTGGACCCCCTCCACCGCCACCACGGCCGTCGGCAGTCTGGGCGGCAGCCAGGTCTCCGCCTCCGTTTCCGGGACCAACAGCATCATCAGCGGCGCCGGCACCTCCTTCTTCGATGTCCAGGGCAACGCCACGTTTTCCATGGCGACGCCCACGCTTGGGCTCGGCAACCCCCGGGCAAACGGAGTCACCTTCTACACGTTTAACTTCACCGGCCTGAACGTGCCGGTCTCCAGCCTGGTTTTGGGGTTCACCAACCTTGATGCCTTCAACGGCCGGGGTTCGATCACCTTGTCCGCCGTGGATACCCTTTCCGCCGCGGTCAACGTCAACCTCTGGACCGTCGAGGCCCAGTTCAAGGAACAGGCCGGACTTCCCTCCGCCCAGGCCCTGGTCACCCTCGCTCCGGTCAACACGAACAATGTCCGCTTCGGTTCCATGCAGGCGGTTGACAACACCTCCTGGGGCGACAGCCGCGGCATCTTTCTCACCGGATTGCCGGACAACCTTGCCAGCCTCACCCTCGCCCACCAATACAACCACCCCAACCCCACCGTCTCCGACTCCATCGGCTTTTACGTCGGAGTCGTCCCGGAACCCTCTTCGGCCCTCGCCTGCGGGGGGGCCGTTCTCGCCCTTCTGGCCCTGCGGCGCCGGAAAACCTCTTCCTGAAACTCCCCTTCCTCTCCCCTAAACCCTTAACTACTATGAAACTGCACAACTCCATGTGGCCCGGACTCGTCGGCAAGGAGCCCGGCACCGACCATCCCCCGATCTCCCTCGAGCGCATGCTCGAGCTCACCACCGCGGCCAATGTCGGCGGACGCAAGTTCGTCGGCGTGGACCTCTTCCTCTTCCACCCCCACACCGACCCCGACCTCTCCTGCGACAACCTCAAGAAGATGGCCGACCTGATCGCCTCCAAGGGCCTCAATGTCGGTTCCCTCGTGGCCCCCGTCTGGGGTGGCACCGTGGGCGACTCCGCCATGGGCACCGACGAGCAGCAGGCCAAGTTCTTGTTGGCCATCGAGAAGGCCTGCCGCATCGCCCAGGGCCTCAACAAACACGGCGTCCGCAAATACGGTATCATCCGCGTGGACTCCGCCGAGTTCGGCGTGCAGAAGTGGGCCGCCAACC
Organism: Opitutia bacterium; assembly: GCA_031411855.1. Lineage (GTDB taxonomy): Bacteria > Verrucomicrobiota > Verrucomicrobiia > Opitutales > JANOBW01 > JANOBW01. The sequence continues at coordinate 1,841 of JANOBW010000355.1, forward strand.
CCGCCGCCAACACCGCCCGCATCGTGGACACCTTCAAGAAGGCCGCCAAGATCGCCGCCGACCACGGCGAACGCCTCGCCTGCGAGGGTGAGATCTGCTGGGCCGGAATGCACTCCTGGAAGGCCATGCTCGACACCCTCGAAGGCGTCGGCATGCCCGAGACCTTCGGCTTCCAGGCCGACCTCGCCCACACCTACCTCTACCTCATGGGCTACAACGCCCCCGAGGCCGCCCTCCTCAAGGAAGGTTACAACGAGTTCGAGTTCTGGCCCGCCTACCGCAAGATGGTGGCCAAGCTCCGCCCCTGGACGATTGACTTCCACGTCGCCCAAAACGACGGCACCGTCCACGGCACCGGCTCCCACGAGAAGACCGGCCGCCACTGCCAGGCCGACGACGTCAACGGCAAGCTCAACATCGCCGAATGCTCAGCCCTCTGGCTCGAAGGCGCGGCCTCCCGCGGCATCCGCCACATCTGCTGGGACGGCTGCATGTTCCCGAACGCCGTCATCGAAGACCCCAAGACGGCCAACACCATCCTCGGGGCCATGGTCTCCGTCGAGAAGGCGCTCTGAGGCAAAACGTTTCACCGGGAGTGGCTTCTTTCGAGGAGCCACTCCCTTCTTTCATTCGAGAAACGCGCAGTTCATTTCAATCGCGATTTCCCGCAAACGTCGGTCCGAGGTCCAAAGTTTTCCCCCTCCCAACACCGCCGAGGCCAGCAGCTGGGCATCGTTCCACTGAATGCCCCGCCCGTAAAGCCGACGCCCCTCCACCATCCGGTGGGTTTCCTCACAAGTGGCGACAGGTGGCGTTCCCAGTTCTTTCAAATCATCCAAAGTCTGAGTCCGGTCACGCAGATTTCCCACGGACAACTCCCCCACCACTAGTGG
>JANOBW010000356.1:0-9548 GCA_031411855.1 Opitutia bacterium
GTCGCCGGCCAGCTGCTCGGTGACGAACCGGTCGTAGGGCTGGTCGGCGTTGAGGGCGTCCACCACCCAGTCGCGGTAGCGCCACATGTCGCGGAAGCGGTCGCTTTCGTAGCCCTTGCTGTCGGCGTGGCGGGCCAGGTCGAGCCACGGCGCGGCCCAGCGCTCCCCGTAGGCGGGGGAGGCGAGAAGTTCGTCAACGAAGGAAGCGAGCGCCTTTTCGCGGTCCTGGGCGGCGTCCCTTTCGAGGCGGTCCACCCGTTCCGGTTCGGGCGGCAGGCCGGTGAGGTCGAGGGCGGCGCGCCGGGCCAGGGTGCGGAGCGGGGCCTCGGGTGAAAAGGCGAGCTGATGTTCGGCGAGGTGTTTTTCCACCAGGGTGTCGAGGCTCTGGCCCGTGCCCACGGGACGCTGGTAGGCCCAGTGCTCCTCCCACTTCGCCCCTTCCGCCACCCAGCGGGTGAGGAGCCCGATCTGCGCGGGTTTGAGCGGGGGCTCGCGCCGAGGCATGCGCTCCTCGGGGTCGTCAATCGTGAGGCGGGCGATGAAGGCGCTGTCCTCCGGTTTGCCCGGCACGATGGCGATCTCGCCGGATTTGCCCGCGCGGAGGGCCTGGTCGCGGAACTGGAGGTTGAGGTCGCCCGCCTCCTTGACCCCCCCATGGCAGCGGAAGCAGTTGGCGTTGAGGAGGGGGCGGATGTCGCGGTTGAAACCGACCGGCCCGGCGGCCAACGCGGCGGAGCCCAGGGCCAGGGCGGCCGCGAGGGGTCTCAGCAGGGGGACGGTAAGCAACACGGAGGGGAGGAGGGAGGTTTTCAGCCTGCGCGGGCCGTGGGGAAGCGCAAAACATGTCAGATACGCCGGCACCACCGTCGCATCATTGGAAGGCGTCCGGTTGGGCCGGGAATCGGGGTGGGGAATCCTTGGGGTCATCTCCGTGATCACGCGGGAGGGAAGGTCTCCGCATCCCAACTCATCCGCTGCCGCGTCCGCCACTCGGTGGAGGGAGCGGTGGTGGGCTCCAAGTCGTTCGTGGACAAGTTTTCCAGAACTTACGCGACCAGTTTGGCCCCCGCCGTCAGGACGGTGGCCGTCCGCTGCGCGCCATGCTCAAAGACGGCAGATTGTTTGCCCTGAGGGACTTGCGCAAACTTCCGGGCGGGGGCTCATCCACCCACTTTTCGGCCCCACTTCCGTTTTGCTCCGCAACCCTTCATTCAAGCGGCTTGCCGCGTGGTTAAAGGTGGAGCCGAAAGTCGGATTTGAACCGACGACCTACTCATTACGAATGAGTTGCTCTACCAGCTGAGCTATTTCGGCAGGAAACCAATGTCTCCCTTCAGCAACCTTTTTCCTTCAGGTCCAGCAAGTCGAAACTCTGCGGCAAGGGGAGTTCTTGCTCGCGGAGCAATCCGGAGCGCCCTTGGCGGGGCAGTCGCGACCGGTCTGACTGCCGGAACCGCTTGGCGGTAAGGAGCAGGATTTTCGCAAAGCCGGGACCGGGCGGTCCCTGTCTCATTTTCAAAAGCACCTTTACCCAACGACCGCGCTGTTGGTATGACCAATCTCCTGATTCTTTCCTCCTCCGATTTCCTTCGGCATGAAACCCACGACCTTTTCCTCCAACCTCGTCACTTCGGCCCCGCCCGGCCGTTCCTCTGTCCGCCGCGATGTGCTTCTTCGCGTCTCCGGACTCAAAGTTGTCCGGGGCCGGCCCCTGCTGGAACTGCCGGCCTGGACCATGCTCCGGGGCGAACATTGGGTGGTGTTGGGGCCCAATGGCTGCGGCAAAACCACCCTGCTGCAAAGCCTGCTGGGGTTTCTCTCCCCCACCGCCGGCGAGGTCGAACTGCTCGGGCGTGTCCGCGGTGACGCGGACTGGGCGGCCCCCCGAAGGGAAGTGGGGTGGGTGAGCACCAGCCTGGGCGCGAGGGTGGAGCCCGGGGAACTGGTTTCCGACTGCGTCCTGTCCGGCCGGCTGGGACAGATCAACCTCTGGGCCACGCCGAAGCCGGCCGACCACCGCGCGGCCCTGGCCGCCGCCCGCGCCTGCGGGGTCGAGCGTCTTTACCCGCAATACTGGTCCACCCTCTCGCAGGGGGAACGCCAGCGGGTCCTCCTCGCCCGCGCCCTCGCGGCCGGTCCCCGCCTGCTGTTTCTTGACGAACCCTGCGCCGGCCTCGATCCGGTGGCGCGGGCCGAGCTGCTGGGGGCCTTTGCCCGCCTCGCCGCCCTGCCGCGCGGTCCCGGACTGGTGCTGGTGACCCACCATGTCGAGGAGATCACCCCGGGGTTCACCCACGCCCTCGTGCTGGCTCCCGGCAAGGCCCACGCCTCCGGTCCCCTGGAGGAGGTGCTGACCTCGAAAAACCTCTCCGCCGCCTATCAGTCGCCGGTGAAACTGCGGCGCGGGAAATCGGGCTGGTCCCTGGAGGTGAAAGGCAACACGTGAGGCGTGGCGGGGTGGAAAGTGGCACTGTCCTGTTGCCCGCAACGTGGAGGTGACGCGGTTTTTTCCGCCGCCCTACTCCCTGCCTTGGCGTCTCCGATCGGGCCGCCTCCCGGTCGAAACCCCGCCCTGGTTTCGCCTCGTTTCCGCGTGACCGGTAACAATCCCGGGCGTTTGCTTATGAAACTTCCGGGAGCCCTGCCAGGGCGCCTGTCCTCCGCCCATGCCCGCATCTTCCCCGTCCGCACCCGCCGCCTCGCCGCTGTTTCTGACCACGCGCTGGTCCATCGTGCTGGCCGCGCGGGACAAGGCCTCGCCGGAGGCCGGGCGCGCCCTGGGGTCGCTCTGCCAGGCCTACTGGTATCCGCTCTACGTGTTTGTCCGGCGGCAGGGGCATTCGGCGCATGACGCCCAGGACCTGACCCAGGAGTTTTTCGCGCGGTTTCTGGAGAAGGATTACCTCGCGGCGGCCGAGCGCGAGAAGGGCCGTTTCCGCACCTTCCTCATCGTCGCCCTGAAACGTTTCCTGCTCAACGAGTGGGATCGCGTGCGCGCCCAGAAACGCGGCGGCGGGATGCTCCATGCCACGCTGGATTCCGAGGTGGCGGAAAACCGTTATCACGACGAGAGTGCGGAAAGCCTTCCGGCTGAGCAGGTTTACGAGCGCCGCTGGGCGCTGACCCTGCTGGAGCAGGCCCTGGCGCGGCTGCGGGCCGACTACGAGCAGGGCGGGCGGCGGGAGGAGTTTGAGCACCTCAAATCCGAGCTGACCTCGCCGCGCGGCGATGTGGATTACCGCCGGATCGCCTCCCATCTGGGCATGACCGAAGGGGCGGCGCGGGTGGCGCTGCACCGCCTGCGGAAACGTTTCCGCCAGTGTTTCCGCGAGGAGATCGCCGGGACCGTGGCGACTCCCGCCGAGGTGGACGAGGAGGTCCGCTATGTCGTCTCCGTGCTGGCCCGCGACTGAGTGTGGCAAAAATCACCTCGTCCCGTAACAACCGCTTTCGCAGGCTTAATTCTCAGGCATGACCACTTCCGAAACGCCTTCCCCCTGCTGCCCTCGCTGCGGCACCCCGCTCCGCAAGGACGCGCCCGAGGGGCTGTGCCCGCGCTGCCTGGCGGGTGTCAACTTCGCGACCGACAGCATGTTCACCGGCGTCGGCTCGCCCCTGCCTCCTCCACCCATCGAGGAGATCGCGCCGCATTTCCCCCAGTTGGAAATCCTCTCCTGCCTCGGTCGCGGCGGCATGGGCGTGGTTTACAAGGCCCGGCAGAAGTCGCTCGACCGCCTCGTCGCCCTCAAGCTCCTCGCCCCCGAGCGCGAGAAGGACCCGGAGTTTTCCGACCGCTTCGCCCGCGAGGCCCAGGCCCTGGCCAAGCTCAGCCACCCGCACATCGTCACCGTCCACGACTTCGGCCAGGCGGGCGGTTTCTTCTTTCTGCTGATGGAATATGTGGACGGCATGAACCTCCGCCAACTCCTCCAGCACCATAAGTTTACGCCCGAGCAGGCCCTGGCCGTGATCCCGCCCCTCTGCGAGGCCCTGCAATACGCCCACGACCGGGGCATCGTCCACCGCGACATCAAGCCGGAGAACCTGCTGATGGACAAGGACGGCCGCCTCAAAGTGGCGGACTTCGGCCTGGTCAAGATGCTCGGCGAGGAGGCGGATGAAAAACCCGTCGGCACGCCCCGCTACATGGCCCCCGAGCAGAAGGACGACCCCGGCCGGGTGGACAACCGGGCCGACATCTACTCCCTCGGCGTGGTTTTTTATGAGATGCTGACGGGGGAGCTGCCGTCGCAGAAACTGCAGCCGCCTTCACGCAAGGTGCTGATAGACGTGCGGTTGGACGAGGTCGTGCTCCGCGCCCTGGAAAAGGAACCTTCTCTGCGCTATCAGCAGGCCAGCGAGATCCAGACCCGCTTGGAAACCATCGCGGGCGACCGCCGCGCCATTCCGCCGGTGATGTCTCCGCCTCGCCCGCCCGCCACTTTGCCTGAGCCGAAACCCATGACGGACGCGGAGTTGCTCGAGGCCGCCCGCCGCAAGGTCGCGGGTCCCTCGATGATGCTGATGATTGTGAGCGTGATGACGTATGGGGGAGGCCTTTTCTCCGCGCTCGTCGGCATGGTCTTCTTTGGTTTTCTGGGCAATCTGGTCCATCAATTTGCGACGATGGTGGGTCTGTTCCTGGTTGGTGGCGGGGTTTGCTTCTACACGCTGCTGTGGGGCTTCATCTTTCTGGCGGCCCTGCGGATGAGGAAACTCCGGGGCTACGGCATGGGAGTGGCCGCCGGTATTCTGGCCATGGTCCAGATCCTGATGCAGGTGTCGGTTTCCATCCTCTTTAGTCCTAGCCTGCTGATCTCCGGCGCCGTCTCGCTGGCCGTGTTGGGCGCCGGGGTCTGGACTTTGGTCGTGCTGACCTCCGACGACGTGCGCCGGGCCTTCCGGCTGGTGGCGAATGGTCCGGGAGCCTTGGGGCAGGGCGCGGTGACTGCGGCCGCTCCCGCGGCCCCGGTTGCCGACTCCCCCTCCGAACTGCGCCGCCGGGCCTCGATTCCGGGGATCGGGCTCATGGTCACGGGTTCGCTGAATTTCCTTATCCTCATGGGGTTGGTCGGGATCATAGGGTTGAGATCTTTTTCACACGGCGGATTTTCCCCGGTCTGGCGCCTGGCCCTCCTGTTGGGAGCCGGCCTCCTTGTGATCGGTCTCCCCTCTCTCCTGATGTTTCTGGGCGGTCTGCGGATGCGCCAGCTGCAAGGCCGGGGCCTGGCCATCACGGGTGCTATCTGCGCGATGATCACGCCGCCCGGCCTGCTCATCGGTGTCGTTTTCGGCATCTGGGCTTTGGTTGTGCTGGCGCGCGGCTGGCCGGAGGCCATGGCAACGGCCGACGGGAGCGTTTCCGTTGCGGGAAGAATTCCAGTCCCGACTTCCGAGCCTTCCTCCATGGCTGCCTCGGCGTCTGTGGAGTCGAAGAAAAACGTGCTCACTCCGCTGGTGATCATCTCCCTTCTGCTGGTGTGCCTGGCCGGGGTGGGGGTGGGAGTGGGCGGCTCCGTCTGGTTTCTGGGCAAGGCGCGCAGGGATGAGTCACTGGCGAGGCAGGCTGCCCAGACCGGGCCCGAGGCCCCTGCTTTGGAACTCTCCGGACGGGTGACCGATGCCGCGACCGGCCAGCCGATCCGCAACGCCCGGGTGGCCCGCATCTTCATGGGCCGCGGCAGCGACCGGCCTGTGCTGCCGGTCTGGACGGATGAGGCCGGCCACTATGTCCTGCCCACCTGGGATGAGCCCCAGACGGTCAATGTCACCGCCCCGCGTCACCACGCCTCCGAGGCTGTCTTTGCCGCCAACGCCTCGCCGCCTTCCCGCACCGGCGAGCTCAATTTCACCCTTCAGCCCCGCGACCCGCTGCTTCCGCCGGAACAGGTTTCCACCGTGCAGGTTCCGGCGGCGCTGGTGCAACTGACTGTGCTGGAACAGTTTTTGAACCAAACTAAGTCCACCCTGGCCAGGTTTCCCAACTCAACGGCCGGGAGCGGGGAACTTCACGAGGCTTTTCGCGCCTGGCACGCCTTCAACGCCGCCGTGAAAGACAGCGAGCTTGAGCTGCCCTGGGACATGATCGTGGCCATTGAGCAGGCCATGAAGCTGGCGGATCGGCCGACTGAGGCGAGGGTTTGGCTGGAGCAACTGCCGATTGCCGGCATCAAGGGGATTGTGAAGGAACGTCGCGAACGTCTGGAGAAACTGCTCCAGCCCGAGGCAGGCGCAGCGACTCCAGCCACTCCAGGCCAGTGAACTTCCCCAGCGCGGTGCCTTACTCGGGCAGTTTCGCTCCGAGCTCGTTGGCCAGCCAGAGCCAGCGGTCGGCGCTGTCGCGCACGCGCATGGCGAAACTTTTGCCGGAGCCGTGGCCGGAGTCCTGGTCCACGACGAGGAGGATGTCGCGGGCCTTGGGGTTGCCTTCGCCGAGGGCGAAGAGGCGGGCGGCCAGCTTGCGGGCGTGGAGCGGGTGGGTGCGGGCGTCGTTCTCGCCGCCCTCGATCAGCCAGGCCGGGTGGCGGGCGTCGGGCCGCAGGTTGTGGTAGGGCGACCACTTGCGGAGCCAGGCGAACTGCTCGGCGTTTTCGCTGGAGCCGTATTCCGGCACCCAGTAGCGGGCCATGAGAAAGTTTTGGTAACGAAACATGTCCGTGAGCGGGACCTGGCAGACGACGGCGCGGAAGAGGTCGGGACGCTGGCCGCCGACGGCGGAGACGAGCAGGCCGCCGTTGGAGCCGCCCTGGATGGCGAGGTGTTCGGAGTCCGTCCAGCCGTCGGCGACGAGGCGTTCGGCGGCGGCGATGAAGTCGTCAAAGACGTTCTGCTTGCTGCCCAGCATGCCGGCGCGGTGCCAGGCGTCGCCGTATTCCGCGCCGCCCCGGAGGTTGGCCACGGCGTAAACCCCGCCCGCCTCCAGCCAGGGGAGCAGGCTGGAGTTGAAGCCGGGTGTCATGCTGATGCTGAAGCCGCCGTAGCCGTAAAGGACGGTGGGCCGCATCTTGTTGGGGGTGAGCCCTTTACGGTGGATGAGAAACATCGGGACCTTCGTGCCGTCCTTCGAGGTGTAGAAGACCTGTTTCACCTCCACGGTGGCCGGATCGAAGTCCACCTTGGGGCGGAAGTAGAGGGTCGGCTTGGTCGCGGGGAGGTCGTAGCGGTAGAGGCTGGAGGGCTCGTTGTAGCTGGTGAAGGAGAGGTAGATCTCCTCGCGTTCAGGGTCACTGGAAACTCCCGCCGAGCCGATGCCGGGGAGTTCGAGTTCGGCCTGGGGCTGGCCTTCGAGGCTGTAGAGGCTGACTTTGTCGAGGGCGTCCTTCTGCCAGGTGACGAGGAGGTGGGACTTGGTCAGGTCCCACTCGGAGAGGACGGCGTCGGCGCGGTGGGGCACGATCTCGCGCCAGGTGGCGCGGGCGGGGTTCTTCGGGTCGGCCAGGAAGAGGCGTCCGTTGGGGGCGTCCACGTTGGAGTGGAGGTAGAGTTTTCCCTGATGGACGGTGCCGGAGGTGGAGCCGTTGAGACCGAGGGCGAGGGGGACTTTCACGAGTTTGCCGGTTTTCCGCCAGAGGTCGAAGTCGCAGAGCCAGAGGTCGTTGGAGGTGGTTGAGACGGAATACGAAAGGATAAGCCAGTGGCCGTCCTCGCTGAGGGAGCCGCCCGGGCCCCAGGTGGTGGCGAGGGGGCCTTCCTTGAGCTGCTCGAAGAGGATGGCGTCCTCACTGACCGGACGTCCGACCACGTGGAAGCAAACCTTGCCGGAGTAGGGGTTTTTGACGTCGGAGAGGTTGCGGTAGAGGAAACCGGAGCTGTCGGGAAGCCAGTCGGGCCGGCCGACCTTCCCGCCGATGGTGTCGTCGCGCCAGCGTCCGGACTCAAGGTCGAGGATATGGAGCGCGGTGTTTTCGTCGCCGGCGCGGAACGTGCCGAAGGCCAGGAGTTTGCCGTCCGGACTGCTGCTGGAAAAGGAGAGGGTGGTGAGGCCGTCGGGGTAGAGTTTGTTGACATCGAGGACGGCGCGTTCGGAGCCGTCGGCCTCGCGGACAAAGATGACGGAGTTGCTCTGGGTGCCTTCGCGGCGGCTGAAAAAGACGCGGTTGCCGCGGTGGCGGGGCGCGCTTTCGGAGCCGGGGGAGAAGAGGGCGGTGAGGCGTTTCTCAAGGGCGGCGCGGCCGGGGAGGGCGTCCAGAAAGGCGCGTGAGCGCGCGTTGTGGGCGGCGGTCCAGGTGGCGACGCGAGTTTCCAACGCTTTGTTATCCAGACCTTTGCGCTCCGGTGCCGCCGGGCCTTCGAGCCAGCGGAAGGGGTCGGTCACGGCCACGCCGTGGAGGGTTTCGGTGACCGGCTCGGCCGGCGTGGCGGGCGGCGGGGAGAGGGTGGGGGAGGCGGCGGCGTTCAAAGTGAGGAGGAGGACGGGAAGGAAGCGGGACATACGGGGTTTAAAATAGGTGACAGGGTGGGCTGGTGCCAACTGCGAAGCGGAAAAAAGTTGGCGGTGGGCGGGCCTCTGGGAAATGGAAGAGGTTCGTCAGGCCAGGCCCCGGCGGATCTGGGTGGAGGTGACATGGCCCTTCTTTTGCAGGAGGCGGGAGAGATCCTCCGGGCGGGTGAAACCCATCTGGGTGGCGATCTCCTTGAGGGTGTCGCGGGAGTCGGCGATGAGTTTGCGGGCGTGTTCGAGGCGCACACGCAGAATCTCGTCCTTCGGGGACGCACCGAGTGCCTTTTCGAAGCGGTTGAGGAAGGAGCTGCGGGAGAGGCCGCTGCGGCTGATCAGCTCGGAAGTCTGGAGCGGGCGCGAGGGTGCCTCGTGGCGGATGATGCCGACGGCGTTGATGATGACCGGGTCGGTGAACGCGAGCATCTGGGTGGACTCCCGGACACTGACGGGGCCGGGGAGGATGAGGGTCTCGGGAGGGGGCTTGACGGCTTTGCCGAGCATCTGGTCGAGCAAGGCGGCGGCGGTGCGGCCGATCTCCCGTCCCGGGTAGGGCACACTGCTGAGCGGCGGTGAGGTGAGGTGGCAGTAGCAGGGGTCGTCCCCCACCCCGAGCACGGCGACATCCTGGGGCACGCGCAGGCTCGCCACGTGGCAGGCCTGGATCAGGCCGATGGCGGCCGTCTCATCCTTGGCGAAAATGCCCAAAGGTTTGGGCAGCAAAGACATGTGGTGGACCATCTCGCGGCGGATGCGCTGCCATTTGTTGCGCGGTCCCATGAGGGAGACCGGCAGCCCGAGGGTGTGGCAGGAGTGGCCGTGGGCGGCGAGTTCGGCCCGGAAGGCGTCGCCACGGATCTTGGCGTAGCGGCGGGTGGGTTCGTCCCAGTAGGCGAAATGGCGCAGGCCGAGGGAAATGAGATGGCGGGCGGCGAGGGTGCCGATGGCGGCGTTGTCGGGCAGGACGCGCACACCGCCTGGCGCCCCTTCGGCGCTGAGGTTGACGACCTTGATGCCGCTGGCCTTCCAGGTTCTGGCCTCCTCCTCGGAGTGGCGGAAGACGATGAGCCCGTCACCCTGCCAGTTTTCATCGACCCGGACCGGCGGCAGC
>JANOBW010000357.1:0-15367 GCA_031411855.1 Opitutia bacterium
AGACCCGCAGGTTTCCGACTCCTCCGACCTGGCCAGCTTCATCTCCACCGCCACCGGATACAACTTCGGCATGACCGGAGCCTTCCCGACCCAGACCTTCCCCTCCCGCCAGCCCTACGCCTGGTATCAGGCCAACCTCGACATTGACACCTACGCCCGGCAGCACGCCAACAACCTGGCCCTCAACAACTCCGACCTCCGTCCCGAGCAGAACTACAACTACTACCTCAACCCGACCAACAACAGGTGGACGATCATCCCGTGGGACATGGACCTCGCCTTTGAGCCCGCCCCCCACCTCGGCCGCGCCGACACCGCCTATGAAAACATCCAGCAGGTCTTCGCCTACACCGAGGCCCAGCGGACCCGGGCCAATGCCGTCCGCGAGCTGCTGAACCTGGTTTACAACACCGAGACCACCGACCTGGTGGTGCAGGAGCAGGCCGAGCACGTTTACACCTTCCCCGATCTCTCCAGCGTCCCGGTCCCCTTCACCGGCACCATCGCCAAGTCCGGCAGCACGGTCACCGTCACCGTCGGCTCGGGCACCCTCCCCGCCTGGATCGTGGCCAACGCCTCGGTCTCGATCACCGGGGCCACCCCGAGCACTTACAACGGGACGAAGACCGTGGTGGCGCGCGTCAGCGACACCCAGTTCACCTACACCCAGAACGCCTTCTCCATCACCGTGGCGAACGTCACCGTCTCGCCCCCCGCCTCCACCACCTCGGCGCCGCCCAACCTGGCTGATGCCAACCGGGCCCTCTGGGACCAGCACCCGCGCTATCTTTTCAAGGGCAATTTCTACCGCTACTCGGCCGCCTCCGCCCTCAACGCCACCAACGACTTTCCCGGTATGGTGCTCCAGATGAAGAAGTTCCTCCGCGCCGGCCCCACGGCCGCGGGCAGCCTGCCGGCCAGTGGCGCGACCGACTACGGCTACGCCAAGCTCCGCGCCAAGCTGGCCGAGAGCAGCGCCTTCGCCGTTCCCGCCAAACCCACCGTCACGTCGCTGAACAACACCTTCGCTGTCAACGACCTGCGATTCTCCACCACCGCCTTCTCCGGAGCCGGGCAGACCTTTGCCGGCATCCAGTGGCGCATCGCCGAGGTTTACTTTCCCGGCATTGCCGGTTACGCGCCGCGCACCGCCTACCGCTATGAGGCCGAGGCGCTCCAACTGGCGGAGTCCCCCACCTTTGCCGCCTCCCACCAGTTCTCCCCCCTCGGCATCAAGCCTGGTCACACCTACCGCGCCCGTGCCCGCCTGAAAAACTCCGACGGCATGTGGTCCGACTGGTCCGACCCCGTCGCCTTCACCGCCGTCGCGGCTGATCTTGCCTCCTATCAGAACTCCCTGCTGGTCACCGAGATCAACTACAACCCCGGCCCGGTCACCTCGGACGAGGCCTCCCTGACCTTCACCACCCAGGACTTTGAGTTCGTCGAGTTCAAAAACATCGGGGCTTCCGTCATTGACCTGACCAACCTGCGTTTCACCAGCGGCCTCACCTACGATTTCGCCAACGCCGCCATCAAAACCCTCAACCCCGGGCAGGTCGCCGTTCTGGTCAAAAACACCGCCGCTTTCCGTGCCCGCTACGGCAATACCCCCGTGGTCCTCGGCGAATACGGGGCCGACAACCTCTCCAACGGCGGCGAAACCCTCACCCTCTCCTACGGATCCAGCGGCGATGTCTGGTCGTTTGCCTACAGCCAGCTGGCCCCCTGGCCGACCCAGGCCGATGGCCATGGCCAAACCCTGGTCCTCGCCAACACCTCGGCGGTTCCCTCCTCCTATGGCGATGGCACCCTCTGGCGCGCCAGCTCCGCGGTGGGCGGCTCGCCCGGAGCCGAGGACGGCCTATCCCTCGCCACCTGGAACTCTGCCGTCTTCTCCCCGGCCGAACTGGCCGACCCGCTGGTTTCGGGTCCCGCCGCCGACCCCGATGGCGACGGCCTGCCCAACCTCCTGGAGTTTGCTCTCGGAGGCTCGCCCCTCAACGGCACCTCGGCCCCGCGGCCCTCGGTCCGCGTCGGCACCTTCAACGTGGCCGGCCAGGATGGCAGCTACCTTTCCCTCACCTACACGATCCGCACCGGCGCCACCGGCTTCACCCTGGTTCCCGAGGTGATCGACGCCTTTGGCGGCACTTGGACGGCCACCCCGGTCCAAACCAGCACCACCGCCAACCCCGACGGCACCACCACCGTCACCGTGCGCGACACCGTCCGCCTCGATACCGTCCCCGCCCCGGCGCAGCGCTTCTTCCGCCTCCATCTCAGCGCCCCCTGAGCGGCAGGGCAGGCCTTGCGGGCACGGTAGGGCCTGGGTCGTTTCCAAGGGTTGCCCGTGCGTGGGTGGTTCCACTTCAGACAGAAGGCAAAAGTATGCCGTCCGGAGGATGCGGACATTTGTGCATCCTGTCGTTCGAACACGTGGTAATACCAAGAGCGCCTAGCTTTCAGACTCTGATAATCACCGGGATGCGGACGCTGATAAGGAGCAGGGACACTCTTGTCCCTACCACCGGGAGGACTCTTAGCAGCCCCACGACAGGAGTGTCGTGACTCCACAAAGTTCAAAAGCTAAGCGCTTTGGGTATGAGTGCCGGTTTCTCCAACGAAAACTCTCCTCCTTCGATTCGTTCCTTAACGAAATACGTGAATATTTTGTAAAATATCTATTTAATAAACAACAACTTGCAGGCAGTCTGTAGATTTATACAGAAAAGATTTGCGCCGACTAACTGCCACCGCACTTACACGTCAGCTCCCTCTCCGATCATGAAACTCTCCTCTCCTCTCCTCTCCTCTCCTAGCTATTAGTTGTTTCCTCACAACAGCTTCTTTCGCCCAAACCGCTCAATTGGTCAACGCTGTCCAAACCACCAATGGAAATATCACCGTCGAATACACCGCCCCCCTTGGCTACTACAGCGAATTGTCCCAGACGTCGGCATTGCTGCCGCCCAACCCCACGCCGCTTCCCTGGAACCCGATCGCCGGCACTTCCGCCTACGGCCTGGGCCAGAAAGTATCCACCCTCGTTTACGTCGCCCCGCCGCCGCCCGGCACCCCGCCACCTCCTGCGGTGCCGGCCCAGCCCAACTACGACTTTGTTGTCCAACGTCTTACGGGCACAAACACCTCGCTGGTCTCCTGGAGCGACGGGGGCGCGACCTATTCCGCCATCGTCAATCTGAATTTTGTCATTCCCGGGCTGAACACCTTTCTGTGGAATTCTCCGGTGACCACCAACCCGGCGGATATCTACAACCTGAGCTTCATGGTCTTCAGCGTGGCTTACGATCCTGCCACTTCTCCCCCTGTCACTCCCATTCTACCGCCTGCCCAGGTGACACGCCTGGCCCGCCTGACCGGAGCCTACCCCTTCATCACGGCGAACCCCGTCCCGCCCGCCCCGGCCAACCAAAGCAACTCCTCGCCCTTGCCCGGGGACATGTCCTTCTACCGGTTGAAACTCACCGCCCTGGATTCCGATTTCGATGGCATTTCCGATCCCGACGAGTTCGCCGTCGGGACGAATCCCTTCCTGGCCGATACCGATGGTGACGGCATTTCCGATCTGGATGAAAAAAACGCTGGCACTTCCGCCACCAACGCCACCGAAAAACCCTTCGATCCTTACAACCCACCTAAGGCCAACCTCTACGTGGCCCCGCTTTCCTGGTGGTTGGAAAATAAGTTCGGCACTACTTTGGAAGCACTGACAACCCAGAACCTTACTGGTGAAATCGCTAACTTCACCACCCGTGCCAACACCCTCTCTGATGGTAGCTACGATCTGCCCTACCTCAGCATCCAAACGGCCATCACTAACTCCACCACTGGTGATGTGATTGAAGTGGCTCCCGGCACCTACACGGGGTCCTTGGATCTCTCCAACCGGGATGTAAAACTTATTGGCCAGCGCGGCGCTCGGGAAACGACAAAAATCGTGGCCCCGGCCAATTCCACACAGGCCATTCTCCTCGGCACCGGCAACACCTCTGCCACCTACGTGAGTGGCCTCACCGTGACCAATGCCTCCGGCTCCGCCATCCTCTGCCAAAATTCTACCCAGGCCCGCCTTCATAACCTGGTCATCTCCGGAAGCACCTCCGGCATCCTCGTCAACGCCGCCTCTCCCGTGATCGCCAATGTCATCGTAGACGGCTGCAACGGCACCGCCGCGACGGACGCCGCCCTCCGCCTCACTGGCTCCTGTGATGTGAAAGTGGCCCACGCCACCTTTGCCGACAACGTTTCCAGCAACACCACCTCCGGCCAGGTTCAGGCCGACGGTGCCACCGCCAAGCTCACCCTCATCAACTCCCTCGTCACCAGCGTGGCCAACCGTGCCGGGGGCCAGATCACCGCGACCAATCAGGCCGTGGTTGACGTAAGTTACTGCGGCGTGCGCGGGGGCGTCACCTCCTCGGGAAATCTCACCGCCGGGGAGGGCAACCTCAGCGCCGCCGAAGCCCTTAACTTGGGTGCAGGCTTCGATAGCCGAGATATCCAGGGCAAGATGCGCCGCCTCACCCTTACCAGCCCAGCCCTTGACCGTGGGCATCCCCGCCCCCTTCCCGGCCTCAGCCTGCTCACGCGCCGGGATTCCGATGGTGAAGGCAAAGGGTTCCGTTTCGGCTTCACCCCGGCTGCGGTGCCCGAAATTGTCGTAGAGCAACCCGCCCTGGCCAACGTCACTGATGGTGGCTCCCGCTCCTTCGGCAGCACTCCTCTCGGCACCCCGGTGGATCTGGAGTTTACCATCCGCAATCATGGCACTGCCCCGCTCACTGGTCTCACTGGTATCACCTTTGACGGAACCAATGCCTCTGACTTCACCGTCGTTGCCACCCCTTCCGCCACGCTCGGTGCCGTCTCCGGAGCCCTCATCAAAAGCACCACTTTTATCGTCCGTTTTAACCCTGCAACCCTCGGTGCGAAAACCGCCAACCTCCACCTCGCCAACAACGATGCGGACGAGGGTCCTTTCGACATCACCCTCACCGGCACTGCCCTGGTCATTGGTTCCGCTGTGGTCCCTCCACCCGCCCTTGCCCTTTCTAGCACGCCGCCCCTGCCCATCCCGGCTGTGCCACTCACGCCCGATATCGGTGCCGATGAATACGTCTCCCGCCTCAGCTTCCCCACCCAGACCCGCAACGTGCCTGGCCTAACCGGCTCGGTTCCAAGCACCTCAATCTTCTCCGAGGTGGACGAGGCCAGCGATGTGGCCTACCTCGGCACCCTTGCCAACGGCAACGCGCGCATCGCCGTGATCAACGATGAAACCACTGCATCCCTTGTCGGTGGTGTCCTAAAGGAACGCAACGAGGTCATGTTTTACGAAATCTCCGCCACCACCGGGGATATTGTGGGCACCCCCACGGCTTTCTCGATCAACCGTGCCAACCTTTCGGGGACGACGGATACTACCGCCAGCAAATGGAGCCGTAATCAAATGAAGGACCCCGAAGCCCTGGCCTATGATGCCGCCTCCAATCGGCTCTACATCACTACCTCAATGACGCGGGTAAACAAATACCGGGACTGCGAACCCACCATCTACGACAATCTGGTGGACCCACCTATCAACGACTATGATCCCCGCCGCTGTCAGATGGTCAGCCTTGCCCTAAATGCCACCACGCTCCTGCCTATCGCCAACTCCAAGACCTATCTCGATAACAACGATGGCGTTTGGCAGACCATCCTCGCCAACCGGCGCGATATGAATTCTTATGAAAAAGGTGACTCCACGGTAAGTCCGGTAAATTACGAATCCCCGAACGGCATCATCGCTACCCTCCGTGCCAACTTGGACACTGTGTTTGCCCTCGGAACATCCACAATTGGCAACTCGACTGGCGGCGGAGTGCTCATCGCCCTTAACACCGCTCCCAAGTTTGGCGAACCTGTCGCAGGCGTTACCTACCAGCCTGGTGAGGCTCTGCCCTACGCTATGGGCGGTGCAGGTAACACCGCCGGATGGGTGCTCTTCAACCCCACTGCCACCGCTAGCTCGGGCTTCCCGTATCACACCCTCGATAGCCTGCCCGCAACCGGGCTCCAGGTCACAGGCTACCAAACGGCTACGACAGGCACAGTGACGAATCTCACCACCAACACCACCTACTACTTCAAGGCCTGGGCTTATGATGCGGCCAGAACCTATAGCCGTGGTTTGGAGGCCCAGGCCACCACAAGCGCAGATAACCCTCTCAAAATAAATGAAATACTGGCGGCGAATGGGACGGATCAAGTGGAGTTTTTCAATCCTTCTGGTATCGCCGTAAATTTGACGACAAGTGCATTACAAGCAGCAAGAATTGTAGGTGGCTATACACCGATTCCAACCACTCCCGTTGTCACCATTCCAGCTCGCAGCTTTTATCGTATGTCGGCTGCGATAAACGGAGGTTTTACGACAACCAATTTGGGATTCGATTTATCGAATTCCGCTGTCGATGGAGTTTTTACAAGAGCAGGTGCGGCGACAAACACCTTGGACGATTATATCTACGCCCGCGTTCCCGAAATTTCCAACACTGAAGGTCGTGTCTGGGATGGGGGGCCACGCGGAAAGGTTATTAACTTCGCACCCGTTTCAACCACTGGTGCCCTCCTTCCTCCCAGGTTTGAGTGCACCGGTGCCCTCTATCGCGGCACCACTGGCATCCAAAGCACCTCTCTCAGTAGCAACGTCGCCACCACCAACCAAACCCAGACCCAGGCCCCCGCCAAGTTTTTTCAAGCCACTCCCAATCATGTGACGCAGTCGGGAATATTCCTCCATTATGCCAATCTGGGACGACTCCCCAAGACTTCGGATTACAGCCCTAAGCAGCAGGATTTCCACCCCATCAGTGTCGAAGGCTTGGCCATGAGAAATTCATCGGAAATAGTGGTTGGCTTGCGCTCGCCCCTCACCAACCGGACCACCGGGGATGCCATCACCTTCGTTTTCAACAACGGTTTGATTGCCAACTCTTGGGTCGGTGGCGTGGCCCCAAGCCTCATTGGCGAGCGGGATTTGAACCTCAACGGCCAGGGTATCCGCAGTATCCAATGGTGCCCGCTGATCAAGAAACCCTCGGATGGGGCGGGGCCTGCCACCGGAGCTTATCTCATCGTGGGTGGCCCGGCCAATGGCGGACCACTGAAAAACGAAACCACCCGACAAGTCTTCAGTCTTTACCGTTGGGATACGGTCAACTCCACTCCCGTCCGCGTGGTGGGCGATCTGGCCCCTTTTGCCGTGCGACCGGAAGGCATCAATATCATTACCCTGAATAACGAAAGACGCGTCCTCTTCGTCGAGGACCGTTACCAAGCTCAGAACTACAACACCCAAAACGCAGCTCACTGGCCTCTCTCCGCTCTTAACCTTGAGTGAACACGAGCATGAAAAAAATGAGCGTGGTTTTGCTCGGATTGATGAGGCTTACCTCTTTGCAAGCTGAGCTTCCCTTCTATACGGTCACCACTTTGGATCAGAGCTGGATTCCTTCAGGCTCTCAAGCCCGTGGTATAAATGATGAAGACGGAATTTTTACAGTCACCTTCGACAGTTCAGGGACTATCACCCGAAATTCGTTTGGCCTTTATCATGAAGGCTCCTTGGTCGGCTCAATTACCTCACCCCCTACGGGATGGGATTATTTTGGTGGACTCGACCAAAAAAGCTTTGATCCCACTACAGGACAAATTGCTGTCATTGTTTCTAAACTAACACCAAACAACGAAGTGATAGATGCTACTTATGGAGTTGGCAATTTCACCACAGGCCAAATCTCTGTCTTGCCTCAACCACCTTCCTTGATTACCACTGCTGCTCTCTCCCACGGTGGTAACTATCTGGTCACCCCATCAGGCTTTGATCAGCAAGCATATCGCTACGATTCGGTCCACGGTTGGCAACCCCTTGGAGGTGTGGTGGCTAACGGAAACAGCACACCCTACGCCGTCAATGCGTCTGGCACCGTTGTGGGCACCGCTTCCAGCGCCAAGGACGAGGACGGGAATTACTACAATGTGCCCTTCATCTACAAGGACGGAGCGGACATGGTCGCCATCACCGGCCCTGGAGGTGCCATTATTGGAGGCGAGGCCACCGCCATCAACGAGAAGGGGCAAGTGGCAGGCACCGGCAACGGGCGGGCCTTTGTTTTCGACATCGAAACGGGCGAGTTTACCTACATCAACAACGGAGGAGGCGGCAGAGTCATAGACATCAACGGTTCCGGCTACGTCATCGGCACCTTCAATGGTTTTGCGGGATTTGGGGATCATGGTTGGGTGGCGACCAAAGAAGATGGCTTTAATATTCTCGAAAATCTCATCGGCCAGGATGTGGCCAATCCCGATTGGCGCATCGGAGGAGCCTTGGATATCAACGACAAAGGGCAGATTCTGGCCGAAGCCTTCAATGTGAAGGAGCAAAAGAGCTACGCCATCCTCCTCACCCCCGTCCCCGAACCCTCCACCTACGCCCTCATGGCCCTGGGCCTGGGCGTGGTCTGGTTTCTCCGCCGCCGCCAATGAGAGGTTCACTCACGGTTCTTTGCCAAAGGCAGCGGGACGCCCCCGTCCCGCTTGCCTTGCCTCTTCCGAGAGCCGAGGCCCGTGGGTATGCACCTCCCTTTCCACCTTGGGAGTTGGAATCGTAGGTCGCTAAGACGTCGTGCATCTTCCGGGTCGCCTTCTTTCATCCGGCGGAACAATCCTAAGGTTTGCCCGTTCCCCCTTCCTTCTGTTTTCCACTCTTTTGCCCATGAAACGTCGTCCCCTCCTTCTTTCGCTCCCGCTCCTGGCCGTGGCCGCCCTGTTTGCCCTGGCCCCTGTGACCGTGGCTCCCAGCCTCCGGGCCGCCCCGATTCCGGAGGCCGCCCGCACTCCGGCTGGTTTCACCATCTCGGTCCAGGCCTGGTCCTTCAACCGCTTCACCGTCTTCGAGGCCATTGAGAAGACGGAAACCACCGGTGCCCGCGGTATCGAGTTTTACCCCGGCCAGCTGGTCAGCAAGGACATGCCCGGCGTGAAATGGGACCAGTCCGCCTCCGACGAGCTGATTGGTAAGGTGTTGGAGAAGTGCAAGAAGCACAATGTCGTCCCGGTCAACTTCGGGGTCACCTCCATCTCCAAGGACGAGGCCAAGGCCCGCCAGCTCTTTGAGTTCGCCAAAAAACTCGGCCTCTACGGCATCACCACCGAAAGTGTGGACGCCATTGATACCATCGAGAAACTGGTCAAGGAATACGACATCAGGGTCGGCTTCCACAACCACCCCAAACCCTCCGCGCTGTGGAATCCGGAAACCGTCCTGAAGGTCATCGAAGGCCGTGATCCCCGCATCGGTTTCTGCGCCGATATCGGCCACTGGCCCTCCTCCGGGATGGACCCGCTTGAGATTGTCAAACGCATCGCCCCGCGCATCCAGTCCTTCCACTTCAAGGACCGCGAAAGCATGAAAAACGCCACCCATGACCGCGTTTACGGCACTGGCGTGGTCAACCTGCCCGCCATCCTGGACGAGGCCCGCAAACACGGCTTCGCCGGCAACGTCTCCATCGAATACGAATACAACTGGGACAACTCGATCCCCGACATCTCCCAGTGTGTCGGCTTCCTCCGCGCCTACGCCATCATGCGCAAGTGAGGCGGATTTCCTCCTTCAGCCCGTCCCTCGCCGGACGGGCTTTTTTTGCGGCCGTTTCGGACAATCCGCCTTTCCAGGGAACGTCCGGCTCCCTCGGGCCAATCATCCGAATTTGGAATCAGCCGGGCTTCCAAACTTTGCCTTTCCCCTTCCGCGTCCGGCGTTCACAGTTCGGCGTTCCACGTTCCCCACCTCCCTTTGCTCCTCGAAGTCCTTACCCTCGTTTCCGGACTGGCCTTTGTCTTTTTCGGCTGGGGCATCTTCCGCGCTTTCCTGGCGCTGTGGGGGGCGCTCTTGGGCGCGGCCGGGGCGGGCGCGCTGGCCGCGCTGCTGGATTTCGGGACGACCGGGATTGTCCTCATGGCCCTGGTGGGCGCGGTGGCCGGCGGCATCCTCGCCTACGCCATGATGGTGGTGGCCTTGGTCTTCCAATGCCTGGCCCTTGGTTTTGTCTGCTCCTGGCTCTGGGGCGGGGGCCTTTCCGGGGAAACGCGGGCTCTGGCCGGGCTCATGATCGGCGGCGGTTTCGCGCTCCTGGCCGTGTTCTGGCACCGCACCCTCTTCACGTTTTACCTCGCCCTGGTCGGCGGGCTCGGGGCGGTCACCGCCGCGCTTTCCCTGGCCACGAGGGACTGGCCTCCGTTGGGTGATCCGGCCTGGTCGCAGCTTCTTCTCCAGCAACCGCTTCCACCGGAAACCCTGCCGCCTCCCTGGGCCTGCGGTTTGGGACTCGGCCTGGCTCTGGTCGGGACTTTTCTGCAACGCGGCACCGATCCGGAAGAGCGGGGCAAACGGTGAGCGGTTGCCCCGGCCCGGCGTTCAGGGAGCCAACGGCAGCGTCACGGTAAACGTCGCGCCCTGTCCCAACTCGCTTTGGACCGAGATCGTCCCGCCGTGGTTGTCCACGATGGTTGTGGCGATGGAGAGGCCGAGGCCGACATGGCCGGAGGTGGAGGTGCGGACCTGGTCCGCCCGGTAGAAACGCTCGAAGAGGTGCGGCAGATCCGCCGGGGCGATGCCGGGGCCGTTGTCCCGCACGGAGAGGAAGGCTCCGCCGTCCCCAAGTCCGCAACTGACATGGACTTCGCCACCCTGGTGGTGGTGCTGGATGGCGTTGCTCAGCAGGTTGGAAACGACGAGGGAAAGGGCGGCCGGATCGGCCGGAACGGAGGCGGGTTTCAGGTCGGCGTGCAGGGCCACCCCGCGTTCCGCCGCCAGCGGCCCAAGGTGGCGGAGCGTGTCGGCCGCCACGGCCGTGAGGTCGCAGGGCTCGCGGTGTTTCCGGCCCTCGCCGGACTCCTGCCGGGCCAGAACGAGCAGGGCCTCGACCAGATGGCGCATACGGACAGCCGTCTCGCCGCAAGTCCGGATGACCTCGCGGTATTCCTCCGGCGAGCGCTCGCGTTTGAGGATGCGCTGGGTTTCCGAGAGCAGGATGGTGAGGGGTGTCCGCAGCTCGTGCGAGGCGTCGGCGGTGAACTGTTTCTGACGTTCAAAGGAGGCGTGGAGCCGCTCGAAGGTCTGGTTCAGGACGCGGCTGAGCTGGTCGAGCTCGCTGTCGGTCCCCTGGGTGCTGATGCGTTCCTCCAGGTTGCCTTCGGCGATGCGCGAGGCGGTGTGGCTGATGTCGCCGATGGGGCGGAGGGCGCGTCCGGCCAGAAGCCAGCCGCCGAGGAGGCCCAGGACCCAGACCGTCAGACCGCCGAGGCCCAGCGACCAGGCCAGGTGGCTCATCTCGTCCAGTTCCGGGGTGATGTCGCGGCCCACCAACGTGCGCAGGCCGAAGGAGGCGCTCCGGCAGACCTCGCGGCTGGTCCCGTTGGTCCGTGTCTCCTCCGCGAAGTCGGAAGCGGGGATCGGGAGGAGCCGAAGGGAGGGAGGGACGTTGGAAGATTGGATGAGGACGTTTCCCGAGGCGTCCTGCACGCAGAAGTAGGCGAAACCCTCCTCCCGGCCCTGGAACTGGGTGGTGACGGAGGCCGGCAGGACCACGGTACCCGCGCGCAGACGCCGGATGAGTTCGGAGGGGGAAAGGAGGGGCGCGTCGGAGGCGCCGGTTTCCGAAGGGCCTTGGGCGGCGAGCCGCACGGACCTCATGAGGGACCGCTCGGCCTGGACCAGATCCTTGTCCAACGCCTTCAGCCGGTTGTCCGAGGCGAGGCGGTGCGCGGTGACGCAGAACCCAGCGACCACAAGAAGGAGCAGCAGGCCGTGCCAGACCTGGAGACGCCACCGGATGGAGTGGAACGGGGAGTTCATTCGATGCAGTAGCCGTGGCCCCGGCGGGTGGTGATGAACTCGTGGCCCAGTTTTTTGCGGAGGTTGGAGACGTGGACGTCGAGCAGGTTGGAAAAGGTGCTGTCGTCCTCGTCGAAGAGGTGGTCGTAGAGGGTGGTGCGGGTCACGACCTGGCCGCGGTGCAGGGCGAGGTATTCCAGCAGGGCGTATTCGCGGGCGGTAAGGGAAACCGTTTCACCGGAAAGGGTTACGACGCGCAGGGCGGTGTCCACCACGAGCGGGCCGATGGCCACGGCGGGGTGGGTCTGGCCGGCGGAGCGGCGGATGAGGGCGCGGAGGCGGGCCAGGAGTTCGTCCAGGTCGAAGGGTTTCGTCAGGTAGTCGTCGGCCCCGTGGTCGAGGCCTTTGACGCGGTCCGCCACGGTGTCGCGGGCGGTGAGCATGAGCACCGGGGTGCGGCAGGCGGGGCGCAGGCGTTTGAGCACGTCCCAGCCGGTGAGGCGCGGGAGCATGACATCGAGCAGGACGGCGTCGTAAGAACCCTCGCGGGCCTTGCGCAGGCCGTCCTCGCCGTCGGCCGCCGTGTCCACCGCGTAGTTTTCCTCGCGCAGGGCGGCGGCGAGGCTGCGGAGCAGGGCCGGGTCGTCTTCGATGACGAGGATTCTCATGGCGGGCTCATTCGTGGCGGAGGGCCTCGATGGGATCAAGCTGCGCGGCGCGGCGGGCCGGGGTGAACCCGAAGATGATGCCGACGGCGGCGGAGAAGAGGAAGGCGATGATGTTGATCTGGGGGTCGAAGGCGAACGGGACCTGGATGATCTCGGCGAGCAACCCGCACAGTCCGTAGGCCAGCAGGATGCCGACGAGCCCGCCCACGCAGGAAAGCGTCACGGCCTCGACGAGAAACTGGAGGAGGACCTCTCGCGACGTCGCGCCGATGGCGAGGCGGATGCCGATCTCGCGGGTGCGTTCCGTGACGGAGACGAGCATGATGTTCATGATGCCGATGCCGCCGACGAGGAGGCTGACTCCGGCCACGGCGGTGAGCAGCATGGTCATCATCTGGGTGGAGGCGCTGAGGGTCTCGGCCAGCTGGCGGGTGTCGCGGATGGAGAAGTTGTCGTCCTGGTTGTTCTGCAGGTTGCGGCGCTGGCGCATGAGCGAGGTGATGTCGGCGATGAGGGCGTCGCCGTCGGTGCCGTCCTCGGCCGAGATCATGATCTGGCTGACATCGCGGGAGGAGGTCTTGCCGACGAGGCGGCGCTGGAGGGTGGTGAGGGGGACGACGATGGTGTCGTCCTGGTCGCCCATGGGGGACTGGCCCTTGGTGGCGAGGAGGCCGATGACCTCGCAGGAGGCCTTGCCGAGGCGGATCTTGGCCCCGATGGGACTTTCGTTACCGAACAAAACCTTGCTCACGGTCGAGCCGATGACGCAGACGGCGGCGCCGGAGCGGAGGTCGGCGTCGTTGAAGAGCCGGCCGTCGGCCAGGTTCCACTTCCCGATCTGGAAGTAGATGGGAAGGGTTCCCATCACATTGGTGCTCCGCGCGTTCTGAAGATAGATGGTGCTGAGGTTGGAGTTCGTCACCGGGGTGACGGCGACGAGGCCGGAAATCTGCTCGGCGATGGCGGTGGCGTCGGTTTCGGTGAACTGGGGCACCCCGGCGGAGGCCGAGCGCGGGCCGAAGCCGGAGCCGGGCCGGAGGGTGAGCAGGTTGCTGCCCAGATTGGAGATCTGGTCCTTGACGGCCTGGGTGGTGCCGCGGCCGAGGGTGACCATGGTGATGACGGCGGCTACCCCGATGATGACCCCGAGGACGGTGAGAAAGGCGCGCATGAGGTTGCGGCGGATCTCGCGCAGGGCGATGAAGAAGGCGTTCCAGAGCATGGGTTTAGGGGCGGGAGGTGTCGGACTCGATCAGGCCGTCGCGGACGCGCACGATGCGTTTGGCGCAGGCCGCGACCTCGTCCTCGTGGGTCACCATGATGACGGTGATGCCCCGGTCCTCGTTGAGTTTCCGCAGCAGCTCCATGACCTCGCGGGTGGTGGCGGAGTCGAGGTTGCCGGTGGGTTCGTCGGCGAAGAGCGTGCTCGGGTTGGTGACGATGGCGCGGGCGATGGCGACGCGCTGCTGCTGGCCGCCGGAGAGTTCCGCCGGAGTGTTGCGCAGCTTGGTGGGCAGGCCCACGGAGGTGAGGGCGGCCACGCCCTGGGCGTGGCGTTCACTGCGGGAAAGGCCCCGGTAGAGCAGGGGCAGTTGGACGTTTTCCAGCGCGCTGGTCCGGGCCAGCAGGTTGAACCCTTGGAAGATGAAGCCAAGGGCGTGCCGGCGGAGGAGCGAACGCTGGTTGGGGCCGAGTTTCCCCACCTCAATACCCTGATAGCGGTAACTGCCGGAGGAGGCGGTATCGAGGCAGCCTAAGATGTTCATGAGCGTGGACTTGCCGGAACCGCTTGGTCCCATGATGGCGACAAATTCGCCGCGCTGGATGATGAGATCCACGCCGCGCAGGGCGAGAAACGAGGCGTCGCCCGTGCCGTAGGTTTTGGTCAGGCCGCGCAGCTCGATGAGCGGCGGCTGGGCGATGGCGTTCATGAGGCCGTGGGGTTGGCGCGGAGGATGACGGGCAGGCCTTCGGTCACACCTTCGCCGGAGATTTCGGTGAAGCGGCCGTCGCTCAGGCCCAGCCTGACCTTGAGCTCGACGGGAACGCCGTCGCGGAGGATCCAGATGCGGGCGCGGCCGCCGTGGCCGGAGCCCTTGTCGCTGTTGGTGACGCGGGGAGGACGGTTGCCGCTGCCGCCCCGGCCGGGACTGGGGACGAGGCTTTGCACGAAGGATTTTTTGGCCGCGCCGCCCGCGGCTGTGGTATCCGCGGCGGGCGTGGCGTTCGGGTTGAAACGCAGGGCGGCATTGGGGACGACGAGCACGTCCTTGCTTTCGGCCACGCGGATGTCGGCCGTGGCCGTCATGCCGGGGCGGAGGCTGAGGTCGCTGTTGGTGACCTCGAGTTCGGTCTGGTAGGTGACCACATTGGAGACGACGGCGGAGCCGAAGGAGACGCGGGTGACGCTGGCGGAGTAGGCGCGGTCGGACCAGGCGTCCACGGTGAAGGTGGACTTCTGGTCCTTGGCCACGCGGCCGATGTCGGCCTCGGCGATGGCGACCTTGAGGATCATGCGCTCCAGGTTTTCCGCGATGACGAAGAGTTCCGGGGCGGTGAAACTGGCCGCGACGGTCTGGCCGGGCTCGACGTTGCGGCTCAGGACGATGCCATCAATGGGGGACTTGATGACGGCCTTGGAGAGGTCGTTCTCGTTGATGCGGACCTGGGCCTCGGCCTCGCCCACGGCGGCCTTGGCGCTGACGAGGTCGGCCCGGGCGCGGTCGGTGCTGGCGGTGGCGGCGGCCATGTCGGCGCGCGAGGGGACCTTGCCTCCGCTGAGCCGGAGGAG
>JANOBW010000358.1:0-16790 GCA_031411855.1 Opitutia bacterium
CGCCGAGTAGCCGAGGGCGGGGAGGGGGAGGGTGGACTTGGTCTTGTCCAGGATACGCATGACGCAGCCCTCGCCGTGGTTGAGGGGCGCGGTGGAGACGCGGAGGTCAATGTCCAGGTTCTTCTTGGTGAACTGTTTGAAGACGATACGGCCGTCCTGCGGCAGGCGGCGTTCGGAGATGTCGAGGTTGGCCATGACCTTGAGGCGGGCGAGGAGGGCCTGGCCGACCTTGTTGGGGATGGAGAGTTTCTCGGAGAGGTTGCCGTCCACGCGGATGCGGATGCGCGTCTGCTTTTCCATCGGCTCGATGTGGATGTCGGAGGCGCCGGAGAAAAAGGCGTCCTCGATGATGCGTCCGGAGAGCTGGATGACGGGGGCGGACTCCTCCTCCAGCTTGTCCTCGGCGGAGAAGGAGATGTCGGAATCGGCGAAGGCCTCGTTGATGTTGGCCATGACATCGCCGAAACCGGCGGACTCGGCCTGGGAGATCTTGATCTCGAGGTGGGGCAGGACGTCCTTTTCCTGGGCCAGCACGGCGATGACGCGGGCCTTGGTCTTGGTGGCGACGGCCTCCAGGACGCTGTTGAGGGTGAAGGGGCTGCCGACGGCGACGCCGAAGTTGTTGCCGACATAGCCGAGGGGGAGGATCTTGTGCTGTTTGCAGAACTCGCGGTCGAGTTTGTCAAAAGCCTGCTCATTGACCTTGTAGCCCTTGGCGTTAAACGGCTGGAGGCCGAAGGCCAGGCTTTTGGCGGCGAGGATTTGGAACTCCGAGATCTTGTGCTCCTCGAGCAGGATTTTTTCCAGCGCCTCACCGGAAAGGTCGGCCTGGGTGTTGATCAGCAGGTTGGCCTGCTCACGGGGGAGGAAGCCGAGCCCGTTGAGTTTATTGATGAAGTTGGCAAGGATTGCGGGAAGGGCCATGGGGGGAAGAAATTAAAAATGAAGAATTAAGAATTAAAAATGGCGAGGCAGCGGCGCCAGGAGCGAGGCAGGAACGTTGAACATCGAACCTTGAACGTTGAACTTTGAAGTGAGAGGCAAGGGTGCGGGAAACTGCTTGGATCAAGGTGGCAGGGCTTTCACTTGCCGCAAGCCAGCTTTGCAAGGAGTTCCAAGGGTTTGAGGGCGAGCCAGACGGCGTCGGCCAACCAGGGCGAGCGGATGCGGCGGGCGAGGTGCGGACCGAGGCGATTGTAAGCGCGGCGAAAGAGACGGTGGCTGCCGGGGGAACGGACACGCCAGCGGTCCTCCAAGGTCCAGAACGTGATGAGCTGGCGGTTGGCGGCGAGGCGGCGTCCGCCGTGGGAGAACTCGGTGAACGGGCCGACCAGGCCGCGATGCCCGCGCCCGGCGGCGGTGACGACGAAGCAATCGGGCGCATTTTCGGGAAGTTTCTCGTAGGTGGTGAAAGACCACCAGCAACTCCAGAGCCAGAAGGGAAGGGAGCCCAGGAGGGAGTAGAGGTAGGTTCTGATCCCCCAGTCCGATGTGCGCAGGAACTGCTTCGTCCTGACCCCATACCAAACGGAGACGTAGAAAGGGACCGACATCCAGAGCCAGAACCAGATGTTCTTCCATTCGTGTAACACAACGACTCCGTAAACGGTGCAGACAGTGGCCACGATGGCTCCCAGAAAAAGGCCAATTTCCACCCATCTCGGGGCGGGTGGTTGAAAGGGAAGTATTTCGATCCGGTAGAGGGCGGCGGAGGCCAGCAGGACGATCGGTGAGAGGGCGAGTTTGGTCCCGATGAAACAACTCAACCAACCGAAGTGGCAGGCCCCTTTCCATTCGGGAACCATGGCTGAGCTGAAGGCAAAAACAAACAGGGGCAGGGCGATGCCGAAGGTGTTGAACAACAGGGACAGGAAGAAACGTTGCCAGGTTCGCTCAAAGGCCAGCGGCCAGAAGACGAGGAAGACCAGGATAGGGAGAAGGATGATCCAAATGAATTCCATCGGGTGAGACTTTGCTGAAGTCGGCTTCCCCTCACCACGCAAACATGGCGGAGACGGGGAAGTGGTCGGAGGGGTAGCGGTCCTCGTAGCTGGTGCGGATGATGCTGGAGTTCAGGACCTTGAGTTCCTGGGTGGCGAAGATGTAGTCAATGTGGCCGCCGTCGTGGTTGCCCTTGAAGCCGTGGAAGGTGCCGGCGGGTTTCTCGTCGGGGCGGGCGGTGCGGAAGGCGTCCTGGAGGCGGAGGGGGCAGGCCTCGGCGTGGAGGTGGTCGGCGAGGTAGTTGTAGGCGTTGGATTCCTCGTCGGCGTTGAAGTCGCCGGTGATGAGGGCGGGCTCGTCGGGAAAGGGCCGGGCGGCCAGGCGTTTGGCGACGAGGCGGACGGACTCGCGGCGGGCCTTTTCGGTCTCGTGGTCGAGGTGGACGTTGGCGAGCCAGAGGCCCTTGCCGTTGGCGCGGGAAAGGTAGCGGCCCCAGGTGCAGACGCGGGGGAGGTGGGCGCCCCAGCCCTTGGAGCCGGGCACTTCGGGGGTTTCGCTCAGCCAGTAGGTGCCGGAGGCGGCGAGGACCCAGCGGTCGGCGCGGTAGAAGATGGCGCAGTGTTCCCCCTTGGTCTTACCGTCGTCGCGGCCGGCGGCGATTTCGGCGTGCTGGGGCAGGGCCTTGGCGATGGCGTCGAGCTGGAAGCGGAGCGCCTCCTGGAGGCAGACGAAGTCGGCGGGATTTTCCTCCAGCAGTTTGAGGGTGCGGTGCTGGCGGAGGGGCCAGGCGTCGAGCCCGTCCCTGGCCGTGCCGTAGCGGATGTTGAAGGTGAGGACGCCGAAACCGGGCGAGGCGGCGGGGGCCGGGGCGGCGTCTTCGGCGCGGGTTCCGGAGGGGAGGGAAAACAGGAGGGCGGCGGCGAGGAGGAGGGGTTTCATGGGGAGGTGCTGCGGGTGGAAACAAGGCTCCGGAGGCGAGGCCAGCGAGACAATTTCATACCGCAGAAAGAGGCAGAATTAGCGCGGAAATTTGGGTCGGGAGGCGGATGTTGTCCACGGATGGCACCGTCCAAGTTTTCCCACTCCCGAGTCCGTCCCGCACGGAGCCCGTGCGGACCGTTTTTCAAGACTGCGGCAATTCCGCCGCGGCGGCGGAGTCCACCAACCAGGTGACACGGCCGGCGTGTTCCCGGAAGAGGCGGGAGGGGAGGACGGCGGGGGCGTCGTGGCCGAAGAGGACACGTTGCAGCATGGAGGCTTTGCCTGCTCCGGTGACCATGACGACGACCTGGCCGCAGCGTCCCACGCCGGAGGGGGTGAGGGTGAGGCGGAGGCCTTTGCCCGGGACCTCGACGGCGGAGATGGCCTCGGAGGTGGGCCTGGTTTCGAGGAGGGGGCTGCCGGGGAAGACGGAGAGGGTGTGGCCGTCGTCGCCCAGCCCGGCGAAACAAAGGTCGTAAACCAGCCCGGAACCGGCGGTGGCGGCGGCGTAGGACGCGGCGGCCTCGGGGGCGGGAAGGGCGACAGGCCAGGCCAGGCGGGCGGAGGTGGCGACGCCGAGCGGGTCGAGGAGGCGGCGGGTGAGTTCGCCGAAGTTGCTGTCGGGGTGGGCGAGGGGGACGGTGCGCTCGTCGCTCACGGTGCAGCGCAGGCGGTTGAGGTCGGCGGCGGCGAGGGTTTTGTTTTCCACGGCCCAGGCGTAGAAAGCCTTGGGGGTGGAGCCGCCGCTGAAGGCCACCGAACCGCCGGAGGGAAGGTGGCGGATGAGGCCGGCGGCGTGGGCGAAGAGTTCGTCGGCCGGGCCGATGAGGACGGTTCCGAGGGGCGAGGACAGGGACTTCATGCGGAGAGTCAGAAAACGGTTTCGGGGATGATGGCCTCGGCGGCGCGTTTCCCGCTGGCGAGGGCGGCGTTCAGCGAGGGGTAGGCGCGGTGGTCGCCGCAGATGAACAGGTCCTCGGCCAGGCGCTCGGTGAGAAAGCAGGGCCGGAGGGTCTCGCGGAGCGGGAGGGCGTGGGGGATGCGGATGGTGCGCAGGTGGGACCAGGTGCGGGCGGCTTCGCCAAACCAGTCCGCCATCTGGGTGCGGACGGCTTCCAGATCAGGTTCGGCCGAACCGATCAGGGTGGCCGCGAAAAGATGCCGGCCGGCCGGGGCGTAGGAGGGCTGCACCTGGCTGGGAAAACAGCCGTGGAGGATGGGGCCGCCCTTCTCCCCGTTGAGGAGCAGCCACGGGCCGGGCAGGACGGTGCCGGCGGGGGCCTCGAAGTAGATGACGGTGGTGCCCCTCCCGGTGAGAAAGGGAAAGGTGGTGGACTTTTGGCCGGCCTTCTGGGCCACCCCGAGGAGGCGGTGGGCGGCGGGGCCCTCGGTGGCGATGACGATGTGGAAGCCTTTGAGGGTGGAGCCGTCCTTGAGGGTCAGGATGCCGCCCTCGCGCCCGGTCACCTCGGTGCTCAGGCGGATGCGTTCCGGAGGGAGTCCGCGGGCCAGACCGGGGACGATGGAGGCGATCCCGCCGACGGGAAGGACGGGGGCCGCCTCGACAAACATCTTCATGGCGAAGTTCATCTGCCGGGCCGAGGTGGCGAGGGTGGGGTCCAGCATCACCCCGCCCAGGAAGGGCCGGAAAAAGCTGTCAATGAACTCCTCGGAAAAGCCCTTTTGTTTGAGAAACTGGAGGGAGGTGACCTCATGGCCCTCCCAGATGCGTTCCTGTTTGGTGCGGGAAAGAGCCGAGCTCCACCAGGCCAGTTTGAGGATGTCGCCGTTTTTGCCGAGACCGCTGAAGAGGGTGCCGAGGGCGTGGCGGGGATGGCGGAAGGCATCGGCGATGGTATGCCAGCGCGCGTTGTGGTAAACCTTGGCCCCGGAGGCAAAGGGGCGGCATTTCAAGTCCTTCGGATTGATCAGGCCCTTGAGCTGGGGGTATTTGGCCTGAAGCACGTGAAACCCGTGGTCGAGGGTGAATCCGTCCTGAAAATCCGTCTTCAGCCTGCCTCCCAGGCGGTCCGAGGCCTCCACCAGCAACCAGTCCATTCCCGCTTCCTGAAGTCGTCGGGCGCAGGACAGTCCGGCGGCACCTCCGCCGATGATGATCACATCGGCGTCAAACATGCGAACGATGGGGTAAATTACGGGACATGTAAAAACTTCCAGCGGAAGGCCTCAGCGCCACCGGGCAAGCCTGAAACGGTCAGTTCTCGGTTAGATGAAAACATATTCGGTTTTTCAGCAGAAAACCGGCCTGAGACCGCCCCGGGCGGCCTGGGCGCACCCATCCCATCCTTCTTCCCGGCGGCGCTCAGGCGATGATCTCGTTGACGATCCTGCCGTGGACATCCGTGAGGCGGAAATCCCGTCCGGCGTGGCGGAAGGTGAACTTCTCGTGGTCGAAGCCCAGGAGGCGCAGGAGGGTGGCGTGGAGGTCGTGGACGTGCACGGGTTTGTCCACCGCCTTGAAGCCGAACTCGTCGGTCGCGCCGTGGACATGGCCGGCCTTCACGCCGCCGCCCGCCAGCCACATGGTGAAGCCGTAGTGGTTGTGGTCGCGGCCGTTGATCTTGCCGGCGTTGGAGCCCGGGGTGGGCATTTCCACCGTGGGGGTGCGGCCAAACTCCCCGCCCCAGACGACGAGGGTTTCGTCGAGCAGGCCGCGCTGTTTGAGGTCAATGAGCAGGGCCGCGATGGCCTGGTCGCTTTCCCCCGCGAGTTTGCGGTGGTTGACCTCCAGGTCGTCGTGGCTGTCCCAGGGCTGGCCGGCCCCGTGCCAGAGCTGGATGAAACGCACGCCGCGCTCGACGAGGCGCCGGGCCATGAGCATCTGCCGGCCCTGCACGCCGTCGCCGTAAAGCTGGCGGATGTGGGCGGGCTCGCGGCTCAGGTCGAAGGCGTCGGTCGCCTCCAGCTGCATCCGGTAGGCCATCTCGTAGGACTGCGCCTTGGCCTCGAGGGCGGGGTCGTGGGGCCGCAGGGATTGGTGGGCGGCGTTGAGTTTGGCCAGCATCTCCAGCTGGGCGCGCTGGGCCGGGCGGGACACGCGGGAGTTGACGATGTTTTCGATCAGGTCGGAGACATCGCGCTTGGAGCTGTCAATGTAGTTTCCCTGGTAAACCCCGGGAAGAAAACCGCACTGCCAGTTCTGCGTTTCCTGGATGGGAAAACCGCCGGGGCACATGGTGATGAACCCGGGCAGATTCTGGTTTTCCGAGCCCAGGCCGTAGGTGACCCAGGACCCGAAGCTGGGCCGCACCGAACGCGCCTCCCCGCAGTTCATGAGCAGGAGCGAAGGCTCGTGGTTGGGCACATCGGCCTTCATGGAGCGGATCACGCACAGGTCGTCCGCGCAGGCCCCGACCTTGGGAAACAGCTCGGAAACCTCCAGGCCGCTCTGGCCGTATTTGGAAAACGTGAAGGGTGACTTGAAGGCCGCGCCGGTCTTCCGCTCGGTCGCGATGTAGTCGCCGGGGAGGGCCTTGCCGTGGTATTTGTCGAGCTCCGGCTTGGGGTCGAAGGTGTCGAGGTGGGAGGCGCCGCCGTTGGCGAAAATGTGGATGACGTGTTTGGCCTTGGCCGGCAGCGGCGGCAGGCGCGGGGCCAGCGGGGCGAGGGAGTTGACGGCCCCGTTGTCGGCCCGGAGGCTTTCCTGAAGCATGCTGGCGAAAGCCAGGCCGCCCAGGCCCATGCCGCAACGGCGGAGAAAGTCGCGGCGGTTGGTGGCGGGGTGGCGGACGTGGGGAAACATGGCGGGGAAACGGGGGCGGACGGCGGAGGCAGGACTGAGCCCGTCAGGCCTTTTAAAGTTCCTTGAAAAACCGGCCGCAGCGAGGGCGTCTGACACGAATGGGGTGGGCATTTATCTGCCGTAATCGGCAGGTAACACGAACTTTGTTGGCCCCTGGTGTTGTGCTGTTGGCTTTGTCGCGGGTGTTCGCCGTGCGGAGCTCCGTGGCGTGAGCAAAGTAGTCCCGAGCTTCAGTTCGCGGACTGTCTCGGTATCTTGCGATGGGACGAGCGTTGAGGCCGAAACGGTGGGATATGTGACCGGTTGGGAGTGATGCGCACGTTGTAGGGTCCGCGAGCTAAAGCTCGGGACTACTTTGGATCGTGGACCTGTATCAGTGAGGCCAAAGGGGCGGGACCAGCCTGGTCCCGCGAGGGTGATGGGAGTTGGGCTGAGGCTCGTCGCCACCGGGGCAGGCTGCCCCGGCCCCGGTGTGGGCCTGTTTGGGCCGTGCGGAACACTGTGGAGTGCGGCGACCCTGTCGCCGCTGTGAGGCACCGCGACCCTGTCGCGGCCTCAAGGTGACCTTCGCTGGAGATGGTGGAGTTTTTTACGATGGGATTCGCAGCGACGACGTCCCACGGCCCGGCGACAGGGTCGCCCTGGGCCACAGCGGCAATAGGATTGCCGCACTCCACGGTGCTACGCACTTCAAGGCACGGGCCGTGGCGAGTGCCGCTCCCTACGTTTCAGTCCACGAAGCAAAACTCGTTGCTGCTGAGGAGGATCTGGGCGAGGGCGGCCCAGGGGCTTAGGACCGTGGCGGTTTCGCCAAAATCGCCGGCGGCGGAGGCGACCATGGCGCCGGTCTTGGGGTCGCGGAGTTCGGGGGCCCAGCTGAAGCTGTCGGAGTTGGGGCCGTCGAGGTTGTCCAGGATGAAGTCGAGGTTTTCGCCGGGGGCGAGTTCGACCTTGGGGAGTTCGACCTTGGTGGAGTTGCCGCCGGTGACGGTCCATTCGCCGAGGAGGCCGCCGCGGGCGCTGACGACTCGGGCGCGGACGCCGCCGCTTTCCTTGGCCGGGACCTTGAGGGTGCCTTCGATCATGACGGAGGCGGCGGGGCCGGCGGTCCACCGGCGGATGACGGACTGGGCCTGGGTGTTGCCGGGGTGGCCGCCTTTGTCGGAGAGGGAGGCGAAGGCGAGGGTGGCGTCGGGCATCTTGTCGCCGCCGCACCAAGTTTTCTTGTCCTTAAAGAAGGGCAGGGGAGTGAACTCGACCTTCTTGGCCTGAGTGTTCCACTGGCCGTAGCCGTTACTCCAGCTGGAGGGCGGCGGGGCTTTGGCGAAGTCGCGGGTGAAGTTGAGGGCGAGGCTGAGTTCCTGGGTGGTGGGGAGGCGGCCGAGGGCGAGGCGGTAGAGCTGGCGGACACGTTCCTCGGGCATGGTTTCCTTCTCGGTGCGTTTGGCCAGGGCGTCGGCCTGCTGCATGGAGAACGGGTGGTTGAGAAGGAAGAGGGCCTGCTGCGGGGTGGTGGTGACGTTGCGGCGCGGGTTGTGGTAATCCGGGTTGGCGAAATCGAAGGTGCGGAAGAGGCCGGGGAGGTTTTGGCGCTCGATGTTGCCGTAGAGGGTGCGGCGGGGGATGAAGGGCTCGGCCAGGAGGTCGAAGGGCTGACCGCCACGTTTGGTGTCGAGGGTGCCGGCGGCGCGCAGGAGGCTGTCGCGGAACGTCTCAAAATCGAGGCGGCGGCGGTTCATGTGCCAGAAGAGGTGGTTCTCGGGATCCTTGGCGGCGGCCTGCTCGTTGAAGGCGCTGTTTTCGCGGAAGGCGGTGGAGAGGACCATCGCGCGGATGAGTTTTTTGACGGACCAGCCGTCGCGGACAAACTGGCTGGCGAGGTGGTCGAGAAGCTCGGGGTGGAGGGGCGGGGCGGTGCGCACGCCGAAATCGCTCGGGGTGTCCACCAGCGGCGCGCCGAAGACGTGGTCCCAGACGCGGTTGACGAAGACCCTGGCGGTCAACGGGTTGGACGCGCTGGCGATGGAGTCGGCCAGTTCGAGGCGTCCGCTGCCCTGTTTGAATTCGGGGCGTGGGGCGGGGGAGAGGACCTCAAGGAAACGGCGGGGGACGGCGGGGCCCTGGCGGCCGGGATTGCCGCGGACGAGGATGTGGCCGCCGACGGGTTTCTCCTTGTCCACCATGACCATGGCGCGGGGCGGGCTGTCGGGGCTGGTGGCCTTGAAGGCCTCGGCCTCGCGCTGGAGTTTGCGGTGTTCCTGGGCGTCGGAGGTCTTGTAGTGGCCCACGAGGTCCATCGGTTTGAGTCCGGCTGGGCCGGCCGGGAGGGCGGCGAATTCGGTCCAGGGTCTGAAGTCGGGGGCGGAGTTTTTGGCCGGGTCGCGGGCCTCGCCGAGGAGTTTGCCGTAGAGGGCGAGGAGGGCCTCGGCGGTGACGGGAGGCTCGGCGGCAAGACGTTGGCGCAGAAGGGGATGGGTGGAGGCCGGGGCGGCGGCGAGCCAGGTCTTGAGTTTCTCGGGAAAACCTTCGGCCGGGGCGGTGGCGAGGGCCTTCCAGGCGGCGAAGAGGGCGTCGTCGGGTTTCAGGCGGGGCTCGATGATCTTGCGCCAGCGCTCAACCATGTTGGCGTAGCGGGCCTGTTTTTTGGCCTCGTTGGCGGCGTCGAACTTGGGTTCGGCGATGTCGGTGCGGACGAGGGCGAGGTAGGCGGCGAGGTTTTCCGCCGAAAAGGACTGGTCGTAGCGTTCCTGGCGGAAGTGCTCCACCTTGGCCTCAAGGCGGCCGTATTCCTGGTCGAAACGTTCGGAGGCGGGGGTGGCCTTGAAGGGTTTGAGGAGGGGCTTTTCACCGGGTTCCTCGCTGGAGAGGAAGATGGCGTGGAGGGAGTAGTAATCGGCCGTGGGGATGGGGTCGAACTTGTGGTCGTGGCAGCGGGCGCAGCCGACGGTGAGGGCCTGGGTGCCGCGCATGACGACATCAATGCGGTCGTCAATGATGTCGTTCTGGTTGTTGAGGAAACGGCGGCCGAGGGTGAGGAAGCCGAGGGCGGCGAGGTCGCGGTTGTCGTCGCCGGAGACCATCTTGTCGGCCGCGATCTGGAACTTGAGAAACCTGTCGTAGGGGAGGTCGCGGTTGAGGGCGTCCACGACCCAGTCGCGGTAGGTGTAGGCGTAGGGGTAGCGGCGCTCCTCCTCGAAGACGTAGCCCTTGGAATCGGCGTAGCGGGCCACATCGAGCCAGTGGCGGGCCCAGCGTTCGCCGAAGG
This sequence comes from Opitutia bacterium, assembly GCA_031411855.1. Lineage (GTDB taxonomy): Bacteria > Verrucomicrobiota > Verrucomicrobiia > Opitutales > JANOBW01 > JANOBW01. Next base: position 9,951 of record JANOBW010000358.1, read on the forward strand.
CCGGGGAGGCGAGGAGGCGGTCGGCGAGGCGCTCGAAGGCGTCGGGCGCGGGGTCGTTGGCGAAGGCGGCGATTTCGTCGGCGGTGGGCGGGAGGCCGGTGAGGGTGGTGTAGAGGCGCCGGGCGAGGACGTGGCGGGGAGCGTCGGGGTTGAAGGCAAGTCCTTCTTTCTCCAGCTTTTGCAGAAGAAAGGCGTCAATCGGGGAGCGGACCCGCGCGGTGTTTTTCACGGCCGGGATGGCGGGTGCCTTGACGGGTTGGAAGGCCCAGTGTCTGGCGGGATCGAAGGCGGGCGCGGGGGCTTTTTCGTCGGGCCATGGGAGATCCTGGCGGATCCATTCGGCGAGGGCCTCGATGGCGTGGTCGGGGAGTTTTTTGTCGTCGCCCGGCATGGGCTCGATGTTGTCCTTCTTCAGGTGGCGGATGGCGATGACGAGCCGGCTTTCGTCAGGTTTGCCGGGAACGACGGCGGGGCCGGATTCTCCGCCTTTGAGGACGGCGGCGCGGGAGTCGAGGCGGAGGCTGGCCTTTTGTTTTTTGGGTCCGTGGCAGGAGTAGCAGTTGTCGGCCAGGACGGGGCGGATTTCCTTTTCAAAAAACTCCAACTGGGCGGGGGTGGGCGCGGCGGCGAGAGTGGCGGGCAGGAGAGCGAGAGCGAGGGCGAGGGCCGAGGCAGATATGGGGAAGAAGTGAAGAGCTGAAGAGGGGGAGTTATTTATGAGTAATGATTTATGATTTATGATTTGAGCCGAGGCAGGCATGGCTGTGGCAGCCGTGACCGGGGCGGAAACGGGGTGGGGCTGGTCGTTCGCGGGGGACGGGTTGGGGGAGACTGGGGCGGGCAAACGGCGCATGTGGAAAAGGCCAGACAGCGGGGCGGGGTGGGAAGGTTCCCCGTTGGGCGGGATTTTGCCTCGCCAGATTGGCGCAAAACGTCACTTCAAACCCCGCCGCATGACGAACCGTCCCGCACCAGAGGAATCCGCGCAAGAAACCAGCACCCGGGTGGTGATCCACGTTCTTGGCGCGTTGGTGGCGGCCGTGGTTCTGCTTCCCGGGGGGAACCGTTTCTTTTATCCCCTGGCCGCGGTCATCACGGTGGCGTTGGGACTGGCGGGGTGGAACGGTCGGGCGCTGCTGCTGCGGAAGGTGAGGAAACACGCCGCGCCCCTCCTGCTGCTCGCCCTCCCGGCCCTCTGGCTCCAGGTCCACTTCCCTTCGGACTGGCAGGACTGGGCCGAGGAAACCCCGGTGGCCGTGACGGCGCTCAACCTTCACCTGGACCGCACGCTGGCGACCCCGGTGACCGGAATCTTTGCCTACCCGGAGGGGCCGCTTCTTCTGGACGGCGGCAGGACGGAGCCCGGCTTGTTTCCCTTGGTGGCGAGCCTGCTGCATGACCTGACCGGACAAAGACCGCAGAACGTGCGGATAGCCAACGGGTTGCTCTCCTACGCCCTGCTGGTGGCCGCCTGGTTTGCCTTTCGGAGGCTGGCCGGCCGGATCCCCGCGCTGGTGGTGGGAACCCTCCTGCTTCTCACGCCTTTGCTCAGCATGGACGCGAAGGGAGGAGGCACCGAATTGCTCCTGACTTTCCTGCTCACGGCGCAACTGGCCCTCTGGCTCAGGCCGGCCGGATCCTGGCGGCGGGAGGCCGCGCTGGTGGGGCTGGGTTTGCTGGCCGCCCTGGCCCATCCGGCCGGCTGCCTGGCCCTGCTGGCCTGCCCGAGCCTGGTGGGAGGAACGGCGGCTGATTCCCGGCCGGGCCGCTGGTCCGGGGTTCTGCGGGGCCGCGAGTGGATGGTCCTGGGAGTTTTGCTGCTCTGCGGCCAGGTTTTCCTGAACAGGGAGCGTGGGCCCGGTCCGGAGGATCTGGCCGAGGCGTTTGAAAAAACGATTTTCCGGGCCTTTTCTCCGGAAGCCCAGGAGCCCGCCCTGCCTTTGCTCATGCTGGCGGGGCTGGTCTGCGGTCTGTTTCTGCTCCTCTCCCTGAAGGCCAAACCCAAGGCGGGAGAGGCCGTGCGGGCCGTCCCGCTGCTTCTCCGCCTGTTCCCGATGTTCCTGGTCGGGCTGGCCCTGGGGGTGGGCCGCGAGGCCCTGCACGGGTCCTCCTGGTATGGTCCCCAACTGCTGACGTTGCATGTGGCCGCCGCGCTGACCCTGGCCTGGGCCTTTGGACTGAAGGAACTCACCCAGCCGCTGCCCTGGCGATGGATCGCGCCGCCGCTGGCCCTCGGGCTGCAACTCTGGGTCATGCCCAAGATCACGGAACCCGCCTGCAGCATGAGGCTGGCCCTGGACGGCCGCCGGGTGCTGCGGGATTTCGCCCGCGAGCAGCCGGCCCGCCTCTCCTGTTTTTACGCCCTGGACCGTCCGGAGGGCCTGATCGCCGAGGGCATCTCGGCCGGCCCGCCTGACCTTCTGGTCCGCAACGCCCCGGCCGCGGGCCTCTCTCCCCTGCTCTCCTCCCGGGTCTTTTCAAGGTATTACGTCCTGGTCACCTCCACCTGGCAGCCCAAGGAGGGCGTGTGGGTGGCGGACCGGTGGCAGAGCCTGCCGGACCGGCTTGTGACCACGGTGGTGCGGGAGCGTTGGATTTCCCCGGACCGCAAGGCGCATGTCCACGAGGTGGTCGGGATGCGCCTGGCCGATGGGACGGTGGTGAAACCGCCCTCCCCTTATTCGGGACCGAGGATGAAACGGGCCGAGCTGGCGAAGTGGCTTTCGCCGGAAACGGGGGAAAACAAATGAACCTGGCCGACCCGGCGGGCGAGGCGCCCACCCGGGAAATTCCCCCCGCGAAAGCGCTCCGGCCGTTGCCATTGGAAGCCTTGTTCTGGGTGGCGGCGGCAGTCCCGATGGCCGTTTCCTTTCTGATTGCCAGCGGTTTATGGCCCTGGGGTTCGGAGGAGGTCTCGGCGGCGCAACGCGACTGGACGGTTCCCTTTTATACCGCCACGACCCTCTGGCTGTTTCTGGCCTACGCCCGGCTGATGTTCACAACCCGCCCGGGGAAGGCCGGGCTCGCCGCGAAGTTTCCGGTGGTGGCGGCCGTGGTGGCGGGAGGATTCTGGCTGCTGGCCCATGAGCCTTCGGGCTGGCGCGTGATGTATGACGAACCCGGTCACGCGGGCACCGCCTATGAGATGTATCACCATGGTTCCGCGGAGGTGCCCTACACCTTTCATCGCGCCCCGGACGACACGGTCATGCTCCTCAAGCATCCGTCCCAAAGGCTCGGTTTTTACCCGTATCTCGGCAACCTCATCCACGGGCTGGCGGGGTCATCCGAAGCGGGCCACCTGATCCTCCTCAACTCGTTGCTGGGCTTTCTCTTCCTGGCGGCGGGGGCGGCGGTGGGAAACCAGCTGGCCGGGCGCGGCGGGGCGCTCTGGTTCGTGGCGTTTCTGACCTTTCTGCCGCTCACGGCCCAACTGGCCAACAGCGGCTCCTACGACCTTCTGTTTGGCGTGCTGCTGCTGGCCGCGCTGGGCCAGTTGGTGCCGTATGTGCGGAAGCCTGATCCGGCCCGGCTCTCGCTCCTCTTCGCCCTGGGCGCGGCGCTGACCCTTTCCCGCTACGAGGGGGCCTGGTTTCTGGGAGTGATCGGCCTGGTGGCCTGGGTGCGGGAGGGCAGGTCCTTCCGGCCGGGATGGAACCTTCCCCTGGCCGCCCTGATGCTGATCCCCACCGCGATGGTGATCCGGATGTTTCTCTACGTGGGAAAACTCGCCTACAAGGTGGAGGCTTCCTTTGGCCTCGAACACATCCCGGGCAACGTGCTGGCCAGCCTCAAGCACCTTTTCGTCCCCCTCGCGGGCATCACCAACCTGGCCCCGCTGGGCTGGGCCGGACTGGCCGGCTGGATCTATCTCCTGCGGGGGCGGAAGGCCCTCCCCCCGGGGCTGCCGGACCGGCCCGCCATGCGGGTCTGCCTCGCCTGGCTGGCCGCCGTCATCCTCGCCAACATCCTCGTGGTCGCGTCCAGTTTCTGGAGTTCCCCGGATGATCCGATGACGGCGCGGCTGCTGCTGCCGGTCTGGGTGGTGGTGGCGGTGGGCGCGGCGGCGGGCCTTGGTCTGGCCCCGGGACGGGTGCAGCGCCTGGCGGCCGTTTTTCTGGCGGTGTGGCTGCTCGTTTTCCAAATGCCCTCCTGGAGCCGCCACGCACCCTCCAACACCTTCGGGGTGAGCCGGGCCTTTGCGCTCTACGCGGCCTTTGCCACACGCATGCCGCCCCACTCCCTGTTTCTGGCCGAAAGGCCGGGGTCCATGGGGTTGAAGGGGTTTTACTCGGCCGCGGCCAAGGACTTCGACGAGAACCACCTGCTCCGCGCCGGGGTGGTGGCGGCCGGTCAGTATGACCGCGTGTTCGCGATGGTTTACGGGCAGTGGAAACCGGGCCCCGACGGCCAGCCGGTCTTCAACTATGCGATCCAGGAAAACATTTCCCCGCAGCACTGGCAGATCGTGGTCCATGAGTCCCACCTCCTGCCCACCGAGGGCGAGGTCCGCTTTGTGGAACTGGCCGGCTGGCTGGATGGGCAGGGCAAGCGGCATCCGATGACGGAAATGCCCCCCGCCTCCCGGCCGCCGCCGACGTTCAGCCCCGAGCATGCCTGGGGCTGGCGCCTGACCTTTGAAAAACCCTGAGCGTCCGGTCGGCGCCGCGCCTCAAAGACGCGGTTTGGGCGGCAGGACGGGCGCTTCGAAGCTGTTGACCCCCTTGGCTTTGAGACGGCGTTTGAAAACCATGTCGCCGCAGGTGGCGTAGAGAATGTCGCGCTCGGGACCGCCGAAGACGAGGTTGGAGACCTTGTCGTTGGGGGTGGAGAACATGCCGTTGACGCGCCCGGCCTGGTCGAGGAACTGGATGCCGTAGCTGGTCGCGACGTAGAGGCGTCCCTCGGTGTCCACCGTCATGCCGTCGGCCGAGGACGAGGTGAGGCCGTCCCTGATATGGAGGTAGTGATACTTCTGTTTGTTGGCCAGGGTGCCGTCGGGTTTGACGGTGAAGATCCAGAGGTAAACCCCGGCGGAGTCGGCCACGATGAGCTGGGACTGGTCGGGGGTGAAGAGGACGCCGTTCGGGCGGGAAATTCCTTCGTCAACGACCTGTTTGGCCCCGTCCTTGCGGACGAGCCAGACCTTCTTGGCGGAGGGCTCGGTCACGTAGATGTCGCCCTTGGCCGACACGGCAAGGTCATTGCCCTCAATGCCTTCGGCAACGACGGAAGCTTTGCCGTCGGCGGTGTAGGCGGTGACCTGTTTCGCGCCCGAGGCGCAGGCGTAGAGGCGGCCGTCGGGGCCGAACATCAGGCCGTTGGCGCGGTTGGTGTTCTCGGCGAAGACGGAGAGTTTCCCGTCGGAGCCGAGGTGGTGGATTTTGGAGGCGGGGATGTCGGAGAAAAAGATGCCGCCGTCGGGGGCCACGGCGGGGCCTTCGGTGAAGCCGTAACCCTCGCCGACCTTTTCCCACGGGGAGTCGCCCAGCAGGGCGGCGACGGGGGCCTTCGATTTGTTTTCCGGGTTGGCCCTGAGTCCGGCCGGCCAGCCCTCCCAGAGCCATTGCACGGCCTCGGGAAAGACGCGGCCGGCGTGTTTGCCCTCGTGCCCGCCGTCGCCCCAGTCGTGGCGCACCTCATAGCCGGAAAACACCAAGGCCCTCTCCATCATCTGGTTGGCCATCCACCAGTCGCCGGCGTAGATGTTCTGGTCGGCCGAGCCGTCCACCAGGAAGACACGGACGGGTTTGGCCTCCTGGAGGCGGACGAGTTTGGGGAGGCTGTCGCCGCCGCGGATGTTGACGAAGGTGCCGATGCCGCAGAAGACGCGGCGGAAGAGGTCGGGCCGCTGGAAGGCGGCGTTGTAGGCGCAGATGCCGCCGCTGCTCTGCCCGCCGAGGCCGCGGTCGTCGGGGTTGTCGCTCAGTTTCACCTTCGCCCGCAGGGCCACCTCGGGCAGGACCTCCTCGGCCACGAAACGCGCGTAGGTGTCGGAGATGTTGTCGTATTCGTAGCTCCGGTTGAAGCGGTCGAGGGAGTTTTTGTCGGGCGCGGGGATGCGTCCGGGCGTGATGAAGACGCCGACGATGGGCGGCAACTTCTTCTCCGCGATGAGTTTGTCAAAGACGCCGGGGGCGCCGTATTGGACGCCGTCCTGGAAGACCATGACCGGGTAGCCCTTGTCGGGCGCGGGGGCGTCGGGCACGTGAACCGTGATCTCGCGGGTGGTTCCCGGATAGAGTTTGGCCTGCTCAAAGTTGAACTTGAGCGTGTGCGGGGCGGCGTGGAGGGAGGCGAGCGAAAGGCTGGCGGCGGCGAGGAGGAGGGTGGGGCGGTGCATACAAAGGCAGAATTAAAGATTAAAGATTAAAAATTGGCGAGGCAGGTGGTGGCCGCGGTGTTTTCAGTAGGGAAACATTGTCTCGAAACCCACAACGCTTCCCGTGAGTTTGGAATCCAGCCACATCAGGGGTTGGTAAACCGCCCCGAGGGTCTTTTCCTGTGGCACGGTGAGAGACTTGCCTCCGGGGAGAGAGCTGCGGAGGAATACGGTGCTTGGTCCTTTGGTGGACAAGGAGAAGGTGATCGCCCCACTCCGAAACCAGGCATAGGGTGCGGCATACAGCAGCAGGAGGGCGAGCAGTCCGAAGCCTATGTGGGCGGAAGGGCTGGGTTTCATGACATGGGGCGCGGGGTGGAGGCTTGGGAGACAGCCGGAAGGGGCGAAGTTATGAACTGAAACCGACCGAGTCTTGGCGAGGCATTTTTTATACCGCAGAAAAGCGCGGAAATGGCGCAGAAAAAGTTCATGCTGCCGCTGGACTTCCCGCTCGCTCA
>JANOBW010000359.1:0-7371 GCA_031411855.1 Opitutia bacterium
AAAAAACTGATCATATCCGCATTAATAGTTTGCGGCGTAGCTTCGATGTTTAATTGTTTGGTGAGGCTGCGTTTTATAGTTTCCGCTAGTACGATACCAGTTACATTAAACCGGTATTCATCCTGGTTCGTGCTGCCATCGTGATCCGGGTCGGAGAAGAGGTCGGAGAGGGTCGGGTTGTTTTGCTCGGCGCGGGTGAAGTGGGCGTCATACCACGCGGCCAGGGCGGTGTCGGGCCGCCAGGCGATCTGGTCCACCCAGGCGGTGTTGGCCTCGGGAGGCCCGAACGGGTCGTTGTTGCGCAGGACCCAGGCCACCTCATGGGTGCCGGCCGGGATGAAGTGGGTCTTTTCCGTCCACTCCACGGTCCCCACGAGCAGGTCCTCCACGTTGACCCGGTCTATCCTCAGGATGAGCCGGCTGTAGGGGGATTCCGCGCTTTCGCGATGGGTGGAGATTTTGGTCCAAAAGGTGAGGTCGCCGGGGCCGGTCACGAGGGTTTGCATGGCGCTTTCCTGCTGGAAACCGACCGGCGCGCTTTGGGCCGCATCCGAGCCGTCGTGGGTGGTCGCGGTCTGGGCCGTCCAGACCGGGGCGCCGGAACCGGTCCAGGTGAAGGCGGTGGTTTCGAGCGCGGGGCCCAGCGTGCCGGTGATGTCGGGGACAAAGGTGGCGGTCACCGCGGTGTCGCCCGTGATGGTCAGCTCCAGCGGGTTGGTGATGCCGTGGAAGCCGTCCCAGCCGAAAAAGACGGAGAGGGGATCGGGGACGGCGGTGAGGGTCACGCGGCTGCCGGGCGTCACGTAAATCGGCGCGGGTGAGAGGGACACGTGGCCGGGCCCGATGGAGCCCGCCAGCACGGCGTAGGCCAGCGAGGCGGGGTCGCGCGGGTCCGTGCCGCGTTGGTATTCGTCAAGATTGGAAACACCGTCGTGGTCCGGATCGGCGGAGAAATCGGAGAGGTAGGCGAGGTTGAGTTCCTCCGCCGTGAAGTGGGCGTGATACCAGGTGTTCAGGGCGGTGTCCGGCTGCCACTCGATCTGATCGAGGAAGCCCGTGTTGGGGTTCACCCGCGGGTCGCCGTAGTTCTGATTCTGGAAGGTCCAGCGCAGGGTGTGGGAGCCGGGCCCGAGAGTCACGGTGCGCCGGGCCCAGTCGGTGTTGACGAACAGTTGGCCGGGATCGCCGCCGCCATCCACGGAGAGGCTCAGGCGGTTGCTGGTCGAGACGGAGGAAAGTTTCCACCAGAAGGAGAAGGTGCCGGGACCGTCCACCGTGGTTTCGATCCAGCCGGTCTTGCCGAAGGTCATCTGCCCGCTCTGGGCCGCGTCGGCGCCGTCGTGGCTGGTGGCCGTCTGCCCGAACCAGAGGGAGTCTCCCCCGCGGTTCCAGGTGAGGCTGGCGGTCTCGGTTTCGAGGGCGAGGTTAAGGTCCAGTTCAAAGGTGGCGGTGACGCTGGTGGCGGAGGTGATGGTCACGGCCAGGGGCTGGCTGCTGCCTGAGGCCCCGCCGGTCCAGCTCAGGAAACGGGAACTGGGCGCGGTGGCGACGGGGGTGAGGGTGACGACCGTGCCTTTGTCGTAAAGCGGGAGGTCGGGGCTGGCCTGCACCGTGCCGGCTCCGAAGGTGCTGATCGTGAGGGGAAAACGCGCCGAGGCGGCGTCTCGCGGGTCGGTCCCGTTGTGATACTCCTGAAGGTTGGTGGAGCCGTCGTTGTCGGAATCAAAGCCGGCCGTGATGACGTTCGTGTTGGCCAGTTCCTCGGCGGTGAAATGGGCCTCATACCAGGCCTTCAGCGCGGGGTCGGGTTGCCAGGCGACCTGGTCGAGCCAGCCGGCCCGGGGGCTGGCCGTGGTGCTTCCGTAGTGGGCGTGTTCCCAGGACAGGGTGTGCTGGCCGTAGGGTATGAAGACGGTGGCGCGGACCCAGTCGGAACTGGTCCTGAGTTCGGCCCCGGTTTCCACCGAGTCGCTCAGCAGCCGGAGGGAGTCGTAGTCGCCTCCTGAAAACTTCCACCAGAAGGTCAGTTCCCCGGGGCCGGTCACGGTGGTGTTGAGATCGCTGTAGCCAAAGATGTTACTGTTGACCGAGCCGCTCTGGGCCGCGTCCACCCCGTCGTGGGTGGTGCCGTCCTGGGCAAACCAGGTGAAGTTGCCCGTGGTGGTCCAGGTCAGGCCGGACGTCTCCAGGGCCACGGGGAAAAGCGGCTTGAAGGTGGCATAGGCAAACAGGTCGGTGTTGACGGTCACCACCCGCGGGTTGGTGCTTCCCGTCACGGCCCCGCTCCAGTTGAGAAACGAGGTGAAGGCGGTGGGCGTGGCGGTGAGGGTGACGGTTTCCCCCTTTTGGTAGAGGGCCTTGGCGGGCACGACGGCGACACTGCCCACGCCGATGGGGCTGACGGTGAGGGCAAAGGCGGCGGAGCTGGCCGAGGTGGGGTCGGTGCCGTTTTGAAACTCCTGGAGGTTCGTGGAGGTGTCGCCGTCCAGGTCGAAGTTGTCATCCGCCGGGCCGGAGTTGGCAAACGTGCCGAAGTAGGTCTGCCGCCAGTTTTCGATGGGGGTGTCCCGGGCGTTGATGACGTTGATCTTGAACGGCTTCTCGTAGGTCGAGCCCTGGGAAAACGTGGCCTGGAGCCGGAGTGAGTAGGAGGTTTTGGTTTCAAAGTCGGCCGACTCGTTCAGGATCAGGGAGCTGCCCGTGAGGGTGAAAGCGGCGTTGTCCTCGGATCCGGGACCGGAGATGAGGGCGAAACCGGTGGCGGAGCCCAGTCCGAGGGCGGTGGCCTCAAGGGTGCCCACCGTGGTGTGGGGCGGGTTGTTTTCCCCGAGGGACTCCGCGGAGAGTTTGAACAAGATCCGCTGCGGATTGATCTGGGCCTGGGCCAGGTAGGGCAGGGCCTTCCCTCCGGCCGTGGTGAAACTGCCGCCCACGAAGACGGTTTCGCCGTAGCGGTCCAGGCACAGGCTGTTGACGCGGGAAAAGTTGGAGCTGCCGGTGACGCCCGAGCCCAACGCGGCCCAGCCCGTGCCATCCCAGCTCGCCACGTTTTTGGCCGCCACCCCGCCCGCGCCGGTGAAATAGCCGGCCGCCAGGAGGTGGTCGGTGGCGTCCCACATCAGTTCGGAGACCGAGGGGGCTGCGCCGGAGAAACCCGCGCCGAGGCCGGACCAGGCCGTGCCGTTCCATGTCGCGATACCGTTGACGGTGATCCCGCCCATGACCGAGAACTCACCGCCCGCGTAGAGCTCGCCCCCGGGGCTGACGGCCAGGGCCAGGACATAAGGCGTGGCGGTGGTGCCGGCCGCGCCGGAGCCAAGGGGGGACCAGGCGGTGCCGTCCCATTTCGCGATGTTGGCGGCGGCAATCTCGCCGGCCCGGGCAAACAGGCCGCCCGCGTGGAGGTTGCCGGCGGGGTCGAAGGCCAGGCAGCTGACGATGCCCGTGGTTCCATTCACACGGCGGAGTGCGGAGCCGAGGGGCGACCAGGTGGCGCCGTCCCATTTCGCGATGGCATTGGCCGCGATTCCTCCCGCCGTGGTGAAGGCACCGCCCGCGTGGAGGCGCCCCGCCGGATCGAAGGCGAGGGTGATGACGGTGTTGTTCACACCCGAGCCGAGGGCGGCCCAGGCCGTGCCGTCCCACTTCGCGATGTTGGCGGCGGGGACACCTCCGGCGCTCGTAAACGTGCCGCCCACGTAGAGGTTGCCCGCCGCATCCAGGGCCAGCGCGTCAACAAAGGGCGGGGCCGCCAGGGATCCCTCGAAACCGGTGCCGAGGACGGACCAGGCCGCTCCGTCCCACCGGGCGATCCGGTTGACGGTGAGGCTTCCCGCCAGGGTGAAATCGCCGGCCACGTAGAGATCGTCGCCCCGACGGACCATCGCATGGACCGTGCCGTTCAGGGCGGGCGCTCCGGTGGCCACCCAGTTTTCATCCGTGAAGGGAGTGGTCTGAGAGCGCAGCCCGGACGGTCCGGTCAACACCAGGAATATCGTGACGAGGCTCCCACCCAGCCGGGCCCAAAGTGATGGTTTCATCATGCGGCCGGAAACATGGTGCCGTCCGGGCGTTGGGGCGAGGGTGAAAATGAGGGTTTAATCATCCATTTCCGGGCTATTTCGGCTCCGCCCGCTCCCCCGGCGTCCCACGGGCCCGGCCACCAAAAAAGCCCCGGCGGCTGTGAACCACCGGGGACTCCCGAGATCCGGCGATGTCTCCGGTGCCAACCGTTTTCAACTCTTTCCCCTGCCGCACCGGCTTTTTCATGCCAGGCAGCGACTATTTTCGGGGACGCACTGACTTTGTGAAGGCTGACACTGACTTTTTGGGCCCGCGCACCACCTTTTTCCCGGGACGCACCACCTCGGCGGAAGCACGCACGGACTTTTTCGCGGCTGACACCGACTTTTTTCGAGGACGCAGCGACTTTTTTCGAGCGCGCAGTGACTCGGCGGCGACACGCAGCGACTTTTTTCCGCCACGCACCACCTCGTTCACCCCACGCACCACCTCGGTGGAAACTGACACCAACTTGCCGGCCGGAAGCACGGACTTTTCCACCACAGGCACTGACTCGGCCGCATCTGCTCGCAACCTGTCGCCGGTAAACACGGACTCGGCGGCATCAAAACTGTCTCGGCCGTGCGCAGCACCGTGGAGTGCGGCGACCCTGTCGCCGCTGTGAGGCATCGCGACCCTGTCGCGGCCTCGGTGTGACCTGCGCGGGAAACTTCAGGAACACTTCGGCATGATTCGCAGCGCCGACCTCCCACGGCCCGGGACAGGGTCGCCCTGGGCGACAGCGGCAACAGGGTTGCCGCAGTCCACGGACTTCGTCGCTCACTCCAACCGCAGTCCACGGCGCTGCGCACCTGGTTGCCATGGCAGTGCGGAGCCTGGCGTTCCCGGGGGCGCAAAAAAAGGCCCGCCGGCGGTGACGCGCGGCGGGCCGGAGATGTTTCGTTTACAAACGATCAGAACGAGACGGAGACGCGGCCGAACTTCTTGCCGGAGGTGACGGGGCCGGTGAAGGTGATGGTCACGGTCTCGGTGCCGTCGCCGTTGCCGACGATGTTGCGGGTGTAGTCGGTGCCGAGGACGGCGTCGGTCCAGCCGGTGTCGCCGAGGTCGAGATCGGCCGTCTTGGCCTGCACGCCGTAGGTCACGCCGGAGACTCCGCCGACGGGACGGCGGTAGGCGAGGGTGAGCTGCTGGCCGGCGGTGGCGGAGCCGACGCCGCGGTATTCGGCCTGGGTGTTGGCGGCATTGGGAGCGAGGCCGAGGGCGTATTCGAGGGCGTTGCTGATGCCAACGTGGTCGGGGTCGGCGCCGGCGAGGGCATCGGGTCCGGTGAGGCCGTAGGAGCCGGTGAAGGCGGCCAGCGGATCGGAGGTGACAATGCTGATGACACCCGTCGAGGCGAAGGCCGAGGTGTCCCAGGCCAGGCCGGCGGCGAGGGTGGGGAGCACGAGATCGGTGCCGACGGCGAAGTTGGTCACATCAATCGGGCCGGTGGAATCAATGAGATCGAAGGACTGTCCGGCGGCGGCGGTGAGACCGTCGAGGGTGACGGTGACGGTGCCGTCGAGGGCGAGCGGGGAGGAGACGTTGAGGGCGTCGTAATCGGTGCCGCGGGTGCCGGCGTCCTTGAGTTGGAAGGCCAGGTTGGCGGTGCCGGCCACGGTGGCGGAGGCCAGGCTGATGAGGCCTTCGGTGGTTCCGCCGGGGGAGACCGTGCCGGCGAGGGCGGTGGCGCCGAGCGATCCGGAACCGGTGAGGGTGCCGGCGGCCCCGATGGTGGCGGTGTTGGCGACGGCCTGGCCGTTGAGGTGGAGCGAGCCGCCGTTGACGGAGACGGCACCGGTGCCGAGGGCGGCGGCGTTGCCGAGTTGGACGGTGCCGGCGCCGACGGTGGTGCCACCGGTGTAGGTGTTGGCGGCATTGAGGGCCAGGGTGCCCGCGCCGGCTTTGGCGAGGGAGCCGGCGGCGGAGGCAAAGTCCCCGGACTGATCGCGGAGGACGGCGGAGACGGTCAGGTCGGCGGAGGGATCCCCGGTGGCGTTGCCGACATCGAAGGTGGTGCTGGCGGCGAGGTGGTTGGCCCGGCCGTTGGTGCCGGTGATGGAGGAGGCGGAGGAACCGCCGACCGTCACGGCACCGCGGAACTGGTAGCCTTCATAAGCGCCGGGGCCATCGGTGGCGGCCTGGGTGAGGGTGGCCCCGTTGAGGGTGATGTTGCCCAGGGCGTTGTAACGCGTGGCGCTGAGGGTGGAGCCGTTGAGCACGACGGAGGGCAGGTTGTTGTTTCCCTGACCGTTGCCGAAGACGTTGTTGGTGGTGAAGGACAGGACGGCCCCGGAGTTGACCGTGATGGTGCGCCCGGCGGTGGTGGCGCTGCCCAGGGAGAGGGTGGCGGCGGTGCCACCGGCCACCAGGGTGCCGGAGTTGACGACGACGGAACCGACGAAGGTGCCGGTGCCGGCTCCGGCGAGGGTGAGGGTGTTGGCACCGGACTTCACAAAGGTGCCGGAGGAGTTGCCGCCCGAAAGGGCCGTGTTCATGGTTCCGTTGGCGCCGGCGGAAACCTCGAGGACGCCATCGCTGATCGAGGTGGTTCCGGTGAGCGTGGGGATGGTGGAGAACAGAGCCGTGCCGGCCCCGGTTTTCGCGAGCGTCCCCGCCCCTCCCAGGATGGCCGTGACGGAAACGGTGCCGGTGGTGTTGGAAACGGTGGCGGCGGTGGCGGAGAGCACGCCGGTGGTGCCGGCGAGGGTGCCGCTGGAAACTTGGAGGGAGCCCAGGGTGTCGCTGAAGGCGCCGGCATCCAGGGTGCCGCCGGAGACAGTGACAGTTCCGGTGTCGGCCAGGACGTTGGAGGCTCCCAGCGCAAAGGTTCCCTGGTTGATGATGACACCGCCGGTGCCGTCAAACGGAGTGGCCAGGGTGACCAGGGCGCTGCCGTTTTTCACCAGGGCCGCGGGGCCGGAGATGAGGGGGGCGGCACCGGCTTGCAGGGTGTAGGCGCGGAGGGAGTTGTTAAACGTGACGGACGAAGGGCTGAGGGTGCCGGAGACGCTGAGCGTCTGGTCGGCACCGGGTGTGTCGTCGAAGGTCACGGTGTCGGCCCAGAAGAATTTCTCGGGGTTGACGCCGTCGGTCCAGGCCTGGGTGTTGTTGAAATCCCAGGTGGTCTGGGAGCCGGACCAGGTCAGGTTTTTGGCGCCGAAGACGAGGTTGACCTGGTGGGCGGTGGCGGTGTCCACCGTGGCGCTGCGGAAGTTGCTGGCCCCGGTGACGGCGAGGGTGGGCGTGCTGGCGAGGCTGCCGGTGTAGTTGAAGAGACGGATGGAGCCGGAAGTGGCGGGCAGG
>JANOBW010000360.1:0-7802 GCA_031411855.1 Opitutia bacterium
CGCCCACGGCCGGGTCGAGGGTCCAGTGGTTGCCGGGGAGACTGCCCGGATTGGCGGTGAACACAAAGGCCTTGGGGGAAGGGTTGGCGGCCAGAAGCGACTTCATTTTCACCACCTGAGGGGCGAAGCGGCGGTTGAATCCGACCATGAGAAACGGGGCGGGAGCGGCCTCGTAAGCCGCGCGGATCTCGCCCAGCTCCTCATGGTTGAGGCAAAGGGGTTTTTCGACATAAACCCGCTTCCCGGCCTTGAGCCCGGCGATGACGTAGCGGGCGTGGGAGTTGTGGCGCGTCGTGATGAGGACGGTGTTGACCTCGGGGTTGGCGATGAGGCCGGCGGTGTCGGTCGAGGATTGTTCGAAACCGAACTTTTTTCCCAGATGGGTGCCGGTCACCCCGCCGGCCGAGACGATGGTGTGAAGCCGGGCTCCGGTCGCCTTCAGGGCGGGAAGAAGGACCTGGCCGGTGAAGTTGCCGGCGCCGATGACCGCGGCGACCACCGCGGGAACGGCGGGTGGCGGAGGTTTGGGCAGGAAAACGATCCGCGTCGGTCTGGCGGTGCCGGGGGCGATCGTTTCGGGATAGTTCATCACGATCCCCAGGGCGCGGCCGGAGGAGACGGTTTCGTAAGCCTGGAGCGCGTCGGCAAAGGCGAAGCGGTGCGAGATCAGCGGTGCGGCGTCCAGCGCGCCCGCCCCCAGGAGCCCAAGGATGGCCTCGAAATTGCGCTGCTCGGTCCAACGGACAAAACCGAAGGGATAGTCCTGGCCCCGGTCCTCGTAGGCTTCGTCGTAACGTCCTGGTCCGTAGGAACATGAGACCTGAAAGGAAAGCTCCTTTTCGTAGAATTCGGAGCGGTTGAGCTCAAGTCCGGTCACGCCCACCAGGACAATGCGGCCGCGCTTGCGGCACATCCGGGCGGCCTGGGAGACGGGTTCCGAGGACTTGGTCGAGGCTGTGATCAAAACGGCGTCCACCCCGCGGCCGCCCGTGTAGGCGTTGGCGGTGGCGAGCGGGTCCTGCCCCTGCGAGAGGTCCACGGTTTCAGCCCCAAACTGGCGGGCCAGCGCGCATTTGTCAGAGGCGAAATCCACTCCGATCACCCGGCAGCCCTGCGCCCGGAGCATCTGCACGCAGAGGAGCCCGATGAGACCGAGACCGGTCACCACCACGGTTTCCCCCAAGGTGGGCTGCAGCAGGCGGATGCCCTGAAGCCCGATGGCTCCGACGACCGTGAAGGGCGCAGCCTCAAAGGGGACGTTGTCAGGAATCTTCGCGCATAGGTTCTGCGGGACACAGACCACTTCGGCATGCGGGCCGTTGGAAACGACCCGGTCCCCCACCTGAAACCCGGCGACCCCCGCTCCCACCTCGATCACGACTCCGGCGTGGCAGTAGCCCAGGGCAAGGGGTTGGTCGAGTTTGGCTTTGACCGCCTGGAGTGTCGTAAACAGTCCGTCGGTGCGGATCTTTTGCAGCACCTGCTTGACCTTCTCAGGCTGGCGGCGGGCCTTCTCCAGAAGGGACGCCTTGCCGAAATCAACCAGCATTTTTTCCGTGCCCAGGGAGACAAGGGAGGCGCGGGCCGCCACCAAGAGACAGCCGGGACGGACACCGGGAGCCGGGACGTCGGCGAGCAGAGTCTCGCCGGAACCAAGATTTTGAAGAATTTGCAGCACAGGAAAAATGATTGATTCGCGTCACTCCGCAGAGAGCTTCACGAAAGTTCAGATATTTAATATCGAATAGTTTGCCAACAACCACGAGGGACGGGCACGCGGCTCAGTCCCTTTCATCCAAACGCAGACGCGAGGCCAGAAAGGCCAGAATCATGACCACGGCAAAGAACAGCACCACCGCCCCGATGATGAAAAAGAGCGGCCACCCGGCCAGTCCGAGGAAAAGAGCATTTTTCACGCGGCTACCTTCGGCGAGCCTGCGTGATTCCCGCAGCGCATCACCCTGGATTCGGGAAAGCAATTGATCGGCTTGGCGGAGAATGTTTTCCAGAGACGGACGCAGGTTGGAACGGGCAAACTCAGCCGCACTTTCCCTTTGGTTGGAGGTAAAGTAACCGTCCATTTTGACGAGGTTTCCCCGGTAAATGTCAGCCAGATGGGCCAATTCATTGGCCTCGGAGGCAAGGTTGGCATCAGCCAAAAGAACCGTCGCGTTTTGCAGGGAGTTGTCGGCCACCTGGAGTAACTGATCACAGTCCGACCGAACTGCGGAGATCTCTGAGGCTGGAACCAAAAACAGATTGAGGTGGCGACGCTGAACCCGGGAAAAATCAACCGTGACATCGTTGAGCTTCTCAATGAGGGGAAGGTTTTTTTCCAACAGGGAGGCATAGGCGAGGTCGCTGGTTCGAATGCTCCACACAGCCAGCGTTCCCAGGAGAAAGTTTGACAGCAAAAGTATCCCCACCAGCGCTTTAAGCCAAAACACCTGCCGGAGCAGCCGGTTGTTTTCAACGACTGCCATCGGAAACAGCAACGGAGTTTCCGATGACGATGACTTTGTGAATTCCATGGGGATCATCCTTGGGAACTGGGCGAGTCGGCAAATTGACGGCACCAGATCTCAATGCAGGCCAGGGCCAAGATTGAGTAGGCTGCGTCCACCCGTCCAGCACGATCATCCTCAATCAGGCGAATCACGGCGGCAGGATCGAAAAGCCCCCGCCGACGGAGGGTTTCGGGACTGAGATAATCTCCCATGATCTGATTGAAGCAGGAGCCAAGCCACAGCCGGAGCGGCACACCAAATCCGGTCTTGGGACGGTAAATGACATCGCGCGGCAAATCCCTCTCCATCGCGCGTTTGAAAATCCACTTCCCTTCGGCGCCGCGCTGTTTGAAGTCCAGGGGAAGCCGGGTGGCAAAACTGACCAGATCCGGATCCAAAAACGGCACCCTCACCTCCACCCCGGCCGCCATGCTCATTTTGTCGGTGTAGTTGAGATTGTGGTCACACAGGAAATACTTGGCCTCAAGATAGAGCATCTGATTCAACTGGGGAACACCGGGGGTAAGTGATTCCAACGCATCGCGAAAAACCTTGTTGGAATCTGGCTGCCGGCGCATGGCCCTGATGTCCGAGGACCAAAGGGAGGCCAAAACCTCGGGTTCCATCCACTGGAAATAGCCCAAAAGCCTTTCGCGTGAAGGACTGGCCGCCTGCCGAAAGGCCTTGGATAGCCGCCTCCCCCAAGGACGCCTTCGCGGGGCCAGGTTCGAAAGTCCTGCCAGGGCCTGCCGGGCCGGGAGTGGCATCCAATCCCAATACCGCTCGCTCACCAAAGCGCGATGCCTCCGATAACCGGTGAAAATATCATCACCGCCGGCCCCGGACAACAGCACCGTAATGCCCTGAGACCTGGCCATTTGACAGATAAAGAAGGTGTTGAGGGCGGCCGGATCAGCCTGAGGTTCATCAAGCTGCCAGACGAGTTTCTCCAAATTGACCGCAGTGTCGGGGGCCACGGTCACCGTGTGCAGCTTCACACCAAGATGATGGGCGACTTTGCGGGCATAAGGAAGGTCATCAGTGAGACCTTCCGAAGCCAAGCCAGGCCCCGTGAAATCAATGGTGAAACAATCCAGTTTTCCACCCGCGGCATGGTGACGGGCAAAGGAACAGATGGAACTTGAATCAAGACCGCCGGATAAAAAAGCCCCGAGGGGAACATCCGAAACCATCTGACGCCGGACAGCGGTATCCAAACGATCCCTGAGTTCGTCAACCGCACCTGCCTCCGTAAAAGGCTGAACTGGAAATTCGTAAGGCAGTTCGTAAAATCGCCAGACTCGCGAGGGGACACCGTCACGCAATAACATGGCGTGACCCGGAAGCATTTTTTTGACAGACTTAAACGCCGTCGCCTCCCCCGGGCTGTAAAGGTAGGTCAAATAATGGGAAATACCCTGAAGATCAACGGTTCGGTCCAAGCCGGGAAGGGAAAGGAGTGCCTTCAATTCACTGGCAAAAGCAAAATGGCCCCTCGCCTGCGTGAGATAAAGTGGCTTCACACCCAAACCATCCCGTGCCAAAAGCACCGAGCGATCACGGTGATCATACAGGGCAAAGGCAAAAATTCCATTTAACTTGGGTAACATTCCGGCCCCCCACCGCAGATAGGCCGCCAAGAGCACTTCGGTGTCACCGGTGGAACGAAATTGGTAAGAATCCTTTAATTGATCACGTAATTCTTTATAATTATAAATTTCACCATTAAACACGATTGTCGCGTTGCGAGCAGAATCGGTCATGGGTTGTGCCGCACATTCCGTGGTATCCAAAATGGATAATCGGGTATGGACCAGCCCCACCCCGGCAGCCTCATCCAAAAAACAGCCCGAACCATCGGGCCCACGGTGGGCCAGCAAAGATCGCGCTTTTTCCAAGTGTTGACCCGCTGTGGGTCCAATGATGCCATAAATGCCGCACATAGTTAAGAATTAAGTTTGACGGTTTTAGCGGTCATCGCGGAACGATACAATTCAAGGGTCCGTCGGGCGATACCCGACCACGCATGGTGACGGTTTATATAATAAGAAGCTCTTCTACCCACTTCTTGAGTTTGCTCGGGTGAAGCCAGAGCCTGTATAATCGTATGGGCCACAGCAGCCGCATCATGCCTTGATTCCAAAGCAGCCCCCTCCTGCATGGCAGCCGGCATGTAGCATCCCGGGGTGATAACGCACGGCAGACCAAACCCCATCGCTTCAAGAATCGACATGGCCATACCTTCTGAGGAGGAGGGGTGAACAAAAAGATCGGCCGAGGCCAAGGCCGAGACCTTTTGCGAATCATTCAAGAAGCCAGTCCAACGCACTGAATCAGAAAGTCCTAGGCGGACAATCGTATCATCCAATTTTTTGGTATATTCAGGTTCATTATCACGCGGACCACAGATCATAAAAATAGCCTTGGGATGCTTATGAAGTATTTCAGGCAGAGCCTCAATGACACAATGCACACCTTTCTTCTCTGTAATCCGGCCAATAAAAAGTAAAACCGGACCATTGACAGGCAACTTCCATTGCTGCTTGAATTCAGACAAAACACCCGACGAAGGTGGAGACAGGGGATCAATTCCATTAAGGAGGATATGAACAGGACATCTGATCCCCCACCCTTCAACTTGTAAAGACTCTGACTCTGTCAATGCAAAAATACCCGAAGCTCGATTCATATTGGGTCCTTCACAACAGGAAATATAAATCCGTTTCTTTAGGGACTTGGGAGCCCACCCCTGAATCAATCTTTGATCTAGGGCTCCATGTGGATGGTAAAAAACTGGTTTTTTGTATTTTTGAGATAAGTCACCTACTTGGCGATTTAAAGTAAGAAAGGTGTTATGACTGTGAACCACATCAAACTGGGGCATGGCATTTTCCAGATGTTTTTTCATCGCCGTGGAAAACCGGGCTCCCGAACAAACGGGGCGAAAGTAATGAATGCGAACCCCATCACAGACAACCGTCTTGGTAAAGCCTCCGCTGCACTCGGGAGATGCTTCATAATCTATGGTGAATATTTCAACATAATGACCCAACTTGGCCTGAGCTCTTCCCAACTCAAACGCGACTTTGGCAATGCCACCAGTGTAATGACCAGGAATGCAGTCATAAACAACATGCATGATCTTCATACAACTGGCAGGAGTAACATCGTAGATCAACATAAAGAAAAAATTAAGGTGAAACAGGATAAGCCGCGACTGTATCAAGGGCGATCTGATTCCAGTTATGGTGAGATTTAATATGTGCGATAGATGTATTTCTTAAGCGTTTTCTTTCATCATCGTTGGATAGCAAAGAAACGATGCCAGCGGCCACACCTTCGGTTGAATAGGGAACTTCAACCAAAGCTCCCGCCTTAGCTGCCACCCCCATATTGCAATGTGGGGAAACCAAAGTGGGAAGTCCATGGGACATGGCCTCAAGAATACTGATGCTCATTCCTTCTGATTGGCTGACATGTGAAAACACCTCAGATGCACCAAAGGCCCCTCGTTTTTCTTTTTCGTTCAAAAAACCTGTCCATATCAGACGCGATGAAAGGCCATGTTTTGATTCAAGGTCGCGAAGTTTGGCCGCATAGGCGGGAGCTTGTCCTGGATTACCGGCGATAGCCAATCTCCAATTAGGAAAACGAGCTTGAACCTTTGCCCATGCTTCCAATAAGACGTGAATCCCTTTTTTGGCATTCAAACGGCCCAAATATAGAAGAATTTTCTCATGTGGTTGCACCTCAAACTTTTGGCGAAACTCGGCAATTTCCTCTGGTGAAACAGCCTCAGGTAAAGGAACTCCATTGGGAATCACCGCAACTGACACTCGCAATCCAACCGCTCTGATTTGCTCTTCTTCGCCTGGATGCAACGCCACCAGAAGATTGGCAGATTGATAATTGGGACGCTCAAAAAATCTGAAATAAAGACGTTTTATAACCCCCTTCCAATTGTTGGCACCAAAAAGAACCGGGTCGAGATAACCATGGGTGTGAAACACCAAGGGTTTACGATGCAGCTTGGCCGCTTTGCGGGCGTAGGGGTTCAGAGCGGTGAAAGCATTATGCCCATGTATCACATCAAACTCACCCGCATGTTTTTCCATCCAAGCCCACATCTCCGGTGAACGTGCTGGTTTGCGATGAACCGTTCGGAAATAATGAAAATGCACTCCGTCATAAATCACAGGACGATCAAGTGGAACATCCAATCTTGCATCGTCGTGACTGTCAAAAGAAAGCACGTGAACTTCATGTCCCAAGCGTGCCTGAGCTGTGGCCAGATGATAACCAACGTAGGGAACACCACCCCGAAATTCACCCGGGTAACAACAAAAAACAAGCTGTAAGATCTTCACAAAAAAAAATCAAGTATCAAGCAACTTGAGAATTACCTCTTCCCTTTCGCATCATTTGCGCGGGGCCACGAGGGTTTCCTTGCATTGGGGACAAAGGGGGCATTTTACGAGGAATACCGGGAAATAAGTGGAGAAGGAAGATAAATAAAATGGGCATAAAGTGGATAAAGGTAAAAAAAACCAGAGAACAAAGTCCGTCGCGCCACACCTGAATCAATGCAGGAGCAAAGATAACGTAGATTAATCGCCGCAATGATTCGTGTGGCAACAAGGCACAAGACAGCGCCCACCGAGAAAGAAAGAATCCAAGAGCTAGCGGAAAAACGATCATTCCTGGCTCACGAAAATTAACATACGCATCTCCCATAAAAGTGGGAATTCGCCCCTCTTTGTGAATAGGTCTCGCATCTGTTCCAATATCTGCCATAAACTGAGTAATCGTGGGTTTATCGGGCCAAAACAAACGGGGCACCGGATAAGTCATTAAAGCAAAGTAATTGGCCCCCCAGTAAATTTGTTGATTTCTGTCGGTCAAAGTCATGACACAGGCAAACTGATCTAAAAAATCTTGGGAGGTATCCTTGTCACCGGTTAATACCTTCTTGCCTCCTTCAGTGACCAGTGATTTCACCATTGTTGTATCACCTTCTTGAAAGGCTCTTCCAATATATTTGAGATAAGGGAAAATCGCAAATAGGATGACCCCACAAAAACAAATGGGTATAGGAGGCCAGCGTAAGTTTTTACGAAAAATATAAATATTGGTCAAAAGGAGAACCGGGAGAAGAAGCATAAAGCGGTGGTAACCTTGCAAACCCACCACGGACAAATAGGCCACCAAGGGTAACACCAACCACCAACGAAAGCCCAAAAAGTAAACCCCCAAGGACATCGTTGCCAAAGGCCACAACGACGCAAGTGAGGAATA
>JANOBW010000361.1:0-18690 GCA_031411855.1 Opitutia bacterium
AGTAGCCAGTCCGCTTGCCAACCAATGGATATCCGACGATCCGGCCGCCGCACTACAGTGGATTGATCGCCTTGATCATCAGGGCCCTGAGTTCAATTTGGCCATGAGCGGAGCTGTGATGTTTTATTGTCAGGCCGACCCCGAAAAAGCCATTCAATTGGCAGGTCAAATAACCTATCCTGATATTAAGTCCGACAACATTTACATAGCCCTCCAAAACCTTTACCGCAAAGACCCGAAACGCGCGCAAGTCATCGCCGAAAACACGTCACTTGTGCCCTCCGGTGTGGTCGGCTCGTTTCAAAACTGGCTTAATGAGACTGGCGGAAAATAAATTTTATGTCCCTGAAACAAACCTCCACAATCTAGCCACTTTGGCTAGGAGTTGTTTTACGGCATAGAAACCCAAACCCAAACCCTAAATCCAAACATGAAATCGAACTCTTATGTAACTAAATTAGGCCTTTTCCGGCCATGTAAATTGTTGGCTGGAGCAATCATACTGGCGGGCGTGGCCAGCAGCCAAGCCCAGCTTACCGTTTATACGGGGCCCAATCAAACCGGAAGCGGTAAGTGGCTTGCAGCCAACCGCGTTTACTGGCAGTGGGACCTTGGCTCTTTTAATGACTCAATTGAAAGTTTTATGCTGCCGAAAGGATATGGCGTGGTTTTCGGTGTCAACTGGAACAATGTCGGTCCCGGAAAATGCATAGAGGCCATTGATGGTGATCGTTATATGAATTTATCAGGCGGCTTGAAAGACAGTATTTCTTGGATCCGTGTGTTTCCTATCAAAGTGCCGGTCACGAAAAAAGGTAGCGCTGGTTCTATAAGCAGTGGTTGGCCAAGTGCGTTAAATGTATCATGGTCGTATAACTGGGGGGCGAATGAAAGTTCGACTTCAAGTATTGAATACACGCCCATGTCTTGGGGTGCATATCCATCATCTGCCCCCGCCTTTGCAACTTCCATGCAAACCAAGTCTGTAGGACACTTGCTGACATTTAATGAGCCCGACAATAAGACTCAAGCCAATGCCACGATCACGAATGCCTTGGACAGTTATGAGGCACTTTTGCAAAGCGGCTTGCGTATGGGATCGCCCGTTTGCACCCAAGGTGGATACCGAAATCCGGATCCTGATCATGGAGCTCCCAACGGTTGGTTGGTGGACTTTATGACCGAGGCCAAAAAACGCGGCTATCGGGTGGATTTTCTCGCAGCTCACTGGTATGGTTATTCCGTTGGAGCCGGAGCCACTTCCACCCAATTGGTGAATTCAATGGGAGCCACCATGCTTGATTTGCAGGCAAAATGTGGTTATGGAAATATGGGAGTTTGGCTCACCGAATACAATGTTGCTGGCAATACCACAGATCTCAGTAAAGAAGTATCATTCATCAATGCCTCCACCACTTGGTTTAACAATACCTCATGGTTGGAACGCCATGCCTTTTATCACTGGAATCTTGCTGGCAGCTCACCCACCACCCTCAACAACGTCGGGGCCGCCTATTCGGCAGCACCCTCTGTCCAATCAAGGTATGTTGGCGGAAACGCTCCAAACAACTTTGGTTATTAACTGAATAGCGTTTTCCGCGAAACGCAGAAGTTGCGGAAGACGCTTTCAAGGAGAGTGGGCGGGTCGGCGCAAGTCGGCCCGCCCTAAATCCGATAAGATAAAACCACGGTGAGCAGTTCGCAAATTTAAAGCCTAAAACAACCAATTATCGAACCAAATTTACCCCAACCGCATGAAAAAAATATTTCCTTCCTCACTTCTGGTAAACTACTCTGCATCGCTTTACTCTCAACGGCATCAGTCACTTTCACTTCGTTCCAGACGATTGTGGATGGAGTCAGTCAAATCATGGCCGGCACACACCGGAATCTCGACAACATTTATGCGACAGGAGACATCCCCAAAGCCACGAACGACCAAGGCTTCTGTTTCATGCTTTCAAAATGTCGGTAAGTTTGATTCCACACTTTTCACGATAAGTTTCGGATATGAAACACGGTCATCCTCTAACGTATCAACTTCACATAAACTGACCGAGATAGACTTGTCACCAACAACCACCAGTTGGAGCCTTTGCGACCAGGTAGGAAACCCAGCGGTGATATACTGCGGGACCCTCTGCCCGCCACCCCAACCGTCTGTGACCGTTGGGTGAAGGAAACGGGTTCAAAGGAAGCGGTTTTTTGAACCACCAGAAATAGTCCCTTGGGGCGGAGGTGGAAAATCGTGGATCCATGGCAGGTGGCATTCAGGTGCCAATGCCCAATCCAGGTGGGATCAAACCGTTTTGAAGGCATGGCGAAGACATCCCCGGCGCTGCGCCCATGGGGAGGCCGGCGCACCGTCGGCGATGTTTTCGGATCCCGCGCCGGAAAGCCCGGTCCTGACGTTTGGAACCGGTGTTGCCATCCGCGCGTCTGTGCTGTTCCCCTTCACACTTCCCCGCCTTTTCCCCCTTCCCTTTCAAAACCATGAACCTACGCCTCCTCCCCGCCCTCCTGGCCTCGGCCTTGCGCGCCATCCCCCTTGGTCTTCCCGCCCCCTGTCTGTGTGCCGTCCTGGGGGTCCTGACCCTGTCCGCCCCGGTTTACGCCCAGAACCCGCCCGGCCTGAAGGACCTTAAGATCGGCGACGCCGCCCCCGATTTCAAGCTGGTGGGCATTGACGACAAAACGATGACGCTGAACGACTTCAAGGACGCCAAGTTCCTCGTCGTCATGTTCACCTCCAACCACTGCCCCGTCTCCCACGCGGCCGAGCCCCGCTTCATCAAAATCTGCGACGAGTTCAAACCCAAGGGTCTGGCCGCCGTCGCCATCATGCCCAACCATCCCGACGGTCTCCGCCCGGACGAGCTCGGCTATTCCAAATTTGGCGACAGTTTCGAGGAGATGAAACCCTACGCCAAGGAGGCCGGCTTCAACTTTCCCTACCTCTACGACGGCGAGACCCAGGCCGTCGCCATGGCCTACGGTTGCCTCGCCACCCCTCACGTCTTCCTCTTCGATCAAAACCGCAAACTGGTTTACAAAGGCTGGGTGGACGATTGCCGCTTCCCCGGCGAAGAGCACGTGACGAAACCCGATTTCCGCAACGCGGTGGCCGCCCTCGTCGAAGGCAAACCCATCCCTGTCGCCGTCACCAACCCCATCGGTTGCTCGACCAAATGGCGCATGAAAAAGACCGATGTCGTCAAGGATGACGAAAAATGGGCCAACTTCCCCGTCTCCATCGAACTGGCCGACGCCGCCGCCATCGCCAAACTCCGGGCCAACCCGACCGGCAAGTTCCGCCTCATCAACGTCTGGTCCACCTCCTGCGGTCCCTGTGTCGAGGAGTTTCCCGGCCTCGTCAGCGTCTCCCGCCGCATGGGCATGCGTCCCTTCGAGTTCATCACCATCTCCACCGACGTCCCCGAGGACAAGGCCAAGGCCGAACGTTTCCTGGTCAAGAATCACGCCGGCACCCCCACCCACCTGCTCAAAGGTCTCACCAAGGAAGGCCGCGCCACCAACAACTACCTCTACACCGAACCCAGCATGGAGCCCCTCATCAAGGCCCTCGATCCCGAGTGGAAAGGCCCCGAGCCCCACACCATCCTGGTCGCCCCCGGCGGAGAGATCGTCTTCCGCCACACCGGCAAAATCTCCGAGGCCGACCTGACGGACAAGGTCATCGGCGCCCTCACGCCTTACTACCAGCCCGGCAAGTAAGGGTTTGGGGCGGGGAGCCGGAAGTTCCCGCCATCCCAACCCGAACGGCTCTTACGATCATTCAGCCTCATTCCATGAAACTTCGCTACACCGCCTCCGTCCTGCTTTTCCTCGTCGGCCTCACACTGTCGTTCCTACCTCTTCTCTATCTCAGCGGGCTTTCCAGAACCATGAAAAACGTTTTGGACACCAGAGGGATAGGTGATCCCACCATCATGTCGCATGCGGTCGCGGACACTTATACGATCACCTCGATTCTGCCGATCTATTACTTGACCGGCCTTATGTGTGTGACCTCTGGCATTTTCCTCTACGTGCAAACCTCGCGTCGAGTTCCGGCTTGAACCATGAAAAAAGTCATCCCGCCCCTGGTTCTTGGCTTGGTCACGCTTGCCGTCATTTTTGTATTACCCGTGCCTAAAACGACCGGCATTCATGAAAGTTTGCTCGAACTCATCGCCAAGGACTATCGTCTCATCACGGCGGGAATCGTTGTTCTTTTCACCTCTTTGGCGGTCATCCATGCGACAGGAACCTCCCGCTGGAATCTGCTCTACTTCACCCAGCTCGTGGTCGGCACCCTCTTTCTCCTCCTTCTCTGCCTGCCGTTGTTCATCTCTCCCGCCTCCCCTCCCGCACATGCCGGAGAACCGATGAGACAACCGCGTCAATAAGCCATGCCGAATCGGCCGCAGAAGGAAATTCAGCCCGTTGCCTCCGCTGAACTTTCGTGCGCCGCCTCCTCATCCTTTTCACCGTCCTCTTCGGGGCGTTTATCGCTTGGATCATCTTCCTGGCCGACGCCGGAAGGGACAGCGTCTTCTTCCGTTTCGCCCGCTCCCTCCCGCTGGGCGACAAACTCGGCCACTGCTTTCTCTTCGGCGTCCTCTCCTTCGGGCTCAACCTCTCCCTCCGCCTGAAAACGTTCCGCCTGGGGCGCCTCAAGGTGCCGCTCGGCCCGGCCGTCCTCCTGATTCTGGTCGTGGGCGAGGAATTCAGCCAGGCCCTGTTTCCCTCCCGCACCGTGGATGCCGGGGACCTGCTCGCCGATCTGCTGGGCATCACCGTTTTCACGGCTCTTTCGTTGCGGCCCGCCCTGCGGCGGCGGTTTGGCCCCGCCGCCTCCGATGAACCGAAGGCAATCGGCCCGGCCCGGGATGATTCATGACCCAAAGATGAAAACATTCTTTGTGTTTCACCCAAGAAAGCCGCAGAAACCGTGTCATCCCCCTGCCCGACCGCCATGAAATCCTCCAGACCCTGGTTCCTCGTCCCCATCTTCCTCAGCCTCGGCGCCGGCATCTCCCTCGGCTGGGTCATGCGCGGACACGCCGACCCCGTCCCGGAAAAATCCCTTTCCAAGGGCGGGTTCCGGACTGCCGCCCGCGCCTCCGGTCCCGTCAGCAAACCCAAGCCTTCCAAAGAGTTGGAAAAACTTCCCCCGCCCGACGCCTCCACCGGGGCGGTCCTGGACAAACTCACCGACGCCATCACCCTGAAGGACGACTGGGAGAAGGGCATGCGCATCCAGCAGATCCTGGCCGCCCTCAGCCTGGAGGAGCTCAAGGGCCTGGCCACGCAGATGGAGCGCATCCCCGAGCAGGACCGCTGGTCCGTCATGTCCATCCTGGGCCGGCGCATGGCCACCCTCAACCCCGCCGCCGCCCTGGAGTTTGCCAAAACCCTGGCCGACTCCAAAAAAGGCGCCACCTCGCTCTACGGATACAACGGGATGCGCTTGCTCATGCAGAGTGTTTTCGCCAAGGTGAATGAGGATGATCCCGACGCCGCCGAGGCCTGGGCCCGAAACCTGCCCAAAGGCCAGGAGCGCACCAATTATCTGAACCAGATCGCCCAAACCCTGGCCAAGACCAACCCCCAGGCCGCCCTGCGCATGGTCGAGAGTTCCCCCTCCGACCGCAACAACGGCAACTGGGCCATCAGCAGCATCTACGGCAACTGGGCGGGCAAGGACCCCATCGCCGCGTCCGCCGCCGCCCTTGCCCTCCCCAACAACAACGGCAAGAGCAACATCATCAGCCAGATCGCCTCCCGCTGGGCCAGCGATGATCCCGCCGCCGCCCTCGCCTGGGCCCAGGGACTGACCGATCTCAAGCTCCGCCGGTCCGCCCTCAGCTCGGCCGCCGGAAGCTGGATCGGCAAGGACCCGCAGGCCGCGCTCGCCTGGGTGCAAACCCTGCCCGACGCCGAAATCCGCCGCCAGATCCAGCAGCAGGCCAGTTATAACTGGGCCCAGAACGACGCCCCAGCCGCCTATGCCTGGGCCAGGGGGCTGACCGACCCGCAGGCCCGCAGCCAGGCCCTTGGCAATGTGCTCAACTCCTGGATGCAGAAGGACCCCGACCAGGCCCGCGCCGAAGTCATGGGCCTCCCGCCCGGCAAGGATAGATACACCGCCGTCTCCTCCCTGGTCCAGAATCTGGCCCAAAGTGATCTCCCCGCCGCCCTCAGACTCCTGGAGGAAATCCCGGCCGGCAGCAAACGTTCCGACGCCGTCCGCAACCTCTGCTACAACACCACCATCACCGACGCCAAAACCGCCGACACCAT
Organism: Opitutia bacterium; assembly: GCA_031411855.1. Taxonomy (GTDB): domain Bacteria; phylum Verrucomicrobiota; class Verrucomicrobiia; order Opitutales; family JANOBW01; genus JANOBW01. The sequence goes on from JANOBW010000361.1 coordinate 6,307, forward strand.
TTTTGAGATGCTCTCGGGCCGGGACCGCAACAACCATGCCGACAACATCGCCCAGCGCCTGGCCGAATCCGACCTCGGGGCGGCCATCACCTGGGCCTCCAACCTTCCCCCCGGCCAGGGCCGTAACCAGGCCCTTAGTGCGGCCACCAGCGTCTGGGCCCAGTCCGATCCCAAGGCCGCCCTCGAATGGGCCGTGCAAAACAACCCGCCCACGGAAAACAGCGGCACCCTCGACAACGCCTTCTCCACTTGGGCGCAAAACTCACCCGACGAGGCTCTCGCCTGGCTCAAAAGCCAGCCCGCCGGCAAGACCCGCGAAAGCCTCGTCAAACAGGCCATCCAAACCTTCAGCAATTCCGACCTCGCCCGCGCCCAGACCCTCTTCGCCACCGAACTCTCCCCCGAGGCCCAGCGCAACTCCACCTACATGATCGCCTCGCGGCTCACCTCGGACGACCCCGTGGCCGCGACCACCTGGGCCTCCCAACTGACGGACGAGCAGACCCGCAAAAGCGCCTTCGGACGGATCGCCTCGGAGTGGGCCAACAACGATCCCACGGCGGCCGCCGCCTGGGCCGAGCAGCTGACCGACAAAGAGACCCGCAAGGAGGCCCTCTCCAACATCTCCAGCCACTGGACCGAATCCGACCCCGCCGCCGCCGCCCTCTGGCTCAACAAGTTTCCCGCCGGGGAGGAACGTGACGGCATGGTCGGCAACTTCGCCCGCAACCTCGTCGAATCCGATCCCGAACGCGCCGTCGCCTGGGCCGCCACCGTCTCGAATGAAAAGGAGAGGGCCAGCCAGTTGGAAAGCCTTGCCCGCCAGTGGATGCGCGGCGATTCCGCCGCCGCCAAGGCCTGGATCGCCTCGACCGACCAGATCCCCGAGGACCGCAAGAAACGCCTGCTGAAGTAAGCCCGCGTCCGCCGGGCCTCAGGGACCCAGCCAAAAGGTGAGCAAGAAACGCCTTTCGCATGTCGTCCCGCCTTCAGGAGGAAGCAGGGTGCCAAACTCCATCACTTAGCTTCCTGCAACAAGTGATGCCGACAGCGCCAAGCTTTTGGATTTTAGATGATGGGGAAGTCCCGCTCTACCGCCCATCCAGGACACCCCTCTGGCACACCCCGGAGGTGGTGCCGGTGGTGGCGGCGAAAGTTAAAAAGCCAAGGAGAAATAGTGTCGCAAGTAATTGCCTTCCAATTGTTTGCAATTTTATGAATGCGAGGGTGGGCGGCAGGTGGAAAGACCAAAAAAATCGCCGCCCGGACGATCCCGAGGCGGCGATTATGCAAACCGAGGCGTGATAGGGCAGTGTTCTGCCCATCACAATTGCCTCGGACTAACTTATGCCATGTGACTCATGCACCACCCGGAAAGGAGTGGAGGCATCGCGAACGCTGGCAATGGCGTCGCGGACGGAATCAAAACGCGCCCGTTTCATGAAACGCGTGAAGGACTCGGAGTAGGCCACCCCCTCGACCGGTGCCAGGCGGATGAGGCCGCGGCGGGGGGAAAGGGTGGTGTGAACCGTGACACCCGCGCCGGCTGTCATTACGACAGCGGCGCTTGCGGCGAAAAATTTGCGGCGGTTCCAGCGGTTCACGTTGGGAAGCAAAACCGATCACCAGATATTAATCAAGAAAAACTTTTGTCAAAGTTTTGTGAAATATATTTCCATGACAAACAATTCGTAAGCGTCTATCAATTATGAGTTTATGGAAATTTTTAAGCGGATCTGCTCGTCAGGCGTGAAATTGCAGGGCGATTGAACATGAAAACCAATGTGGATTATTTGATTTCACGAAGGTGGAATAACGCTTGCGGGATGGAGGTTTGCTTTGGCATCCGCAGTCCAAGCGAGGTGCCAGGGGCCGGGCTCACGGGAGCCGCCATTTGCCGCCTCCGCCGAAGCGGTGGCCTTGACCCGTTGTTCATCAGCGGTTTGAAGCGGGCCTGAGGGGAACTGGGCCGGCCCGGCCCCTCACAGCGGGCGGATCTTGAGGTTTTTGAACCAGACGGGGTCGCCGTGGTCCTGGAGGACGATGCGGCCCCTCGGGCTTTTGGCGAAGTAGGGGAAGGTCTTGAACTTGCTCTTGGCGAGAAGGTTGCGCCACTCCTCGGAGGACTGGTCGAGTTTGGCGGTAAGGGTGCCGTTGAGGTAGAGTTCGATCTTCGGACCCTTGGCCACGATGCGGGCGGAGTTCCACTGGCCGACGGGTTTGGCCACGTTGTCGGGCGGGACGACGAGGTCGTAGGCGGCCCCGGCGCGGTGGCTGGGGAGTTTGCCATCGGAGTGGCGGTCGTTGTCCAGGCACTGCATCTCCAGGCCGGAATCGTAGGGGTGTTCGCCCTGTTCGGTGACGCGCAGGAGCACGCCGGAGTTTCCGCCCTCGGAGATCTTCCAGTCGTAAACCAGCTCGAAGTCGGAGAACTCCTCGCGGGTGGCGAGATCACCCGCGCCCTTGGCGGCCCAGGCCAGCGCGCCGGCCTGCACGGTCCAGCCGACGGGGGTGACGGGTTTGCGGTAGAGCTGCCAGCCGGCGAGGGAGCGGCCGTCGAAGAGGAGTTTCCAGCCGGCGGCTTTCTCGCTGTCGGTCAGGGTGTTGGGCGCGGCCTGGACCGGGCCGGAAAGGGACTTGATGTAGGCGACGACGGCGTCGAGCTGGCCGGGCTGCATGGCGGCGGTGAGGTTCGGCATGACCGGCTGGTAGCCTTCGGCGAGATCCGCCTCGGGCTGGGTGATGGACCTGCGGAGGAAGGCCTCGTCCACCGCGACCTCGCGTCGCTGCGTTCCGGTCATGACGAAATGTTTGGTGCCCAGCAGGTTGCGGAAGCTGGGGCCGACCAGTTTGGTGCCGTCCACGCTGTGGCAGGAGACGCAGTAGGTCTTGTGAACCGCGGCGCCCGGGTGCTCGGCCTCGGCCGCGCCGGGGGTGTAGCGGGCATAGCCGGCGGGGGGAGTCCCCGCCTTGGCGGGAACGGTGCGGGGGAAGCGGTTGAGGGTGTAGTAGGAGTCGCCGGTCCAGAGTTTGCGGCCCGCCTCGGAGGAGAGTTCCGGCGCGGCGCGGAGGAGGACGACACGGCCCTCCTTCAAGCCGCCGATCTCCAGGAAAACGGAGCGGCGGTCGTCGGCCACGGTGGCGGATTTCACCTCCAGGCGCTCCTCGTCCACCTTGGGGCCGCCGTAGTTGATGGTGGGCACGTAGCGCCACTGGGAGGCGGAGTAGGCGGCGGGGTCCCAGCCCTGGCCGGTCGCGAGGGGCTCGGTGAGGGAGAGGACAAAACCGTTCGGCCGGACCGAGGCGGAAACAATGTCGAAGACCGGCGTGCCGTTCCAGGAGAGGCGCTCCAGGCCGTCGAGGGATTTGCCGGGCTCCATCCAGTTGCCGGAGACGCCGAGCTCGCCGAGCCAAAGGGCGCCGTCGGGGCCGACGCGGAGCCGGTTGACGGGGCCGCGCAGGCCGCCGGTGAAGCGGTGGGCCGAGCCCTGCCATTGGCCCTCAACGTTTTCCAACGCGCCGCGCTGGATGCCGCCGTAGTGGATGTCGCCGAAGAACATCTGGCCCGCGTAGGGGCCGGAGGGGACGAGGACCGGTTCGGTCGGGGAATTGGCCAGCTCGTTTTGCGGCAGCCAGAGGGCGGGCGGGTCCATCGGTTTGGCTGTGAACGGGTGGGCCGGTTCGTAGCGGTGGCCGTTGAAGGAGCCTTCGCGGACGTGGATGAGTTTGTTGCCGGGCAGCCAGTCTCCCTGATTGTCAGTGACAAAGAGATCGCCGCCGGGGCCGAAGTTGAGGCCGTTCGGGGTGCGGTGCCCGGCCGAGACGACCTCGTAGGCGCCGGTCTTGGGGTTGATCTTGATGACACAGCCGCGGTCCTTGACCTGCCCGATGGAAGTCGCGCCGCCGGGGTTCACGGCGACGGCGAGGGCGATGTAAAAGTAGCCGTCCTTGTAGGCGGGGCCGAAGGAGAACTGGTGGAAGTTGGTGTTCACCGCCCAGGAGTTGGCCACGCATTCGTAGGTGTCGCAGACGCCGTCCTTGTCCGAATCCACGAGTTTGGTAAGTTCCTGTTTTTGAAGGAGATAAATCTCGCCGTTGACGACCCGGACGCCGAGAGGCTCGGAGAGGCCCCAGGCGAAGCGCTGGAACCTGGCCTTGGCGGGATCGCCGGCGTCGGTCACGAGGTAAACCGCGCCGGTCCTGGACCAGGTGGCGACGACGAGGCGGCCGTCGGGCAGCCAGTCAAGGCCGCTGACGCGGAGCTGGGGTCCGTCGGGCGGGGTGAGGTTCGTCTTGGCCACGCCGGGAAACACCTCCCTGAGTTTCGCGCCGAAACCGGGGGCCTCGGGCAGGGAGCGGGCCCCGGCGGCGGAGAGTTTGGCGGTGGAACCGTCGCTGGAAAGGAGGAGGACCTCCTTGAGGTTCATGACGGCGCGCTTGGGTTTGGACAGGGCTTTGATCTCGATGTCCACGCGGCCGGTTTCGGAAAGGTTGACCTCGCCGATTTCCACGGCTCGGTAGGCGTCGCGGCCGTGCCAGGAGCCGGTGTCGGGCACGGTGCCCTTGAGTGTCTGTTTGCCGACGCGGACCTCAAACTCGGCCCCGCTGGTCTGGTCTCCGCTGCTGAGGACGAGGGCGACGCGGACCTTGCCGGGCTGGTCAACGGAAACGGCCCAGGAGGGGCGGTCGCCGAGGTCGGACCAGTATTGCAGGACCTGGGCGTCGCGTTCCCCGGCGAAGCTGGAGCGATCGGCCTTGAGCCCGCCGGAGCCGGCGACGCGGGCGGTGTCGGCCGGGAGGGAGAGGGCGGTTTGGCCGAAGGCCAGGGGCGAGACAGCGAGACAGAAGAGGGGAAGAAGGGAAGAGGAGAAGAGGGGGGGGCGCATGGGTGACTGGTTTGAACTTTGAACTTCGAACGTCGAACTTTGAAGTCAGAGTTAGCGGATGGTCGTGGTGGTGGTGGCGTGTCGCGTGTGGCGCAGCAGTTCGTGGTTTCAGGGCGTTTTCCACACGCCTGTCAGAACGGCCTCGCCGTTTTGGCTGAAGACGAGGTGGGCCTCGTCCTTGGACGGTTTGAGCTGGGCGGCCGGGCCGGAGGCGGTCCAGGTGCCGGTGTTGCCGGAAACCCGGAGGGCCAGCTGCCTGCCCTCGGGCAGGCCGGAGACGCGGAAGGCGCGGACCAGGGCGGGGGCGGCCCCGGGTTTGAGGGAGGGGGACTCCTCGACGGTGACGGGCTTTTCCACGCCCGGCAGTGATATTTCGTAAACGAAAGAAACCCGGCCCGGCCCGGCGGTTTTGTGGGCGCGGTAGCGGACGGTGGCCGGGGAGATGGTGGCGGAGCCGCCGGGAACGAGCCAGGCGGGGCCGGCGGGCTCCTCATGGAGGCGTTTGCCGTCGGATTCGGGCTGGGGGCCGTGGGCCCCGGTATAGACGGCGCCGGCCAGTTTCACACCCTCTTTCCCAGGCTGCCAGACCTGGTAGAGGTTGCAGGTCTGGGTGTCCCACGCGGCCCAGGCGGAGTCTCCCAGCGCGGCGACGACGACGCGGGGGCGGTCGTTCAGGACGGTGCGGAAGACCCAGGGCTCCTCGCTGTTGTCCGGACCGCGGCGGGCTGCTGCGGCCTCAAGGCAGGGGAGACAACCAAGGCAGAGAAGGAGAAGAGGGGAGGAGGGGAGGAGGCGCATGGAAGGTGGGAACTTTGAACATCGAACGCTTAACGTTGAACGTCGAAGTCAGAGTTAGCGCGAGAGGAGAAAAGAGGGCGGTTGTGTTGGGCCTGTGGCCGGAGGTTTTGAAAAAGAGTTTCTTGTTTTGTGCCAAACGAGGATTGGTGGACAGTTAACGGAACGATTGGCTCGATCCGCCGTCGGAGCATCCTTCACACACATGGACCAAGCCCCCACCATCCGAACCCTGGCCGCTGCGGCGGGTGTGTCCAAAGCGACCGTCTCGCTGGCGCTTCGCAACCATCCGCGCATCCGGGAGGAGGTCCGGTTGCGCATCCAGAAACTGGCGGAGGAGGCGGGTTATCAGCCGAACGCGTTGGTGACCAACCTGTTGACTCAGCTCCGGTCCAGCCAGAAGGCCTCCTACCAGAGCACGCTGGGGCTCGTTTACATGAGTGACGATCCGGTGCGGTTCAAGTCGTTCACGACCTATCAGGAGTGGGTGGCGGGCTGCCGGGCGCGGGCGGCGCAGGTGGGTTACAAGGTGGACGAGTTTTCGCTCCATGAGTCGTCCCTGTCCCCGGAGCGTCTGGTCTCGATCCTGAAGACGCGCAACATCCAGGGGCTGGTGGTCCTGGGTCCGTTTCCCGGCAACGTCATCCCGCCGGCGCTGGATGTGGTCTGGCAACGATCCTCCTCGATCGTTGTCGGGGTGAGGCCGGTGCATCCACGGCTCTCGTGTGTCTCCAACGATCAGTTTTCCACGGCGGCCCATGCGGTCGAGGAGGTGGTCCGCCTGGGTTACCGCCGCCCGGGTTATTGCCTGGATCCCGAGGTGGACAACTGGGTGGAGGACCGCTTCATCGCGGGTTACGGGTCGGCGGTGAGGCGGGCCGGGCTGAAAAAAACGCCCCCCCCTTTCGCGTTTCATCCGGATGACGAGGCCGGGTTCCGGAAATGGGTCGAAAAACACCGTCCCGACGTGATCCTTTCGATGCACATGGAAATCGAGAACTGGTTGAAGAAGATGGGGTTAAAGGCGCCGGACGACATCGGCCTGGCGCATCTGGACCGGACCTCGACGGTGAAACGCTGGGCCGGGATGAGCCAGAACAACGAGTCGATCGGCATCGCGGCGGTGGACATGGTGGTGGGCCAGCTCCACCGCAACGAGACGGGGGTGCCGCTCTTTCAGAAAAACATGTTCATCAGCGGCAGCTGGCTGCCCGGGGTGACGGTGCGGCAGGCGGGCTGACCGGGGTGACGGTGCGGCAGGCGGGCTGACCGGCGTCGGGATCACTTCGCCGTGTCGGAGAAACGCTGCTCGCGGATGACGGTGACCTTGATGGCGGCGGCGTATTGGAGGGTGTCCTCGATCTGGTGGCGCAGTTTGCGGCAGAGGCGGCGGGAGTCCTCGTCGGTCAGCACGCCGGGGTCCACAATCACGCGCACCTCGCGGCCGGCCTGAAGCACGTGGGCCTCCTTCACGCCGGGCTGGGCGAGGACGAGTTTCTCCAGGCTGGCAAGGCGGCGGACATAGGCCTCCATCGGCTCGGAGCGGGCTCCGGGGCGGGTGGCGGAGAGGCTGTCGGCGACGACCAGAAGGCCGGCGAAGACGCTGGTGCCGGGCACCTCATGGTGGTGGGCGGCCACGGCGTTGACGACCCGGGCGTCCTCCCCGTGGCGGGCCAGAAGCTCGGCGGCGGCGTGGGCGTGGGAGCCCTCGTTCTCGTGGGAGACGGCCTTGCCCATGTCGTGGAAGAGGCCGGCCCGTTTGGCCAGGACGGGGTCGAGGCCGAGTTCGGCGGCGAGGAGGGAGCTGAGCCAGGCCACCTCAAGGGAGTGCTCCAGGACGTTCTGGTTGAAACTTTGGCGGAAGTGCAGGCGGCCGACGAGGTCGAGAATGTCGGGGTGGGGGAGGGCGAGGTGGAGTTTCCGGCAAGCCTCCTCGCCTTTGGAACGGACAAACGCGCCCACGCTGTCCCGGGCCTTGGCCACTTCGTCCTCGATGGAGGCGGGGTGGATGCGCCCATCCTTGAGGAGGGCTTCGAGGGCGACCCGGGCGATCTCGCGGCGGACGGGGTCGAAGCAGGAGACGAGGACCGTGTCGGGCGTATCGTCAATCAGCAGTGTCACGCCGGTCAGGGTTTCAAAGGTCTTGATGTTGCGGCCCTCCCGGCCGATGAGGCGGCCCTTCATGTCGGCTCCGGGAAGGTGGACGATGGTGGCGGCGTGTTCGTGGGCGGCGGAGGTGCCGAGGCGCTGGACGGTGTTGAGGAGGAGGCGGCGGGCCTCGTCGCGGATTTCGGCCTCGCCCTGGCCGATGATCTCCCGGCGGACTTCGGCGAGTTCCTCGGCGGAGAGGCGGCGGGTGTCTTCGAGGAGGAGGACGCGGGCCTGGCCGGAGTCGAGGCCGGCCACCTGTTCGAGACGGGCGCGGTGTTCGAGCAGGCGTGATTCCAGATCGTGCTGGAGTTGTTCGAGGTTATCGGCCCGCCGGCGGAGTTTGGCCTCCTGGCGTTCCAGATCGAGGCGGAGGTGCTGGGTCAGGTCGCGGGAGGCGCTGAGTTCGGCGTCGCGCCGGGTCAGTTCGAGTTCCCTCTGGTGCAGGCCGTGTTCGGCTTGGCGGCGGAGTTCACCCACGTCCCGTTCGGCTTCGGCCTGGAGGCTGGCGGCCCGGTTGAGCTGCCTGACCTCGGCCAGTTTCAAACGTTGGCGAAAAAAGGCCAGGGAGGTCAGCAAGGTCGCCGCCACACCCAGCCCGAAGGCAAGGGACAGCGGGAGCAGGTTTTCCGTCTCAGGGGCGGAAATGGCTAGAAGGATGGGCAAGCGACGGTTGGTAAGAACAGAATCGGCGAACCGCGCCGGAAGCGGAGGGTGGGTGGGTAACCGTCGGAAAGACAAAAGCACCCATGCTGCAAAAAAGTTCTCACACAACCCTTATTTTTTGAGCCCGGCGGTCTGGAATTGGGGCACGGCGCGGCGGGCAAAATCCTGGGTTCTTTGCCAGGCGGCGTCCTCCCCGGTCTGGCCCGGTTTGGTGACGGGGGCGAGCACCGCGACATAGGCCCAGCGGTCGAATTTGAGGTGGAAAAGCCGGTTGGTGGCGGTCAGCCATTGGCGTTCCCAGTGGCTGGCGACGACATCTTCCGAGCCCACGAACCAATAGGTGAACAGGGCGCGGGCCTCCTGCTCGGAGCCGTCGGGCAGCCTGTTCTTGCGGCTGATCCGGAGGGTGGTGACGGGGAGGTCGCCGGAGCTCATTTCGGGGAGGCTGATGTGGCGGACTTCGCCCGGCGGGGTGGACCAGCCCTGGCCGGGCAGGCAGATTTCGGGTTTGTGGAGGGAACTGCGGTCGGCCCCGCTGAGCACGATCATGATCTGGAGCATGTCGTTGGGATCGCGCAGGCTCCGATAGATTTTGTAGGAGAAACGGGTGTCGGGCGGCAGCACTTCCTTTTCCACGGTGGGCTCAAGGTTCTGACCGGAAAGGGTGACCAGATAATCGGGCAGTTTGACGGGGTTGCCCTCCGCATCGAGCCGGATGCCGGCGAGGGGCGAAGGGGCCAGTCGGATGACCCAGGCGGACAGGCCGCCGGTGGTGCCGAGAGCCAGCAGGAGGGTGGTCCAGGCCCAGGTTGCCCTTGGGCGTGGGACGGCCGGAACCGTTGGCTGGGGGGACGTTGGTTCCGGCGGCGATGGTTGGCATTTTCTTATGATTCGGGCGGTCAGGAGGGCCAGTCCGAGAACGATCAGAAAGACCAGAAATCCCGAGTAATCATGGAAATCCATGCCGGCTTTCTGACCAAACCAGCGGCCCACGAGGACTATTCCCAGCAGGCGAGCCACGTTGCCCAGGAAGGCAAAGGGAAGCGCGAGGAGACCCAGCAGGGCGGTGCGTTTCCATCCAGGGAACGAGAGGCGTCCGATCACCAGGCTCAACACCAGAAGGGCGACGAGGGAGCGGATGCCGCTGCAGGCGGGGGCCACATCGTAGTGAAAACTGCCGTCCGCCGAATAGAGTTGGGAGCCGTTGCGGACGACATCAAGGTGCAGCCAGTTCGAGATGGTTTCCGTGGAGACGGTGACCATCAGCCGGAGCTTGGGGCTCACCTCGTCGGTCAGAAATTCCAACGGGATGCTGAAACACATGAGGACGAGCGGAAAGACCGCGGCCCGGCCCGCCCTGGCTCCAAAAGCCAGCCAGGACCAGCCCCAGAGAAACAGCAGGAAGGCCACGATGGAAAGCCGCGTCTGCTGGCTGATCAGCCCCACCAGATGGAGACCGAGGCCCCCTGTCATCAGGCACCATCCCGCCGTCGTTTCCCGGCGTGAGGTGGTTTCGGCGGATTCCCGCCAGGCCCGGCGGAAAAACCAGACGGAGAGCAGAAGCACCAAGGGACCGTGCTCGGTTTCAGCCCCGTCGGTGAACCATTGTTTCCCCCACCAGACAAAGAGGGAGGAGGTGTCAATATAGCCCCGGGTGGCGTTTCCCCCACAGTGGAAAACCAGCAGGCCCAGACAGAGGGCGACCCAGGGAAACAGGCTTGAGGGGCGGCGGAGGGAGGGCGCGAAATCCATGAAACGCCCACCGTGGGGGTCGTTTTGTCCCGCGCAAATGAATTGGCGGAAAGGCCGTCCTATTGTTAAATCAAAAAATTTCAAGATTAACCTTTCCTTCGGGCCGGTGATTGGTTGGTTCGGTCGGTCATGCGTCGTTCCCTCCTCCTCACCGCAGCCTCCTGTCTCTCACTTTCCCTTCCGGCCGTGCCGCTCCTGCCCGAGTTCACGGTGACCGGAACGCGGGTGGCCAATCCCGAGCCCGCCTCCAGCCTGCCCACGCTGGCCAGCGCCCTGCGCGCCGAACCCCTGGTGGACCTTCAATCCCGGGGCCTGGCCGAAAGCCAGTCCGATGTGTCCGTCCGCGGCGGGTTGTTTGACGCCACCGTGTTCAGCCTGGGAGCCGTCAACTTCAACGACCCCCAGACCGGGCATTACGCCAGCGAACTTCCGGTGGACCCCGATTTTCTCGGCGGACCCCACATCCGCACCGGTTTCGACAACGCCCTCCGGGGCAGCGCCTCGGTCGCCACCATCGCCCGTTCCTGGGCCCCGATGAAAACCGGCGGGCTGTTTTCCGTCTCCGCCGGCGACAACGGGTTCAACGCCCAGCGGGTCCGTGCCGCCTACGTGACTCCCAAGCTCATCTGGGACAAGGATTTCGGGGCGGAAATTTCCGCGGGCCATTCCGAAGGCGACGGCACCAGGACCTTTTCGGACCATTACTCGAAACGGACCTCGGCCCGCCTTCAGCTGCGCGACGCCGACTCCCAGACCGATTTTGTCGCCGGGTATGAGGCCAAACAGCTCGGCGGCCAAAGGCTTTACGTTTTCACCCTTCCCCTGCCGGAACAGGACAGCCTCCAGACCACGCTCTGGAATCTGAACCACAAGCAGAACTATGGCACCGAAGGCTCCTGGGTCGAGGCCGGGGCCGCCTACCGCCGGGTCCGCGACAACTACGACACCGACCGTAACGGCATCACCGCCCCCACGGATTTCCGCCACGAAACCGACCTCACCACCCTTTCCTTCGGGGGCACCCACGCCTTTTCCGCCTTCACCCTGCTGCACTGGCAAACCCAGGCGGCCCGCGAGGAACTCGATTATTCCAGCTCGCTCACCTTTGGCCCGGCCTGGACCTCCCGTGAGTCCTACCGGGTTTCCCTGGCCCCCGAGCAGCGCTGGGAGGCCGGCCAGGGCACGATGGGCGTCAAGGCCGGCGGGGCCTTCTCCGACGACAACCGCTTCGACGGCCGCTTCCTTCCCCTGGCCGGTCTGGATTACCAGCAGAAGACCGACGACGGATCACTCCGCCATTACCTCGAATACGCCGAGACCGCCCAGGCCCCCAACTTCACCACCCTCAAGAGCAACCCCGCCGGCGGCATTTTCCGCGGCGATCCCACCGCCGGTCTGACCACCGCGAAAAACCTCGAGCTGGGATCGAACGTGGAGGCCGGGGTTTGGAAGTTCCACGGCGCGGCCTTTGCCCGCCGCGAGCAGAATGTCCACGACTGGATCGCCGCCCCCGCCGCTGCCCGCTCCAGTGTCGCCGCCGATGTGGACACCCTAGGCGTGGAGCTTCTGGTCTCCCGCAGCTTTGGCTCCCTGGAAGTGGTTGGTGGTTATGGTTATCTGCACAAGGACGCCGACTACTCCAAGCCGGCCGGCGCGGGCAGTTTCTACACCCTCAACTTCCCCATCCACCGCGCCACCGCCGCCCTGGTCTGGACCCCGGTGGAACGTCTCAGCCTGCGCCTCGACAACGAGATCCGCCACCAGGAGGCCAGCCCCATCCGGACCAGCTCGCGCGACGCCTATATCGCCTCCTTCGGCATCTCCTGGCGCCCCCCGCTCAACGTCCGGCAGCTCGACCTCGAACTCTACGGCTCGGTGGACAACCTGACCAACACCTCCTACCAGGAGATCCCCGGCACCCTGCCCGAGAAACGCTCCTTCTCCGTCGGGGCCACCGTCCGCTTCTGACCGGAAACACCGGTCCCGGGGTGATGGCGCCCGATGTTTCGTTGACAAAACAACCTCGGGCCCGGCCGCGCGCCGGGCCTTTTTGTGTGGAGTCCCGGCGCCTTCCGGACAACAAACCCACCGCGCCCCTCCGCTCCCATGACCGACCTCACCTCCTCCCCCGCCACCG